>CAINOV010000317.1 GCA_903851655.1 uncultured Caulobacterales bacterium
CCTGGCGGGCCAGGCGGACGCGCCCTACGCCCTGACCCGGCCCCAGGCGGTGTTCGTGTTCGCCTTCCGGGTGCTGCCGGTGATCCTGGTGGTCTGCGCCCTGTCGTCCCTCCTGTGGCACTGGAAGATCCTCAAATGGATCACCCGCGGCTTTGGGATTGTGTTCCAGAAGACCCTCGGGCTGCGCGGCCCGCCGGCCCTGGCGACGGCGGCGACCATCTTCATGGGTCAGGTCGAGGGGCCGATCTTCATCCGCGCCTATCTGGACCGGCTGACCCGGTCGGAGCTGTTCACCCTGATGTCGGTGGGACTGGCCTGCGTGTCGGGCTCGACCATGGTCGCCTATGTGACGATCCTGAAGGACATCCTGCCCAATGCCGGCGCGCACATCCTCACCGCCTCGATCATCTCCGCGCCGGCGGGGGTGCTCCTGGCGCGGATCATGGTGCCGGCGGACCGGACCGAGGTCGTCGATGACGTCCAGCCGGATGATGCGCGGAACTATGACAGCGCCATCGACGCGGTGATCCGCGGCACCGGCGACGGGCTGACCGTCGTCCTGAACGTCGCCGCCACCCTGATCGTGTTCGTGGCCTTCATCGCGCTGCTGGACAAGATGCTGACCATCATCCCCCCGATCGCCGGTCAGCCGGTGACGGTGGAGCGCGGACTGGGCTATCTGTTCCAGCCCCTGGCCTTCGCCATCGGCGTGCCGTGGGAGGAGGCCCATGCGGCGGGCGGCCTCCTGGGCGTCAAGCTGGTGCTGACCGAGTTCACCGCCTTCATCGACCTGGCCAACTTCGCCACCGGCCCCCTGTCGCCGCATTCCCGGATCATCATGACCTATGCCCTGTGCGGCTTCGCCAATGTCGCTTCGGTGGGCATTACGGTCACCGGCTTCGGCGTCCTGGCGCCGCAGCGGCGCAAGGAGATCATCGGCCTGGCCTGGAAGGCGCTGGTGGCCGGCTTCCTCGCCACCTGCCTTACCGCCGCGATCGTCGGCCTGGCGCCGCCGGCCCTGTTCGCCATCACCTGAACCATGACATCCCCCCACAGCAGGACAGCAACCCCATGAAGGTCTTTCTCAGCCGCCGCGCGCCCAACCCCCGGCGCGTCGCCTGGGTGCTGGCGGAAAAAGGGGTCACCGACATCGAGATGGCGGATGTGGACCTGTTCAAGGGCGACCACCGCACCGAGGCGTTCCTCGCCAAGGTCGGGATCGCCAATGTGCCGGCCCTGGAGCTGGACAACGGCGCAGTGATCACCGAATCCGTCGCCATCTGCCGGTATCTCGAGAGCCTTCATCCCGAGCCCAACCTGTTCGGCCGCACGGCGGAGGAAACGGCCATCATCGAGATGTGGACCCGGCGGGCCGAGATGATGCTGGCGACGCCGCTGATGCTGACCGTCCGGCACTCCCATCCGGCGTTGGCCGCCCTGGAGCAGCAGTCGGCGGAGATGGCGGACCGCAACCGCCAGGCGGCGGAGCGGTCCCTGAAATTCTTCGACCGACAGCTGGCCGCGAACGCCTTCATGGCCGGGGACCGGCTGACCATGGCCGACATCGTCGCCTTCATCGCCTTCGACTTCGCCCGGATGGCCCGCTTCGCCATCCCAGAGACGACGCCCCATCTGTTGCACTGGGCCGACGCCATGCGGGCGCGGCCCGCGGCGGCGGCGGGGGTTTAGCCGTGGTCGGGGCCGCCCTGGCCGCCGCCCTGACGGTGCTGACGCCAACGCCCGAAAGTCCGGCGGCCCTGATGCAGGCGCTCAACGCCGCCCTGCTGGCCGGCGACAGCGCGACGCTGACGCTGGAGAGCTGGTGCGCCCGGCGCAGGCTGGCGGATCCGGCGCGGGTGGTCGCGGTCCGGGCCCCCGGTGTCGCGCAGCCGCCCCCCCAGGCGGTGCGGGATCGACTCCAGGTGTCGCCCGACGAACCCGTCGCCTATCGTCGCGTTCGGCTGACCTGTGGCGGACACGTGCTGTCGGAGGCTGACAACTGGTACGTCCCGGCGCGGCTGTCCCTGTCCATGAACCAGACGCTGGACACCACGGACACATCCTTTGGACGGGTGATCCTGCCCCTGGGGCCGCACCGGATCAATCTGGGAGTCGAGTGGCTGTGGGCGGGCTCCGGCGCGCCCCCGGCGTCGGGGGAGGGCCTGTTCCGCCATCGGACCCTCGTGGAGGACGCCGCGGGCCGGCCATTGGCCTATGTGCAGGAGACCTATCTGGGCGCCGCCGTGGCGCCGGCCCTCTGACGTCCCTGACTTCGCCGCAATTCCCGTTAGACTAGTTGATCCTGGCTTGGCGCCGCGCTAGCCACGCAGGAGCAGGGGAGGACCTCAGGGTGGGACACAGGCTCGGATGGATCGCCACGGGACTCGCGTGGCTGGCGCTGCTGGTCGTGCTGCAGGGCGTGTCCTGCGCCGCGGCTCCGGCGGCGTCCCCGGCGCCGGCCCAGGGCGTGACGGCGCTGTACGGCCGGATGGCCCAGGCGCCGTCGCCCCCCGGAACCGGGCCGGCCAGCTGGACCAGCAGCAACCCCGCAGTGGCCAGCGTCGACGCCCAGGGCCGGGTCACCCTGATTCGCCGGGGAACCGCGACGGTGACCGGCGTGCGCGGCTCGGCGCGTCAGACCTTCGCGGTGACCGTGACCGGTTTTTCCAAACTGGCGAGGACCGTGGGCAACCGCGCCTGCGCCGTGGATGACGCCCGGACCGGGATCTATTGCTGGGGCCAGAACCTCTGGACCCTGCCATACCCCGCAACCGCGTGGCAGCCGGCGGTTCCGGCGCCCCAGCGCATCGCCCCGGGCGACATTCCGGCCAGCGCCCGGATCGCAGACGTCGCCATGGGAACCTTCGCCGCCTGCGCCCTGACCGAGGCTGGAACGGTGCACTGTTTCGGATCGGGCGGTCCGCACGTGCCCCTGGGCCGGGCGATCACCCCGCCGGCGCCGCAGACGGCGCAGCCCCCCGTGCAGGTGACGCTGCCGGGCGGGACGGCGGCTGCGATCGCGGTGGGGCCCTCTACAGCCTGCGCCGGAACGTCCGCGGGCGAGCTCTATTGCTGGGGTTGGGCGCAGCAAATCCCTCAGGCGGGGCCCATCCGGACCAACGTCTTCAAGGACTTGCCGATGCTGGCGGCCCGGGACCCGGCACAGGGCGCCGGCAAGATCGAGTCCGTCGCCGCTTCGACCAATGGCGGCTGCATCGTCGCTGGCGGTGACGCCGACTGCTGGGGCGGCGTCTATCCTCCGGCGAAGTTCGAGACCGGGGACCGGACGGGAGCGCCCCTGACCGCGGTCCTGTCCGATGATTTCACCTGCGCCCTCGACAGCAACGGCCAGACCTATTGCGCCGGCCGGGCCTTCGGCGCGCGCTACGGACGGGGACAGGCGCCGTTCCTGATCAGCAAGGCGTGGCTGGCGGCGGACCAGTCCGGCTCGGGCCCGTTCAAGGCGCTGTCCATGGGCCAGATCGCCAACGTGTCCTGCGGCCTGAGCCAGGCGGGCGACGCCTGGTGCTGGGGCAAGAGCCACATGGGATCCGCCGGCGACGGCCAGACGCCGGATCACGACGTGCTGCGCCCGACCCAGACCCTGCGAGGGGCCCGGCCCCAGGACGTGGCCTATGTGGACATCAGTTGCGGAGCGTACCATTGCGTCGCCCTGGGCGACGACGGCCGGCTGTATGGCTGGGGCTCGAACCAGGGGATGGTGCTGGGGCCCGACCCCACCGGCAAGTTCCCCAGCGCCGCGCAACCGGTCCTGCTTGCGCCGCCCCGGTGAGGGGCGGGCGGGTCGGGGGCCGCAACGGCTTCAGGAGATTGGCGGTGACGCAGGGATTCGAACCCTGGATACCCTTTAGGGGGTATGACGATTTAGCAAACCGTTGCCTTCAGCCACTCGGCCACGTCACCTCTGGGGTCGGTTGGAATAGACGGGTTTTCCCCGCTTGGCAACGCGTCAGCTGAGGACATCGGCGTCCTCGGCCAGAGCCGGGCCAAGCTCTCCCTCCCATCCCGCCACGGCGGCGGCGGCGATGGAGTTGCCGATCACGTTGGTGGCGCTGCGCCCCATGTCGAGGAACTGGTCGACACCGAGCACCAGCAGCAGCCCCGCCTCAGGAATGTGGAAATAGGGAAGGATCGCAGCGATCACCACCAGCGACGCCCGGGGCACGCTGGCGATCCCCTTGGAGGTGACCATCAGCATGGCCGCCAGGGTCAGCTTCTGGGTCAGGGTGAGGTCGATCCCGTAGAGCTGGGCGATGAACAGGCAGGCGAAGGTGGTGTACAGCATCGAGCCGTCGAGATTGAAGCTGTAGCCCAGGGGCAGGACGAAGCTCACCACCCGGCGGGAGATGCCGAACCGCTGCAGTCCCTCCAGCAGCCCGGGATAGGCGGCCTCGGAACTGGCCGTGGAAAAGGCGATCAGGGCGGGCTGGCGGATCGAGCCCAGCAATCCGGGCAGACGCCCGCGGATGGCCGCGGCGCCCGCCGCCAGCAACACGGCCCACAGGATCGCCAGCGACAGATAGAACCCGCCGACGAACTTGGCGTAGACCCCGATCACCTCGACGCCATGCACGGCGACGGTGGCCGCAATGGCCGAGAACACCGCAAAGGGCGCCAAGGTCATGACGGTCTCGGTCACCTTGAGCATCACGGCGGCCACCTGGCCCAGCAGGTCCAGCACTCCGGCCGCCCGCGGACCCAGCTGGCCTATCGCGGCGCCCACGAACAGGGCGAACACCACGATCTCCAGCACCTCGTTCCTGGCCATGGCGTCGATGATCGACGCCGGAATCACATGGGCCAGGAAGCCCTTGAGGGTGAGATCGGCCTTCACCGCCGCGGCGTCCGCCGGCGGCGGCGGCAGGTGCAGGCCCACCCCGGGCTGCAGCAGCGTCGCCATGGTCAGACCAATGCCCAGGGAAATGACGCCGGCGACGATGAACCAGCCCACGGTCTTGACGCCGACCCGCCCCGCCGCCGCCCCGCCGCCCATATGGGCGACCCCGGCGGTGAGGGTGCTGAAGACCAGCGGCGCGATGACCATCTTGATCAGGGTCAGGAAAGTCCAGGTGACCAGTCCCAGATAGCCGGCGAGTTCGGTGGTCTCGGCCTTCCCGAGGCTGTCATGAGCCACCCAGCCGGCCCCCAGGCCCAACGCCATCCCGAGCAGGATCAGCAGAGTGAAATGCCGCGACATGCGTGGGGGTGTCCTTGTCCCTGTCCGTGTTCAAGGACCAACCTCGCTGGCAACGCCGCGCGGCGCAAGAGCTGTCGCCGATTGGGCGCGCGCCGGGCCTTTCGGCCTCCGGACGGCCCAGCAACCCCGCGAATCAGCCGATATTCGAGGCACGGATGCGGCGCAGTTGGCGTGACGACCAGGGGCTCATGGGAATGCAAAGATTCGTCCATCTCCTGCGGTGCCGTTGGCGGGCCCTGAGCGCCGTGGCGCTGGGCGCGGCGGCCGGGTTCCTGGCGCACAGGCTTGGGGTGCGTCCGGCCACTTCGGGGCTGATCGGCTGGGACAGCGCCGCCCTGTGGTTCGTCGTCACCACCTATCACGCGCTCTTGTTCGACGACGGGGAGACCATGCGTCGTCGCGCCGACATGGAGGACGAGAACCGGGGCGTATTCTTCACCCTGATCCTGTCGTCGGTCATCGCCAGCCTGGCCGCCATCGTCATGGCCCTGAAGGAGGGCAAGGCCGGATCGGCGATGCATGACGCCATCCCGCCGTGGGTCGTGCTGGGCCTGTCCGCGGCGACCCTGATCCTCAGCTGGCTGGTGGTGCAGGGTCTGTTCACCCTGCACTACGCGCACCGCTGGATCGGCGGCACGGACAAGGACCGGAGCATGGCGGGGGGGATCCAGTTCGTGGGCGACGCCCCCACGACCTACCGCGACTTCCTGTATGTCGCCATCTGCATCGGCGCCACCAGCCAGGGGTCGGACTTCGGCATCGCCAACACCCGCTTCCGCAACCTGGTGACGATCCACGCCTGTCTGTCGTTCCTGTTCAACACGATGGTGCTGGCCCTGGGCATCAACATCATCGCCAGCCTGATCTCGTGAGCCGCACCTAGTCCGGGCCTAGTCCGGACCCGGGGGGCGACCGGAGGGAGGCCTGCGGGCGTCGGACTCCGCCTTTTGCCGGCGACGCTGTTCCAGCACCAGCTGGACGGCGGTCTTGGGCAGGGTCGCAAGCGTCAGGGTGTCGTGACCGGGGCTGAGCAGGCGCTGGAACCGTCGATGCGCGGCGTCGCGCCATTCGTCGCGGCTGATCCGCCCGTTCAGGGACGCCGAGGCGGACGCAACCGGCTCCGGATCCGGCAGCAGGCTGAAATTGGCGGCGCCTTGATGGGCGAGATCCCCGGCAATGTCCCGCGCGCCGCCGCCGCGGTCTCCGCCGCCGCCGCCGCCGCTGCGACCCCGGCCGCGACCAGACGGCTGGCCCTCGTGCTCGTCGAAGGTCAGGCTGGGGTCCATGCCTTCCCCCGCCCGCAGGCCGCGGATCTGGGGATTGATCTCCGGCGCGATCACCCGCTCGTAGTCGGTCAGTTCGAACCCGTCGATGACGCCGTCATGATTGGCGTCGAGCTGGTCGAAGAACCGATCGGCGTCGGCGACGAACTCCGCCTCCGTGACCTCGCCGGAGTGGCTGGCGTTGACCCGGGCGAACCAGGCGGCCACCGGATAGGGATCGTCCCGACGACCCCGGAAGGGTTCGCCCATGGGACTGATGAACAGGTTCAGCCCGCCGCGGCGCCCGTCGGGCGAATCGGCCCCGCCGAAGGTCATTCCCTCCATGCCAGGAGGCGGTCGATGGCTGCCGCGGCGGGCGTCGTCGTCTGGCGGGGGCGAGCCGGCGCAGCCGGTCAGCAACAGGCCTGTCAGGGTCAGGGCGGGGCCCAGGGCGCCCATGCGCCGCAGCGTCAGCGACACGGCGTCAACTCCTGGAATAGAGATCAGCGGCGGCCAGGGGCAGGACCACGCGGGCGCGAAGCCCGCCCTCGGGCAGGTTCAGCAACTGGGCGTCTCCGCCATGGGCCCGCGCCACGGTCCGCACGACCGCAAGCCCCAGGCCGGCGCCGCCGGTGGCGCGATTGCGCGACGTCTCGATCCGGACAAAGGGCTCGAACATCCGCTCGAGTTCTTCCGCCGGCAGGCCCGGCCCGTTGTCGTCCACTTCGATCACGGCGTGGGTTCCCGCAGCATCGCTGACCGCCCGCACCCGGGCCTCGGTGCCGAACTTCACGGCGTTGGCGATCAGATTGGCCACGACCCGTCGCAGACCCAGCGCGTCCGCTTCGATCTGCAGGTCGACGCCCGGCTCGATCGTCACCTCGGCCCCCACCTCGGCCATCTCCTCAACCACGCCGCTGACCAGGGACCGAAGCTCCAGGCTGTGACGGACGGCCGGCTGGCTGGCGTCGCGGACGAAGGCGAGGGTGGAGGCGATCATCGCCTCCATCTCGTCGATGTCCGACGCCAGCTTTTCCCGCAGACCCTCCGGCGCCTGTTCGATCCGGAAGCGCAGCCGGGTCAGGGGCGTGCGGAGGTCATGCGCCACCGAACCGATCAGGGCGGTCCGGTCCTGCACGTAGCGTCGGATCCGGTCCTGCATCTGGTTGAAGGCGAGGGCCGCTGACGCGATCTCCGCGGGGCCCTGCACGTCCAGAGGCGGCGCGCCGGGATCCCGTCCGAGGCGCTCCGCCGCCCGGGCGAAGCCGGCGATCGGAGCGGCGAGGCCCCGGGCGAACAGATAGGCGACGGGGCACAGCAGCAGAACCGACAGGGCGAAGCCCAGCAGCACACGCTGACGCCAGTCCGCAAACGGGGCGGTCTCCCGCACGTTCAGCGACGACCACGTCCCGTCCGCGGCCTGCACTTCGGCGATGAAGGGGGCGATGATGAACGGATCCCCATGCATCCGCGCATGGTCATCTGTCCCGACGCGGGGGTGGAGATCGTGTCGGCGATCGAGGTCATCGCCAAACGTCCGGTCCGCCGCCGGACCCCGGGGCGGCTGTCCGGCGGCTGGCGCGCCCCCCGGGGGCGCCATGGCGGGCGGCGGCCCAGCGGGCGCTCCGGAGAGCGCTCCGGGGGGCGGCGGCATCGGTCCGGGATCCACGGTAAACTGCGAGCGCATGGTGCGGACGTAGCGTCGACCGAAGGCGTTGGCGTTGGGCGGCAGGATGACGTTCACGGAGGCTTCCGCCGCCGGCAGCTGGGTCGCCAGTTCGTGGGTCAGCCAGCGCTCGAGGCGCACGGGCCGGTCTTCCTGGGGGTTCGGCGCAGTGCGCTTGTGAGTGCGGGCCGCCAGCAACTGATGGCCGGTGCGGGATGTCAGGTCGCGTCCCGGCGTCCGCAGGGCCGCGGCGATCTCGCTGATCCGGTAGACCTCCGGCGGCGGCGGCGGGATCATCAGTGCCACCGTGGCGTGCACCCCGATGGCGGCGGTCAGGGACACGATGACCAGCGCCAGCACCTGCGTGGCCAGGGGCGGGCGCCACCGGCGGGCGGGCGACGGCGCGGCGTCCCGGACGGTCAACGGCGCACCACCGCCGCATTGAACACATAGCCCTCGTTGCGGATGGTGCGGATCAGCTCTCCGCCGCCATCGCCGTCATTCAGCTTGCGACGCAGCCGACTGATCTGCACGTCGATCGCCCGGTCATAGGCGTCCGACTCCGGCCCGCGGGCGAGGTCGAGCAGCTGGTCCCGGGTCAGGATCCGCTGGGGTCGCTCCACGAACACCCGCAGCAGCGAGAACTCCCCCGCCGACAGATTGACCAGCACATTGTCCGGAGACCGCAGCTCCCGCCGCACCATGTCGAACCGCCAGCCGGCGAACTCACAGGCGGCGGACAGGCTGACCGCGCCGCGGCTCTCGCTGCGGCGGCGCAGCACCGCCTTGATCCGCGCCAGCAGTTCGCGGGGGTTGCAGGGTTTTGGCAGATAGTCGTCGGCGCCCAGCTCGAGCCCCACGATCCGGTCCGTCTCGTCGCCCATGGCCGACAGGATGATCACCGGGGGGCCGTCGGCGCTGGACAGCTTGCGACACAGGCTGAGGCCGTCTTCCCCCGGCAGCATCACGTCCAGCACGATGATGTCGGGGCGGCGGGCGGCGAGGGCGCGGCCCAGACCGGCGCCGTCCGGCGCCACGTCCACGGAAAAGCCGTGGCGGCCGAGGAACTCGGAGATCACGTCGCGGATACCGGGATCGTCGTCGACCAGAAGGATGTGGGCATTGGCCGCGCTGTCGGCCGAACTGTCAGGCGCGGTGCTTTGAGACATCGTCATCCGCACATATGGCCCTGTCATTGTGAAACCGAAATGGCCTTGCAGTGTCAGGCTTGAAACATACGCCAGGTGAACCACCGCACCCGCCGCGGAGACCCCGGCGGGTGCAGTGTTCGTCAAGGTCTAGTGATGGTGGGGCGGCTCCATCGGATTGGCGTCGGCCTCGATGATTTCCTCACCACGGCCGAGCTTGGAGTTCCAGTACCCGTAAAGACCGTACACCAGGGCGCCGATGATGCAGTAGACCACCAGGATCTCCAGCGGGATCGGATCGTGGTCCAGCGCCTTCTGGACCATCGGCCAGAGATTGAAGCCCGCCAGCGCCATGCATGAGATGATCCCCAGCACGGCGGTGGCGATCCCGCCCGGCACGCGGAAGGGACGCTCCATTTCCGGATGGGTGATGCGCAGATAGATCACCGACAGGCAGACGATGGAGAAGGCCAGCGCCGTGCCCAGGGACACGAGATCGCCCAGCAGGTCGATGGGCAGGAACGCCGCCGCGACGGCGATGAAGCAGCCGAGGAACAGGGTGCCGATCCATGGCGTGCGGAACTTGTCGTGGATCACGGCCAGGGCCTTGGGCAGCAGACCGTCCCTCGCCATGGTGTAGAAGATCCGGGTCTGGCCGTAGCTCAGCACCAGCATCACCGAGGACAGGCCCGTCACGGCGCCGATCTTGATCGCCACCGACACCAGGTTGAGATAGTGGGCCGCGTTGCCGGCGAAGGGCACCCGCGCCCAGGTCGGGTTCATCCGGTCGATGGCCACCGCGATGGGGGCCGGGTCGGCCAGGTCCTTGTAGGGCACGACGCCGGTCATCACCGCCGCCACCGCCATGTAGATGATGGTGCAGAGGACCAGGGCGCCCAGGATGCCGATGGGCACGTCCCGGCTGGGGTTCTTGGCTTCCGCCGCCGCAGTGGAGACGGCCTCGAAGCCCACATAGGCGAAGAAGATGATCGAGCCGCCCCGCAGGATGCCGCTCAGGCCGAACTCCCCGAACTTGCCCGTCGTGTTCGGCGGGATGAAGGGAACCCAGTTCTTCGGGTTGATATAGGCGACGCCGATGCCGACAAAGGCGATCAGGACCAGCAGCTTGATCACCACGATGACGTTGTTGACCTGCGCCGACTCGCTGACACCGACCACGAGCAGCAGGGTCACCAGGGCGATGCCGAAGGCCGCCACGAGGTTGGCGGTGCCGGTCAGCTGGAAGGTCAGCTGGCCCAGGCCGTTGGGCTGGGCGGCCAGCAGCGGGGTCGCCCACTGCGGCTTGGGCATGCCGTTGAGGGTGATGCTTGGAAAGTCCACGCCGAAATCGTGCAGCAGGCTGACCACGTTGCCCGCCCATCCCACCGCCACGGTGGAGGCGGCGACCCCGTATTCCAGCACCAGAAGCCAGCCCATGATCCAGGCGAACACCTCCCCCAGGGTGCCGTAGGCGTAGGTGTAGGCCGAGCCGGACACCGGCATGGTGGACGACAGCTCCGCATAGCACAGGCCGGCGAAGGCGCAGGCGACGCCCGCCACCACGAACGACAGCATGATCGCCGGCCCGGCGTTGCCGGACGCGACCTGACCCGTCAGCACGAAGATTCCCGCGCCGATGATGGCCCCGACGCCCAGGCTGACCAGGTTCCAGGGGCCCAGGCTGCGCTTCAGCTCGCTGCGGGCGGCTTCCCTCTGGATGTGCTCGATGGATTTTTTCTGAAATAGCCGGTTGCCTGGTGGTCGGGCGGCGGTATCTGACATCGGATCCCCCTCGGCGCGGGCCTACTGCCGTCGCGCGGAACTGTACGGAGCGACGTTAGTGAGCCTTAGGTCGTGACGCAACGGTCCTGCGCGCAGCGGGTGAATCTTGGAAGGCGCCAACGTCCGCATGCTGCCGATTGAGCCGATCCTGCCGCAAATGGCGGCGTCCCTGGCCGAAACGCCTTGTCTGGTGCTGGTGGCGCCGCCGGGAGCGGGCAAGACCACCCGCGTGCCGTTGGCGTTGCTGGATGCGCCCTGGGCGCAGGGGGGACGCATCATCCTGCTGGAGCCCCGGCGTCTGGCCGCCCGGGCCGCTGCGGCGCGGATGGCGCAGAGCCTGGGGGAGCGCGTCGGAGAGACCGTGGGTCTGCGGGTCCGCTTCCAGACCCTCGTTTCCGACCGGACGCGGATCGAAGTGGTCACCGAGGGCGTCTTCACCCGGATGGTCCTGGCGGACCCGACCCTCGCCGGGGTCAGCGCCGTGATCTTCGATGAGTTCCACGAGCGCAGCCTCGACGCCGACCTCGGTCTGGCCTTCGCCCGGGACACTCAGGCGGTGCTGCGCGACGACCTGCGGCTGGTGGTCATGTCGGCGACCCTCGACGGCGCGGCGGTCGCCAGCCTGCTGGGCGACGCCCCGGTGATCCGGAGCGAGGGGCGCAGTTTTCCGGTGGAGACCCGCCATGTGGGCCGCGACCCGGCCCTGCGGATGGAGGCCCAGGTCGCCCGGGTCATCCGACGGGCCCTGGCGGCGGAAGCCGGTTCGCTGCTGGTCTTTCTTCCGGGACAGGGGGAGATCCAGCGTGTCGCGCGGGAGCTGGACGACGGCGGGCTGCCGGAGCGGGTCCGGGTTGCGCCCCTCTACGGCGCCCTGCCGCCCGGCGAGCAGGACGCCGCCATCCTTCCGGCGCCGGAGGGCTGGCGCAAGGTGGTGCTGGCCACCTCCATCGCCGAGACCAGCCTGACCATCGAGGGGGTGCGCGTGGTGATCGACAGCGGGCTGGCCCGGGTTCCGCGCTATCAGCCGGCCACGGGTCTGACCCGGCTGGAGACCGTGCGGGTGAGCCGGGCGGGCGCCGATCAGCGCCGCGGTCGCGCCGGCCGGACCGAGCCCGGCGTCTGCTACCGCCTGTGGGACGAGCCGGAAACCCGCGCCCTGCCTCCCTTCGCCACGCCGGAGATCCGGGAATGTGACCTGTCCGGCCTGGCCCTGGCCCTGGCTGAATGGGGCGCGCGGGACGCGTCGGGCCTGGCCCTGCTCGATCCGCCTCCCGCCGGCGCGTTCCAGGAAGGTCGCGCCCTGCTGCAGCGGCTGGGCGCCCTGACGGCGGAGGGTGCCCTGTCGGATCATGGACGGCGGCTGGCGGCCCTGCCTCTGCCCCCCCGCCTGGCTGACATGGTGGTGCGGGGAACCGCGTCCGGGCAGGGGGACATCGCGGCGCAACTGGCGGCGCTGCTCACCGAGCGCGGGCTAGGCGGCGCGTCCGCCGATCTCGCGGAGCGGCTGAGACGCTTCCAGGCCGACGGCGCGCCGCGCGCCCGGGATGTGCGGCAGATGGCCGCGCGATGGACCCAGACGGCCGCCAGAGCGTCCGCCAAAGGGGGGAAAGCGCCGATATCGTCGCGCGGCGGCGACATCGGCCTGCTCGTGGCGCACGCCTTTCCCGACCGGATCGCCCAGCAGCGGGACGCCAGGGGCGGGGCCTACCGCCTGGCCAGCGGCCGCGGCGCGCAGATCGATCCCGCCGACCCCCTCGCGCGCCATCCGTGGCTGGCGGTGGCGGAGCTGGTCGGGACCGGTCAGGCGGCGGATCGCATCACCCTGGCGGCGCCCCTGGACCCGGCGGCCATGGCGGAGGCCTTCGACGACCAGCTGGAGCATCGGGAGATGATCGAGATCGACGCCGCCGGTCGCGCCCGGATGCGCCGCCAGACCCGGATCGGCGAACTGGTGCTGGCGGATCAGGTCGTCGAACGCCCGGACCGCAAGCGTCTGGCCGGCGCCTTGCTCGAGCATGTCCTGGCCGCAGGGCTGGACAGCCTCGACTGGGGCGAGGCCGCGCTGGACCTGCGACGGCGGGTCGCCTTCGCCGCCGGGATCGCGCCCGATGGGGACTGGCCGGACCTGTCCTTCGCGGCGCTGGCGGACACAGCCGGAGACTGGCTTGCACCGCTTCTGGAGGTCGGCGGGCTGAAGGGCGCGACCGCCGCCGCCCTGGACGCCGTCCTGCGCGACCGGATCGGATGGGACAGACTGCGACGCCTCGACCGACTGGCGCCGGAGCGTCTGACCACCCCGGCCGGGCCGTCGCACCGGATCGACTACGGCGCAGAGGGCGGGCCCCGGGTGGAGGTCCGCGTGCAGGAGCTGTTCGGACTGACCCGCCATCCCATGGTGGGGGAGGGGCGGGTTCCCCTGACGCTGGCCTTGACCTCGCCGGCGCACCGGCCGATCCAGATCACCCGGGACCTGCCGGGCTTCTGGGCCGGGTCCTGGCAGGAGGTCCGCGTTGAGATGCGGGGGCGCTATCCCCGGCATCCATGGCCGGAGGACCCGGCTGCGGCGGCGCCCACCACCCGGGCCAAGCCCCGCGGAACCTAGGTGGCAGCGTAGATCATCACCCCGGTGGCCACAGCGAGGTTGAGGCTGTCCGCTCGGCCGCGCATGGGGATCTTCACATTGACATCGCACAGGGCGGCCAGGTCCGGGGGCAGGCCCTGCTGCTCATTGCCCATGAGGATGAGGTTCGGCGCCCGGTAGGGGGCGGCGCGGAAGTCGTGGGTCGCGGTGAGCAGGGTGCCGATGACGGCGCCGCTCCAGCGCTGGCGAAGCGCCGTGAACGCCTCGACACTCGCCTTGTAGATCGGGACGGCGAAGATCGACCCCATGGTGGCGCGGACCGCCTCAACCGAATAGGGGTCGCAGCACTCTCCCACCAGGATCACGCCGCCGCAGCCGGCGGAGTCCGCCGTGCGCACGATGGTGCCCAGGTTGCCGGGGTCCCGCACGGCCTGAAGCGCGACCCAGCAGCTGGCCGCGGCGGGCGCCAGCGCCTCCAGATCCCCGAACACCTGATCAAAGATCGACACAACGGTCTGGGGATTGTCCCGGCGGGACACCTTCTCGAGAATCTCCCGCGTCACCTCGACCACGTCGCCGCCCCGGTCCGCCGTGAATCCCGCCAGCTTGCGCAGCAGGGGGTGGTCCGCGGCGTCAGGGCCGAACATCAGCACCCGGGGCGCGCGACCCAGGTCCATGGCCTCGGCGGCGATCTTGAGGCCTTCCGCCAGGAACTGGCCGCTGGCCTCGCGCTCCTTGCGCAGGTGCAGGCCGCGGGCGGCCTTCACCACGGGATTGGCGAGGGAGTTGATCTGGCGAACGGGCGGGCGGTTCATGGGCGCGGATCCGGTTCGGCGCCCGCGGAGGCGGCGCTCAGCCAGCGGGCGAAGAAGGACAGGCCGATGGCGCGGCCGTCGGCGCCCCCCTCGCACAGGGCAAGCTCCCCCCAGTCGATGCGGCCGCCCCGGTCCGCAAGGTCGCCGGAGACGAGGTGCGCCAGCGCCAGGCCCGACACCCGCGCGGCGTAGGCGTTCAGCAACAGAAAGTCCGCATCCGGGGCCAGCAGCCGCGCGCAGGACCTTGCCAGCTCCGGCAGGTCCTCGAACAGGCGCCACACCTCGCCCGTCGGTCCGCGGCCGTATTTGGGCGGGTCGAGGATCACCCCGTCATAAAGGGACCCGCGCTTCAGCTCCCGCTGGACATAGCGGCGGGCGTCCTCGCAGATCCAGCGGACGGGGGCGTCGGCCAGCCCGGACAGCTGGGCGTTCTCCCGCGCATAGCCGATCGCCTTCTTCGAGGCGTCCACATGGGTGACCGCCGCGCCGGCGGCGGCGCACGCCAGGCTCGCCACCCCGGTATAGCCGAACAGGTTCAGGATCCGGGGCGGCGGACCGCCGGCGGCCACCCGGCGGCGCACGACGCGGTCGAGCCACGCCCAGTTGGCCGCCTGCTCGGGGAAGAAGGCCAGGTGACGGAACGGCGTCAGCCGCGCAGTGAAGCGAACATCGCCCCAGCGTAGCGCCCAGCTCTCCGCCGGCGGGCGACCGGGAAACCGCCAGCGGCCCGCGTCCTCCTCATCGGAGGGATCGAAGACCGCATCGGCCCCGTCCCAGGCCGCGGGAGGCCGCCGCGGCGCCCACCAGCACTGGGGTTCCGGTCGCACGACAGTGACGCGGCCATAGCGCTCCAGCTTTCGACCGCCGCCGCTGTCCAGCAGGGCGTAGTCATCCCATGGGACGGTGCGAAGCGTCGTCGCCTCGGCGGAAAGGAAGGGAAGGGAGCTGCTCACCGCCGCCAGATAGGCCAGACTCCGCCGTCCCGTCCAGTGGCCGCCGGCGGATCGCCCCGACGGGATCGGGGCTGTGGTCGGTCTTGTCCCAGTGGTGCGGGCAGGTGCGCAGCTGCCACAGGGCGCGGGCCAGCGCGACGGACTGCAGGGCCCAGAAGGCCGGCGCCAGGGCCAGGCTGCGCCAGCGCAGGTCTCCGCCCGCGCGCCGCACGCCCACCGCCATGCAGGCCAGGGCGCTGCTCCACCCCAGACCCAGGACCAGAGCGTCAAAGGGCGCCAGCCCCGGGCCGCCCAGGCCGACGGCCATCGGCGCGCCGACCCAGAGGAGCCACAGCGCCACCGGCCCCTGCAGTCCGGCCGACGCCACGCCGAAGCCGAGGCACAGGACGAGGGACGCCGCGCCGCGCCAGCCCAGCGCCCGCAGGTCGCGGCTGTGCACCCCGAAGGTCTGCATGTGCCCCTTCAGCCAGCGGGCGCGCTGGGCGATCCAGGCCTGGGTCCTGTGCGGCGCAGTCTCCAGCGTCGGCAGGCGGATCACGTCGGCGCGATATCCGGCCCGCACGATCAGGTACCCCAGATCCGCATCCTCCGTCACGTTCCAGGGGTCCCAGCCGCCGAGCTCCCGGAGGACCTCGCGGCGGATATGGTTGCTCGTGCCGCCGAGGGGGAAGGGCAGGCCGACGCGGGCGAGGAACGGCAACAGAACGTCGAACAGGGCCGCGTATTCGAGCCGGAACTGGTGCTGTAGCTCCCGCAGGCCGGGAGCGTCGGCGATCCGCAGCGGCGCCTGCAGCACGGCGACCCGCGGCCCCGCCTGGGCGAAGGCCAGCGCCGCCTCCCGCAGCTGGAGCGGATGCGGTCGGTCTTCGGCGTCATAGACAACCACCAGATCCCCCCGCGTGCGGGTGAGCGCCGCATTCAGCGCCCGGGGCTTGGTCCGGGGCGCGTCACCCTCCGCAAAGGCCAGCTCGAGGCCCAGGGCGCGCCCCGCCCGCCAGCAGGCGGACACGGTGGCCACGTCGTCCGCCTCCACCGCAGCGATGACCTGCAGCCGGTTGCGCGGATAATCCAGGGCCGCGATGGCGGCGATCAGCTGGGGGGTGATCTCGGCTTCGCGGTAGAGCGCGAGGATGACGGTGTAGACCGGCCAGCCCCCGTCCGGAGCCTGCTCCGGCCGAGGTGGAGGCGGCGGCGGGACGGCGCAGGCGGCCAGTCGCACCGCCGCGGCTGCGAGAACGCCCAATCCCACCCCCACGCGCAGGACCGCCCAAAGTCGACCGGTCGCCAGCAGACAGCCCGCAAGGGTCACCAGCACCGCGAAAAGCCAGACCTGGACGCGGGTCAGCCCCGTCGCCGCCGCTCGCCTTCGGGGATCCGCGCAGGCGGGCCCCGGCGCTGCGGATGTCGCCCGCACGGCTTGGCGCGTTTCCTCCGGCTGCCCCACGGCCACCCCCGCCCTCCACGACGGGCCGCCATCCTAGACGGGCGCCGGGCGCGGATAAGCGTCCACAGGTTGTCCACAGCCCGTGGACAACCTCCGTCACCGCGACACAGGCGCGCACTTTGCGTTTTGGCGGCAATCGCCGTATCTCAGGACCGGGGAAGATGCGGCGACAGGGACAGGGAGTGCGCGTGAGTTCGATCGAACTGGCAGCCAGGGTGGGTCAGAAGTCCCAGCGAAAAGCCAAGGGACACGGCCATCTGCGGCGGGCGGAAATTCTGGCGGCGGCGGAACGCATCTTCGTCGAATGCGGCTATGAGGGCGCGACCATTCGGCGCATCGCCGACGAGGTGGGCGTGTCGTCTACGGCGCTCTACATGCATTTCCGCGACAAGAGCGAAATCCTCGTGGAGATCTGCAGCGAAACCTTCGCCCGGATGATCGCGGCGAACACCGAACTGGCCGCCCGCGACATGGATCCGGAGGAACGGGTGCGGGCCATGCTCGAGGCCTATGTGCATTTCGGCTTCGAATTTCCCAACGCCTACCAGCTGGTGTTCTGCCCGATCCCCGCCGACGTCCCCGACGACAAGATGGCCACCCTCTCCGAACTCGGGCGGCAGTGCTACGACCTGTTCAGCGGAGCGGTGGCGCAGATCCGCGATGCGGGCCGGCTGCGCACCGCCGACGTCGACGCCGCAGCCCAGGTCCTGTGGGCCGCGCCGCATGGGCTGGTATCCCTGATGATCAGCCGCTCCACCTTCGACTGGGCCGAGCGGGACGACCTCGTGCGGCTGATGCTGGACGCGGTCTTTTCCGGCCTGGTAGAGCGGACGTGAGCGCGTCCGCGCCCCCACTGGCGGTCAGCCTTGCGGACATCGAGGCGGCGGCCGGTCGCTTGGAGGGTCTTGCCGTGCGCACGCCCCTGCTGCGCCACGACGCCCTCGACGCCCGCGCCGGCGGGCGCCTGTTCATCAAGGCCGAGCCCCTGCAGCGCACGGGATCGTTCAAGTTCCGCGGCGCCTATAACCGCCTGAGCCGCCTCTCGCCGGATCAGCGCCCGGCAGGCGTCGTGGCGTTTTCGTCGGGCAATCACGCCCAGGGCGTGGCCGCCGCGGCGGCGCTGGTGGGCTGTCCCGCCCTGATCCTGATGCCCTCCGACGCACCGGCCATCAAGATCGCCGCCACCCGGGCCCTGGGGGCGGAGGTGCGGTTCTTCGACCGTCTCAAGGACAACCGCGAATCCCTGGGCGCGCGCCTCGCCGCCGAGCGCGGCGCAGTTCTGGTTCCGCCCTATGACGATCCGGACATCATCAGCGGGCAGGGAACGGTGGGCCTCGAGATCGTTGCGCAGATGGCGGAACTGGGTCTGGCGCCCGACGTGGTCTGCGCCTGCGCCTCCGGCGGCGGGCTGGTGGCCGGCGTGGCCACCGCCGTCGCCGCCCACGCGCCGGCCGCTCGGATCTATGTGGCGGAGCCGGCGCTGTACAATGATCACGCCCTCAGCCTCGCCGCCGGCCGGCGCACCGCCCACGCGGCGGCCGCTCCGACCCTGTGCGACAGCCTGATGGCGCCGATCCCCGGCGAGCTGACATATCCGATCAACGCCGTCCGCCTGGCCGGCGCGGTCAGCGCCACGGACGACGAGGTGCTGGACGCCATGGGCCAGGCCTTCCTGCACCTGAAACTGGTGATCGAACCGGGCGGCGCCGTGGGGCTGGCGGCGGCCCTGCTGGGGCGGTTGAACCTGGATGGAGGCTGCGCCGTGGTGGTCGCGTCCGGCGGCAATGTGGACCCGGGCGTGTTCCAGCGGGCGCTGGCCCGGCTCTGAACACCGCTCAGTCGGACAGGTTTGACAGGATCGAGTCGATGGTGGGCAGGGGCGCCCACTTGCCCTGCCGCAGGTCCTCCGCCAGGGTCAGGGGCGCCGAACCGCCCTGCAGCCGGGCGCGATAGATGGCGGTGTTCTCCATCACCCGCATGACGTAGTTCCGCGTCTCGGTGAAGGGGATGCACTCGATGAAGTCCGTGGGGTCCGCCCCGGTCTTGCGCGGGTCGCCGCAGGTGTTCACCCAGTCCGCCGGACGGCCGGGGCCGGCATTGTAGGCCGCCGCCGCCAGCACGAACGACCCGCCGAACTGGCTGGTCAGCCGGCCGAGGAAATACCCGCCCAGGGTCATGTTGTAGTGCGGATCGTCCAGCCGGGCGCTGGAGTATTTCAGGCCCAGTCCGCGCGCCACGTGGGACGCGGTGGGCGGCATCAACTGCATCAGCCCCCGGGCGCCGACCCCGGACCGGGCGTGGGGATCGAAGCTGCTTTCCTGGCGGGCGATGGCCAGCATGAAGGCCGGTTCCGCCGCGCCGGCGGGCTGAGGCGTGTCCAGCACGGGATAGCCCCGTTCCGGCAGGTAGAACCCGTGATAATTGCCCGCCCGCGCCACCCGCAGGCCCAGGTCCGGATCATTGGCCGAGCGGGCGAGATCCACCAGAAGCGCATAATCCTCGGTCCGGGTGGAGGTCTCTGACGCCGCCAGCACGAAGGCGCGGAAATCCTCCCGGTCGCCGATGGCCGCCAGGCGGTGCGCGGCGCCGATGACCTCCCGCGCCTCGAAGCGGTTGCGGTCGTCGATCGACGGCGTGGGGTCATGGCCCAGGGCCAGGGTCGTCTGGCCGACCGCCTCCGCCGACAGCATGCCGTAGAAGCTGGTGTAGTAGGCCGCGCCCTGGGTGAACAGCGCCCTGGCCGCCTCGGCGTCGCCCCGGGCCTGGGCCGTGCGGGCTCGCCAGTAATAGGCCCGGCTGACGGTGATCGACGACTGGGCGACCTGCTGCACGACCGCGAAGTGCTGCTCGGCCAGGGCCGGGTCATGCAGCCTCTGCAGGGCGATCCAGCCGGCGTAGAACTCCGCTTCCGCCAGATCCGGTCCGGGATGCAGACCCGTCGACGCCGCCGCGGCGTAGGCCCCCTCGAAATCGCCGCTGCGCAGCAGGGAGAGCATCAGCGCCCGGCGCTCGGCCCAGATGAAGGCCGCGGCGTCGGACTTGTCCGGCACATTGGCCGGGAAGTTGCGCACGAGGCCCGCGGCGACCACGTCGAGGTTCCGCCGGCGGTAGAAGCGGGCCCGGTCGAAGGCCAGTCCCGGGTCGGTCTGCAGGGCGTCCGGCACCCGCTGCACCAGTTGCGGCGCGTCGGACCGCTCGGCGCGCAGGGCCATGCGCGCTTCCGCCAGCAGGCGATGGTCGGCGTCCACAAGATCCAGCATGGCCCGGGCGGCCGGCCCCTGCTGCCCATAGAGCAGGGTCGACAGGCGGGCGACGTGATCGTCCGGCGTCAACAGGGCGCCGAACCGCGCCAGAATCCGTGACTGCAGGTCGATCTCGAAGATGTGCTCCCGCCAGTAGTGGCGGACGATGTCGGCGGCGTCCTTGGTCCGGCCGCTGGACTGCAGGGCGCCGGCCAGCGCCATGGCGCCCTCCGGCGTGTCCGGGTCCCGACCGGCGAACCAGGCGATCGTGTCCTTTGGCGACAGGCCCGAGGCCTCGATGGCCTTTTCTGCGCCCGCGTCCCGGCGAGACGCGCGGGGCCAGCCGGTCATCTCCCGCCGGGCCGTGTCGAGGGTGGCGAAGTCGACCTTGGTGGC
>CAINOV010000318.1 GCA_903851655.1 uncultured Caulobacterales bacterium
CACGCCCAAGGACAATCCCCGGGTCGAGGCCTATGGCGACGTGGACGAGACCAACGCCTGCATCGGCCTGGTGCGCCTGCACACGGCGGACGAGGCGGAGCTGGACGCCATCCTCGCCCGGATCCAGAACGAGCTGTTCGACCTCGGCGCGGACCTGGCGACGCCGGAGCGGGCGGGGCGCAGCCTCGACTATCCCGCCCTGCGCATCGTGGCGTCGCAGGTGGCCCGGCTGGAGGCGGATATCGACCATCTGAACGCCGCCCTGTCGGACCTGACCTCGTTCGTCCTGCCGGCGGGATCGGCGGCGGCGACGCATCTGCACCTGGCGCGCACGGTCTGCCGCCGGGCGGAGCGCAAGGTGGTGGCCCTGTCCCGGGTGGAGGGCGAGATCGTCTCGGCGGACGCCGTCCGCTATCTGAACCGCCTGTCGGACTTCCTGTTCGTCGCCTCGCGCCATGCCAACCGGGGGGCGGGGGACGTGCTGTGGGTCCCGGGGGCAAGCCGGTAGGGGTTCGGAACGAGGTTCCCGGGTCAAGGCCGGGAATGACAGCATCTTATTGATATTATAGATTAAATCGTCATTCCCGGCCTTGGGCCGGGAACCTCCGTCAAGCAAGCTCTCAGTCGATCACCCGGAACCGCCGGCTGTCGAACACCTTCAGCACCTGGGCCAGTTCGTGGCCACGGCGCATCACCACATCCCCCTGGCCGATCACGGCGAAAGCGCCCTGCTTGCGCGCCAGCTCGGGCCGCTTCTCGATGCGGTAGGCGGGCGCTTCCGACGCCCGGCGGAAAATGGCGAACACCGCCGCATCCCGCCCGCCGCCAATGGCGTAGTCCCGCCACTCCCCCGCCGCCACCATCCGTCCATAGACCCGCAGGATCGCGTCCAGCTCCCGCCGGTCAAAGAACACCTGCGCCGCGCGGGGGGCGTTGTCAGGGGCGGCGGCGGCGTCTGAAGCCATGGGCGCTCGGGCGGGCTGGAGAGAACAATCGTCCGAGGTTAGCGTATCATCCCGCGGCGCAAAGCCCGAAAATCGCGGAGACGTCAGATCTGACCCAGGGTCTTCAGGCGCGCCCGGGGATGGATCTCGTTCTGGCTGAGCACCGTCGTGTGGTTGCGCACACGCTCGATGATCGAGCGGACATAGGGACGGATGCCGGCGCTGGTCAGCAGGACCGGCGTCTCCCCCTGCTGCGCCGCGGCGTCGAAGGTTTCCCGCACCGCCTGGATGAAGGCCTGCAGCCGGGAGGGGGCCAGCGCCAACTGGCGGTCGTCGCCCTGGCCGACAATGGCCTCGGCGAAGGTCTGCTCCCAGTCCGGGGTCAGGGTGATGATGGGCACGGCGCCGTCGTCGGAGCGGTTCTGCCAGCACAACTGCTTGGCCAGCCGGGCGCGGACATGTTCGACAATGGAGGTCAGGCCGGAATTCTGCCCCGCCACCTCGCCGATGCCCTCGAGGATGGTGGGCAGGTCGCGGATCGACACCCGCTCCTTCAGCAGGGCCTGCAGCACCCGCTGCACCGTGGAGGCGGACACCTGGGAGGGAACGAGGTCGTCGGCCAGCTTCTTCTGCTCCGCCGGAAGGTCGCGCAGCAGCTTCGACACCTCCGAATAGGACAGAAGTTCCGGCATGGAGTCCTTCAGGATCTCCGTCAGATGGGTGGTCAGCACGGTGGCCGGGTCGACGATGGTGTAGCCGCGGAAGGTGGCTTCCTCCCGCAGGGTCTCGTCGATCCAGGTGGCGGGCAGGCCGAAGGCGGGCTCGCGCACGTGCTGGCCCGGCAGGTCCACCTGCTGGCCCCGGGGATCCATGGCCATGATCGAGCCGATCTTCACCTCCCCGGCGCCCGCCTCCATCTCGCGGATGCGGATGGAATAGCCCTCGGTGGCCAGGCGCATGTTGTCGAGGATGCGCACGCTGGGCATGACGAAGCCGTATTCGGAGGCCAGCGTCCGCCGCAGGGCGCGGATCTGGTCGGTCAGCTTGCGCCCGTCCACGTCGTTGATCAGGCCCAGCAGGCCATAGCCCAGCTCGATCTTCACGTCGTCCATGGCCAGCGCCGTGCTGATCGGCTCCTCCGTGTCCTCGGCGGGCTTGGCCTCGACGGGCTCGGGCGCCGGCTTCACCGTGGCGGCGCGCCAGGCGATCACGCCAGCGCCCACGGCGATCACGGCGAAGGGCAGGATGGGCATGCCCGGGATCAGCCCCAGCACGCCGGCGGACCCGGAGACGATGCCCATGCTCACCGGATTGCGGGCGAGCTGGAGGGTGAGCGCCTTGTCGGCGGAGCCCTCGACCCCGGACTTGGACACCAAGAGACCCGCGGCGATGGAGATGACCAGGGCCGGCACCTGGCTGACCAGGCCCTCGCCGATGGACAGGACCGTATAGCTGGAGGCCGCGGTCTGGAAGCTGACATGATGCTGCACCACGCCGATCAGCATGCCGCCGATGACGTTGATGGCGGTGATGATGATGCCGGCCATGGCGTCGCCGCGGACGAACTTGGAGGCGCCGTCCATGGCCCCGAAGAACTGGGACTCCTGCTCCAGCTCCTTGCGGCGGCGCTTGGCCTCCTTGTCGTCGATCAGGCCGGAGGACAGGTCGGCGTCGATGGCCATCTGCTTGCCGGGCATGGAGTCGAGGGTGAAGCGGGCGGCCACCTCGGCGATCCGGGTCGAGCCCTTGGTGATCACCACGAAGTTGACGATCACCAGGATGATGAACACCACCACCCCGATCACGTAGTTGCCGCCCATCATCAGCTGGCCGAAGCCCTGGATGATCATCCCCGCCGGATCGCCGCCCTCGTGTCCGTGGGTCAGGATCAGCCGGGTGGAGGCGATGTTCAGGCCGAGACGGTAGAGGGTCGCCACCAGCAGCACGGTGGGAAAGGCCGTGAACTCCAGCGGCTTCTTGATCAGCAGCGCCGTCATCAGGATGAGCACGGCGCTCATCAGGGACAGGGACAGAAGGACGTCGATGATCGGGGCTGCAATGGGCAGCACCAGCAGCAGCACGATGCCCATGACGCCCAGCGCCATGGCCACGTCGCCGCGCGCCAGCCAGCTGAGCATCAGCTGGGGCGTGAGGCGAAGGGGAGCGGGGGCTGCGACGCCGGCCAAGGAAACCTACTCCTGCAGGGGGATCAGGCGGCGTAGACGCCGGACCCGTGGGCGGCGGGGACCGTGACGCCGGCCTCGGCGTATTCCTTCAGCTTGTTGCGCAGCGTCCGGATGGAGATGCCGAGGATGTTGGCGGCATGGGTCCGGTTGCCGAAGCAGTGCTCCAGGGTGTCGATGATCAGCTGCTGCTCCACCTGGGCCACGGTCTGGCCGACCAGGCCGCGGGTGCTGAGATCGCCCACCTGGCCCGACGCCAGGGCCGCGCGCTGGGCCGCCTCCGCCGCCGGATCACGGCCGCCGGCGGACAGGGGCTGGCCGTCCGGCAGGCGGATGGCGGCCTCGTCGATCTCCGGTCCCACGGCCAGCAGCACGGCGCGGTGCATGGCGTTCTCCAGCTCCCGCACATTGCCGGGCCAGCTGTGCTGGCGCAGGCGCTCCCGCGTGGTGGGGGCCAGCGGGCGCTCCGCAATCCCGTTGGCGGCGGCGTATTTCTTGGCGAAGTGCTCGGCGAGCGCCAGGATGTCCGCCGGACGCTCCCGCAGGGCGGGCAGGCGCAGATTGACCACGTTGAGGCGGTACAGCAGGTCCTCGCGGAAGGTCCCCTCCTTCACCGCCTGGGCCAGGTCCCGGTTCGACGTGGCCAGGATGCGGATGTTCACCTTCACCGGCTTCTGGCCGCCGACCCGGTCGATCTCCCGCTCCTGGATGGCGCGGAGCAGCTTGGCCTGCAGCCGGGCGTCCATCTCCGAGATCTCGTCCAGCAGCAGGGTTCCGCCGTCCGCCTCCTCGAACTTGCCGACCCGCCGGGCCACGGCGCCGGTGAAAGCGCCCTTCTCGTGCCCGAACAGCTCGGACTCCAGCAGGTTGTCCGGGATGGCGGCGCAGTTGACCGAGATGAACGGCTTGTCGGCGCGGCGGGACTTCTGGTGGATGTACCGGGCCATCACCTCCTTGCCGACGCCGCTCTCGCCGGTGATCAGGATCGACGCCTCGGACGGCGCCACCTGGTCCGCCAGCTTGATCACCTGCTCCATGGACGGATCGCGGGTGACCAGCGGGCGCTGGTCATTGGAGACCGCCGCCAGCACCGCGGCGATCAGCTCCGGATCCGGCGGCAAGGGGATGAACTCCTTGGCCCCGGCGCGGATGGCGTCCGCCGCCCGCTGGGGGTCCGCCGCCACGCCGCAGGCCACCACCGGGCAGAAGATCCGCTCGGCGTTGTTGGCCGCGATCAGACCGGCGATGTCCAGGTCGTAGTCGACCATCATCAGGTCCGCCCCCTGCCCTGCGCGCAGGGCGTGGGTCGCCTGGACGATGGTCTCGACGTGAGCCACCTTGGCCCCCGTGGACATGGCCATCTTCACCGCCGCCGCCAGCTGTCCGTTCAGCCGGCCGACTACCAGAAGCCGCATGATCCGTTCTCCTTGCCTCTTATCGCCACCGGTCGCCACATCAGGCGTTGGTGTCGCCGTCCTTGATGATTTCCGTCATGGTCACGCCGAGCCGCTCGTCGACGACGACGACCTCGCCCCGGGCCACCAGCCGGTTGTTCACATAGATGTCGATCGCCTCGCCGACCTTGCGGTCCAGCTCCAGCACGCTGCCCTGGTTGAGCTTCAGGAGCTCCGCCACGGACATGGTGGTCTTGCCGATCACCGCGGAGATCTGCACCGGCACGTCGAACACCGGCGCCAGGTCGTGGGCGGTCTTTTCCTCGAAGTCCTCCTGCGGCGGCTGGGCCGTCGGCGCGTTGAACTGTTCGAGGTTGAGGGTTTCGTCGCTCATGGTCAGGATACCTGTTCGAGGACAATCGGTTCACCGTGCAGACCCTCGGCCGCCAGGGCGGTGGCGAGGGCGTCGGCCACGGCGGCGTCGGCCGTGACCGGATCGAACTGGGCCTTGCCGTCGCCCCAGTCGAAGCCGAAGGCGGCCCGCGGCAGGGCGGGATCCGACCGGACCACGATCTGACAGGTCAGGCCGATCCGCTCGGCGGCGGCGGTGAGGAGATCGGCCAGCCGTTCCGCATCCTCCGCCGGCGCGCGCACCAGCAGCCGCGGCTCTGAAGCCAGCTCCTGGGACAGGGCGGCCAGCGCCGCCTCCACGGGCGCCTGCGGGAACTGGTCCAGCGCCGCATTGGCGATGCGCCGGGCGCAGGCCAGGGACAGGTCGGCGCTGGCGCCGCGGTGCTCCTGCACCCTCTCGGCGAGGGCGCCCATGGCCTGGCGCACCGCCGCGGCAATGTCGGCCAGGGTTGCGGCCATGGCCGCTTCGGACTGGGCGACGGCCGACCGCTCGCCCTCGGCGCGGCCCTCCGCCCGGGCCTGCTCCAGGTCCTCGGCGGTGAAATGGCGCTTGGCCCGGCTCGACGGCACGACGGCGCCGTTGTCGAACACCGTGTCGAACAAGAACTTTGCGGGGATCTGGGCGGGGACGTTCTGGGTCATGTCAGTAGATCAGCTCGTCGTCGCCGCCGGACCCGGCCAGCATGATCTCGCCCTTGGCGGCCAGGTCCTTGGCCACCTGGACCATGGCCATCTGGGCCTGGTCCACATCCTTCAGCCGCACCGGGCCCATGCTTTCCATGTCCTCGCGCATGATCTTGGCCGCACGCTCGCTCATGTTGGAGAAGAACATCTCCCGCAGGCTGTCCGACGCGCCCTTCAGCGCCAGGCCCAGCTGGTCCTTCTCCACGGCGCGCAGCAGGGTCTGGACCCCGCCGGGATCGAGCTTGGACAGGTCCTCGAACACGAACATCAGGGCGCGGATGCGCTCGGCGGACTCGCGGTTGCGCTCTTCCAGGGCGGCGATGAAGCGGCTCTCGGTCTGGCGGTCGAAATTGTTGAAGATGTCCGCCATCATCTCGTGGCTGTCGCGCTTGGAGGTGCGGGCCAGGTTGGACATGAACTCGGTGCGCAGGGTCTGCTCGATCTTGTCGAGAATGTCCCGCTGCACGGGCTCCATCCGCAGCATGCGGGTCACGCACTCCAGGGCGAAGTCCTCCGGCAGGGCCGACAGCACCCGCGAGGCGTGCTCCGCCTTGATCTTGGACAGCACCACGGCGACCGTCTGCGGGTATTCGTTCTTCAGGTAGTTGGCGAGCACCGCCTCGTTCACATTGCCGAGCTTGTCCCACATGGTGCGACCCGCCGGACCGCGGATCTCCTCCATCAGGTGCTCGACCTTCTCCGGGGGGAGGAAGGCGGTCAGCAGGCGCTGGGTCTGCTCGAACGAGCCCATGATCGCCCCGGTGGACGACATGCCCGAGACGAACTCCACCAGCAGGGATTCCACGACGGCCGACGACACCGTGCCGAGGCTGGACATGGCCTGGGAGATCTCCTTGATCTCCTCGTCGTCCAGGGCCTCCCACAGGCCGGCGTGATCCTCGCCCAGCGCCAATAGCACCACCGCGGCCTTCTCGACCCCGGACAGCTTGCTGGCGTCATCGATCGCCGCTTTTTTACGGAGCGCAGCCATCAGCCCTCATGCAGCCAGCTCCGGAGGATCGAGATCGATTCCTCCGGATGGTTTTCAATGAATTCCGAGACCTTTTTGACCGATGAAACCTTAACCTGGCCTTCGATCTTGGCGATATCGATGCGCTGGTCGAACTGGTTGTCGGCCACCGCCATGCGCTGACCGCTGGCGTCCATCGCCGTGGCGGGGGTGACGCCGTCCGCGCCGGCGGAACCGGCCAGCTGCATCGGGCGGCCGTTCAGGGTCGCCGCCCCGCCGGGACCGACCACGACGCCGGGGCGCAGCATCGGCCGCACCACGAAGAACATGAGGAGGCCGGTCACCACCAGCATCACCGCCAGCTCCGCAATCCGCATGATGTCGCCCTTGTCCAGGCTGAAGCCCGAGGCGGTGCCCTGGGCGTCCGGCGCCCGCTCGAAGCGGACATTCACCACCTGAAGCTGGTCGCCGCGCTTTTCGTCGAAGCCGACGGCGGCGCGGACCAGGGCGTCGATCCGCTGCATCTCCTCGGCGGAGCGGGCCTGGTAGGGACCCGGCTTGCCATTGGCCCCCACCGGGGTGACGCCGTCGACGGCCACCGACACCGACAACTTCTTCAGCTGTCCGGGCTCGACCACCGTGGTCTTCACCGACTTGGAGATCTCGTAATTGGTGGTTTCCTCGGTCTTGTTGGACGCGGTGGTCTGCTGCTGCGAGCCATTGGTGTTTTGCGCGCCGGGGATGTTCTGCGAAGCGGTCACTCCGCCGAGGCCGGAGGGCTTGTCCTCCTTGTTCGTGTCGCTGCCCGTCGCCGTGGAGCGGACCACCTGGCCATCGGGGTCGAACTTCTCCTCCTGGGTGGTGACGCGGCTCTTGTCCAGGTCGGCGGCCACCGTCACCCGCACCTTGCCAGGGCCGACAACCCCCTCCACCAGATCGCGGACCTGGCGCTTGATCCGCTCCTCCACGTCGTTCTGCTCGGCGGACACCGCGCCCCCGGCGGCGCCGGGATCGTCCATCCCCGCCAGCATGGCGCCGGTCTGGTCGGTGATCGCCACCCGGGTCGGCTTCAGGTTCGGCGTCGCCGCCGCCACCAGGTTGCGGATGGCGCGAACCTGGTCGGAGCTCAGCTTGCGGCCGGCGGTCTCCACCATCACCGAGGCGGAAGGCTCGTCCTGGTCCTGCTCGAACAGGGCGCGCTTGGGAATGTTCAGCAGCACCTTGGCCTGGCTGACCCCCTGGATCGAGCGAATCGTGCGGGCCAGCTCGCCCTCCGCCGCCCGCTTGGCGTTGATGTTCTGCACGAAGTCGGTCTGGCCCAGCGCAGGCGCGCTGTCGAAGATCTCGTAGCCTACCGAACCGGAGGTGGGCAGGCCCTTGCCCGACAACATCACCCGGGTCTGGGCCACCTTGTCCTGGTCGACCAGGATCGTCGTCCCGTCGCCCTTGACCTCGTACTTGATGCCCGCGGCGTCGAGGGCGCCGGTGATCTGCGACGCCTCCTTCAGATCAAGGTTTGAATACAAGAGGGATTTCGCGTCGCCGCCCACATGGGTCATCAGCATGACGAGCACGGCGACCAGCCCGAAGGCCGACCCCGCGATCGCCGCCAAACGCCCCACGCCGAAGCGTTCCAACGCCTTGAAGAAACCCTGCACACCCACCTCGCCCAGATGACGGGAGCATCTCGACCCCACCCCGGTAGGCAGGAATTACCGGGTGTCTGGTAAATGGGACTTTAATGCGCCGCCCCGGAAGGGCCTCATTCGTAAACATTTCCAAACGAACGCCCCGGCAAAAGAGGGGGGCAAGAGTGGGGCGCGCGGGAAGGTGCGGACACAACAACGCCCCGCCGCGGGAACGGCGAGGCGTGGTCGATGGTCCGGACCGGATGGGCGGTCCCGGCGGCGGACCGCCGGCCTCGCATCGGCCTATTCGCGGTACTGCTGGATCCGCGTCGTGCGCAGACCCGCAAGCCCATGCTTGTCGATCGCCTGCTGCCAGGCGATGAACTCTTCATTCGTGAGCTTGTAGCGCTCACAGGCGTCGTCGAACGTCAGCAGACCGCCGCGCACCGCCGCCACCACCTCGGCCTTGCGCCGGATCACCCATCGCTGGGTGTTCACCGGCGGAAGGTCGGCCAGGGTCAACGGAGCGCCCGTCGGGCCGATCACGTACTTCTCGCCTTTGTTATTCAGGCGTTGTTGCTGCAACATGGCTTGTAAGCCTTCCCATCACCAATGAGCAGCACACTATCGAACACCACATAACATCGGCTTAATTCGAATAGTAAAAATTGAATGACCATTCGCGTGTCTTTCTGATACACTTTAAGCCGACATGTGAACGAGGCGTAAATACAAGGCATTCGCTCAGATATTACCGAATTATTCCAAGCAAATCTTGAAGCATCTGATCTGCAGTGGTGATGACTTTTGAAGACGCCGAATAGGCCCGCTGAGTCACGATCAGGTTCGTGAATTCGGTGGACAGATCGACCGTGGACGACTCCAGCGTGGACGGGGAAATGGAGCCTGCGCCGCCGGATCCCGCCGACTTGAGATTGTAGGCCCCGCTGCTGTTGGACACCTCGTAGGCGTCGCCGGAGACCGGCGTCAGGCCGTCGGGATTGGGGAAGGTCGCGATGGCCACCTGGGCGATCTGTCGCGAGACGCCGTTGTCGTAGTTGGCGGTCACATAACCCTTGTTGTCGACGGTGACATTGCTGAGGTTGCCGAAATTGGTGCCGTTGGTGGTGATCGCCTGGGTGACGGACTGGCTGGCGAACTGGGTCAGGTCCCCCGGTGCGGTGCTCAGCGACAGGCTGATGTTCTGCGCGGCCAGACCGAGGCCGGACGCCCAGCTCACCGCGCCGGCCCCCGGCGCCGAGGTGGAGGCGCCGATGGCGATGTTCGGGGTGGTGCTGCCGCCGAACAGGGTGGAGTTGGCCGGATCGAACTGGCCGGTGGGCGAGAAGGCGACGATGCCGGTGGCGATCTGGCCGTTGGTCAGCCCGGTTCCCGTCTGCAGGTCGGTCGCCGGCACGGCGCGCACCTCGGCGTACCACTGATTGGCCACGGTGGACTTGAGGAAGTCCAGCTCCACCGTGTGCGGGCCGCCCTGACTGTCCGCCACGGGAATCTGGATGGAGAAGTCCGGCTTGACCCCGGTGCCGGCGCTGGCGCTGTACATGGCCATGGAGTTGGTCGAGGCGTTGTAGGCGCCCGCCGTCCCGGCGGTCTTGGCCACGGCGGCGGCGCTGGGGGTGGTGGTGGCCTGCAGGTTGCCGCTGACCGCCACGGCGGTGGTGGGCGAGGCTGCGCCGCCCTGGGTCAGGACGTTGATGGTCTTGAGCTGCGTCAGGTCCGTGGGGTTGGGGGTGATGACCCCCTGCGGATCCGCCAGCCAGCCCTGCAGATAATAGCCGGCCGTGTTCTTCAGATACCCCTGGCTGTCCACCGTGAAGGCCCCGGCCCGGGTGAACAGCCGCGGGTCGGTGGCGCTGGTGTTGGTGGGGTCGGTGGTGGTGACGAACAGCCCGGCGCCGTTGATGCCCAGATCCGTGTTCGACGCGCTCTGATTCAGCTGGCCCTGCTTGGACACGATGCTGGACGAGATCGCCGAGACGCCCCCGGCGGAATAGAGGCCCTTGGCCGCCTGCGCCGTCACGATGGAGGCGAAGTCGACCCCCTCCTCCTTGTAGCCGACGGTGTTGGCGTTGGCGATGTTGTCGGAGATGGCGCTGATGGCGGACGTGTTGGCGACAAGTCCGGTGACTCCGGCGGCCAGTGCGCTGTTGATGCTCATGGGTGTCAGTCCTTGTTCTTTGGCCTGGATCTCTGGCCTGAAGGTCTTGGGGATCAGGAGGCGGTGATGGAGGTGATCGAGGTGACAGGGACGGTGGTCTTGCCGATGCCGACGACCGTCTGGCCGGCGGTGTTCTGCTGGACGCTGGTGACGACGCCGGCGACCTGCGGCGTGGCGGCCACCGCGCCCGACGCGGCGTCCTGGGCGGAGATCGAAAGGGTGTAGACGCCGCCGTCCGGCAGCTGGCGGCCGGACGCGTCCTGGCCGTTCCAGCTGAAGGTGTTGGAGCCGCTGGAGAGGCTGCTGAGCGGGGCGGTGAACACCGTCTGGCCCGCGGCGTTGGTGACGGTGGCGGTCCCCTGAACCGCACCCGTCCCCAGGGTGTACTGCCAGTTGGCCGTCCCGTTGGTCAGGGTGACGTTCGACGTGTTGGCCACGACGGACTTGCCGATCAGTCCGACCGAACTGGTCACGCCCTGCCCGCCGGTGGAGTTGTTCACCAGGCTCTGTAGCAGCTGATTGGTCAGCAGCTGCTGCTGCACGCCGTTCATCTGCACCAGCTGCTGGGTGAAGGCGTTGGTGTCCATGGGCGAGGTGGGATCCTGGTTCTTCAACTGTGTCGTCAACAGCTGCAGAAAGGTCGTGTAGTCGGAGTTCAGGCTGGCCTGTCCCGACGCGACGGACGCGCTTGCGGACGAACTGGTGGTGGCCGCGGCGCTGGTGGTGGGGGGGGTGGTCACGGTGGTCATGGGCAGGGTCCTCAGATCCGGATATCGAGACCGCGGGCGGCGGCGCCGGAGGCGGCCCCCATGGCGGACAGGTCGGTCAGGTCGGCCAGGCGGTTCATGGCGCTGAACGCCGCTGCGCCGCCCCCGGACGGGCGCTGCCCGTCATCGAAGGCGCCGGACCCGCCCCCGGCGAAGCCGCCGGCGCCGGACTGGCCGCCGCTCTGGAAGGTCAGGTCCTCGGCCTTCAGCTGGAAGCCGGCGTCCTGCAGGGACTGGCGCAGGGCGACGGACTCGCTGGCCATGGCGTTGGCGGCCTCGGGGTGTTCGAAGGACAGCCGGGCGGACATCTCCCCCTTGGCGCTGATCTCCACCGAGACATTGACGCGGCCCAGTCCCTCCGGATCCAGGGCGACATCGAAGCGGGTGATCTTGCTGTCCAGGTTCTGCACGATCTGCGAGGCGAGGCCGGTCACCGTCCGCGAGGGCGCGGAACCCTCCGGCGCGCCGGTCGCCGTCGCGGCGGCCGATCCGCTGGCGGCGGCGGCGGCGATCTGGCTGGCCGCGGCGCTGTCGTCGAGGACCGGCGCAAAGGTCGGTCCCGTCGCGGCGGGGTCGCCGGTCTGAGCCGCCAGGGCCGCAGCCGCGTCGGCGGATCCGGCGGAGGCGCCGTCATGACCGGCGCCCTTCCCGCCCGCCTGGCCGCCGGCGCCGCCCGCGGCGGCGTCCAGTTCGCCGAGCAGGAGCGACGCGGTGGGCGATGTCCCGGCGGGGGTCGCGGATCCTGATGCGGTCATTGACGTGGCGCTCCGCCCGGTCGCCGCCGCCGGCTTGAGGCCGCCGGCGGTCAGCCGGGCCGCCGCAGCGCCGCCGCCGAGGGACGGCGCTCCGGGGCCGGGACCGGCCAGGGATGGCGCGCCGCCCAGCAGGGTGGTCAGGGACGGCTCGATATCGACGCCGTCTGCTGCAGATCCGTCCGCGGCGCCGTTGCCGTCCCCGGCCCCCGGCTTTCCTACGGACGCCGCAGCGACGGACTCGGCCGCCGCCGGGACCGGGGGCGCCGTGGGGGCCGGCGGCTGGGCCGCGGCGAAGCTTGCGCCGTCAGCCGCCCCCTTGACCCCTCCGGTCGCCGGCGTGGCGGCGACGGCCGGAACCCCCGGCGGGACGACCGTCGGCGGGGCGGCGGGCGTCTGAGGATTGGCCGCCGTCGCGGCCGCAGCGGCGTCAGCGTCAGCATCCGAGGACCGGTCCTTGCTGTCGCGCGACCCGACACCCTTGCCCTGAGCGCCCGCGGGCGGGGCGCGGGTCCCGGGCCCGCCCGCCGTCGAGCTGGACGCGTCCGATGCGGCGGCCTGCGCGGACGCATCCGGGGTCGGCGCATCCGGCGCAGCGGGCGTCGGAGCCGGCGACCGCTCGACGCTCACCGGCGGAGCGGGGGGCGGGATCGGCGCCGTCGGGCGCGGCGTATAGCTCGCCAGGTCCACCAGCGCATTGAAGCCGGCCGCCCCGTCGGCGCCCGACGGATCAGCGCCCGACGACGGGGCCGAGGGCCGTTGCGGCGCCCGGAGGTCGGCGGGCTGGGAGGCGGTCGCGGTTGCGGCGGTCAAGGCGCATTCCTTGGAAAGGGGCGAGGACGTCCGGGGTCCGCGACTTTGTCGCTCGGGCCCCGCACCGGGATCGACCACGCCTACTGCGCAGCATCGGCCCTCACCAAAGCAACCGACGGGCCAGTCCGCTCGATCAGCTTCAAATATCTGTTTTTATTGATTTATTGGCAGGTTCGCAGAGGAGCGACGGCGCCCGGCCGGGCGAACCTTCTTGCCGGGTTGGCCCCACGACCCGGCGTTTCCTGCCGGGCGGCGCGGGGCGCGGGGGCGAGGCGCGATCGCGGCTGTGGCGCCGCTTTTGCGCAGTCCTCTGCGACATGACCCGCATCAGAATCAAAAATTCGAGTGAATTCAGCAGCTTGAAAGCCCGCGACCGGGCGACGGGCGGGCGCGGCCGGGCAGAATCTGCCGAGCGACCTGACGGAACTGCCGAGGAGGGCTCTTAAGACATGGCGTCACTTGGCGGAATTCTGAATATCGCGTCGACGGCCCTGCAGACGGCGCAGACCAGCATCAGCGTGGTCAGCAACAATGTCGCCAACGTCAATACGCCCGGCTATGTGCGCGAGGTGGCGAACCAGGAGTCCCTGGTGGTGGGCGGATCCGGCGGCGGCGTCGCGGTCACCTCCATCTCCCGGGCCGCGGACGCCTATCTGCAGCAGGCCAGCCTGACGGCGTCGGGGAACGCGGGAAACTATGGCGCCGTCTCCAGCTATCTGGACCAGGCCCAGCAGCTGTTCGGCGATCCGTCCGCGTCCGGGTCGCTGTTCGGCCAGCTGGATCAGGTGTTTTCGGCTTTTTCCGCCCAGGCGGCCGCCCCCACGGGCGTGACCCAGTCCCAGAGCGTCGCGGCGCTGCAGGGCTTCTTCAACCAGGCCAGCCAGATCAGCAACAGCCTGCAGACCCTGCAGACCCAGACCACGACCCAGATCACCAGCGACGTCTCGACGGTCAATGACCTGCTGCAGAAGATCAGCGACCTCAACACCGTGATCTCCCAGGGAACGGTCGCCGGCAGCAACGTCACCGGCTATCAGGACCTGCAGAGCCAGTACACCGATCAGCTGTCCAAGCTGATCGACATCAAGGTGAGCCAGGACGGCAGCAATACCGGCGCGATCACCATCCGCGGGTCAGACGGGACGGCGCTGACGACGCTCGGCCGCAACCCCGCCGTCTTCACCTATGATCAGTCCAACGGCAGCGGCCAGCTGCTGTTCACCCCACCCGGCGGGCAGCAGCAGCCCTATGGCTCGCGCCTCACCAGCGGGGAGCTGGAGGGCCTGCTGCACGCGCAGAACACCGACCTGCCGAACCTGACCCAGCAACTGGCGGAATTCACCGCCGGGACGGCCAGCGCCCTCAACCAGGCGTCCAACGCCTATTCCTCGACCCCCGCCCCGGCCAGCCTGACCGGCAAGGACATCGGGATCGACGTCCCCTCGGCCATCGCCAACTTCACCGGCAAGACCACCGTCGCCATCGTCAACGCCCAGGGCGTGATCCAGCAGACCGTGGCCATCGACTTCACGCACAAGACCCTGAGCGTGAACGGCGCCCCGGCGACCAGCTATGTCTCGGCGGCGAACTTCGTCTCGAGCCTCAACACCGCCCTGGCGCCGGCCGGAGGGGCCAGCGTCAACGGCAGCGTGCTGAGCCTCACCGCCGCCGGCGGCAACGGCGTGGTCGTCGCCGATGATCCGACGACGCCCAGCCAGGCGGGCGGCAAGGGATTTTCCCAGTATTTCGGCCTGAATGACGTGGTGACCTCGAAGGGGCCCAGCGACTTCAACACCGGGCTGACGGCGGCCAGCGCGTCCGGATTCACCTCGGGAACCATGAAGTTCCGCGTGGCCACCGCCGACGGAACCGATGTCGCCGACGTGTCCGTGTCGCCGACCGCCGGCCAGACGATCGGGCAGCTGGTCACCCAGCTGAACAGCACCACCGGCGGGCTGGGCGCCTATGGCAGCTTCGCCCTCGACAGCAACGGCGCCATCGCCTTCACGCCCAGGAGCGGCTCCAACTTCAATCTCGGGGTCACCTCCGACACCACCAGCTGGAACGGGACGGGCCCAAGCTTCACCCAGCTGTTCGGAATCGATCCCGCCACGCGGATCTACCGGACGGGCAACCTGTCGGTGAACCCCGCCATCGTGCAGCAGCCGGGCCTGCTGCCCAACGCCAAGATCAACCTGACCGGCGCGGCCGGCGCGATCGCCCTGTCCCCCGGCGACACCCGCGGGGCCGATGCGCTCAGCCAGGCCGGCGCAACCCTGCGCAGTTTCCAGGCGGTGGGGCTGGCGCCGGCCGCCACCTCGACCCTGTCCAACTATTCCGCCGCCCTGTCCGCCCGGATCGGCGCGGCGGCGTCCAACGCCAGCACCAACCAGACCAACGCCGCCGCCGCCGCCACCGAGGCCCAGAGCCGCCGGTCCGGAGTGGAGGGCGTGAACCTCGACCAGGAACTGGTCAGCCTGACAACCTACCAGCAGGCGTACAACGCCTCGGCGCGCCTGTTAACGGCCGCCAAGGACATGTACGATACCCTGCTGGCGCTCGTGCAATAGGCGCTCCCATGACCCGTGTCTCGACCGCAGGCCTTTTCGCCACCTCCGTCTCGGCCATCAACACCGCCCAGGACCGGCTGAACACCGCCGCGCAGCAGGCCAATACCGGCAAGCTGGCCAGCGATCTCGCAGGCTATGCGTCCAGTGATGAACAGATCACCGCCACCAACACCCTGCAGTCGCGGATCCAGAGCTACCTCAACAACAACAAGGTCCTGACCAGCAAGCTCGATCTGCAGAACCAGACGCTGCAATCCGTGGCCGACGCCGCCACCAGCGCCAAGACCGCCATCACCCAGGCCCTGGCGGCGGGGGACGGCACGTCGCTGATGACCCAGCTGCAGGGCGCCCTGTCCGACGCGGTCACGGGACTGAACACCCAGTTCAACGGCCAGTATGTCTATGCCGGGTCGCAGACCAGCACGCCGCCCGTCGCCGTGAGCCAGCTGTCGGACCTGACCACGCCGGCGGCGACGGCCAATATCGCCAGCGTCTTCAAGAACGACCAGCTGGCCCCCGTCACCCGGATCGAGGACAACGCCGTCGTCACCACCGGCCAGCTGGCCAGCACCGTGGGCACGCCCCTGTTCACCGCGCTGCAGCAGGTCGAGGCCTTCAACCAGGGGCCGAACGGGCCGATCACCGGAACCCTGACCCCGGCGCAGTCCACCTTCCTGCAGGGCGTGATCGCCAGTTTCAGCACCGCCGAGACCAGCGCGACGGGGGCCGTCGTGCAGAACGGCGCGGTGCAGCAGCAGCTGACCAGCGTCACCACCAACCTGACGAACCAGAGCGACACCCTGACGCAGAACCTGGGAAATCTGACGGACGTGGACATCGCCAAGGCGGCCAGCGATCTGCAGCTGGCCCAGTTCGCCATGCAGGCCTCGGCGCGGGTGTTCAGCGCCCTGAGCAGCTCGAACCTGCTCACCCTGCTGCCCAACACGTTCAACTAGGAAACTAGGCAACTAGGCAACTAGGCGCGCCCCGGCTGACGCCCGGGCATGAAAAAACCCCACGGTCGCAACGACCCTGGGGCTTTCCGGATTCGGCGCACGGCGCGGTCGCTCAAGCCGTCCGGTCAGACCGGCGACGGACGACCTGCGGGCAGGATCAGCCCTGACGGGCCTTGAAGCGCGGGTCGGTCTTGTTGATCACATAGACGCGGCCCTTGCGGCGCACGACCTTGCAGTCCCGGTGGCGGGACTTCAACGACTTCAGGGAGCTGCGGACCTTCATGGGGATATCCGGATCAATCGTGGCCTGAAACGACGCCACGCCCGTGCTGTCGAGGCGACGGGCGTGCCGAGGGGCGGTGTATAGGGGCTGTGATCTGGTGAGTCAACGCCACACTCGCCCTCCCTTCGCCACAGATCCCCGTCAGACCGGGTATTCCGCGTTGATCCGGTCCGCGAAAACCCCTTATGGCTGTCCGCATGAACCGTCGCGTCTTTCTCCTGTCCACGGCCGGACTGGCCACGGCGCCGGCGAGCCTGCCGCAGGACCCTCCCGCGGGAGAGAACCAGCCGCCGCCGGCCGCGCCGGACCTGGCGGCCTGGCTGTCCGGCATCCGGCCCAAGGCGATCGCCGCCGGGGTCCGGGCGGAGACCGTGGACGCGGCCTTCGCCGGCCTTGCGATCGACACGACGGTCCAGCGGCGGGATTCCAATCAGCCGGAATTCTCCAAGCCCATCGGCGACTACATGGCGGCGGTCCTGACGCCGTCCACCATCGCCACGGGACAGGCCAAGCGCCTGGCCTTGAGCTCGATCATCGCGCCGATCGCCCAGACCAGCGGCGTGCCGGCGGAAATCCTTCTGGCGGTGTGGGGCGTGGAATCGTCCTTCGGGCGCGTGACCGGCGATCAGGACGTGATCCGCTCCCTGGCCACGATCGGCGTGATCGGGCGGCGCCCGAAACTGGCCGAGCAGGAGATGATCGCCGCCCTGCAGATCCTCGACCGGGGCCTCGCCGCGCGGGACCAGTTGCGGGGCTCCTGGGCCGGGGCGATGGGCCAGACCCAGTTCCTGCCCTCGGACTACCTCACCTATGGCGCCGACGGGGACGGGGACGGCCGGATCGACATCTGGGGCTCCAGCGCCGACGCCCTGGCCTCCACCGCCCGGTTTCTCCAGGTGAAGGCCCACTGGCGCGCCGGGCAGAGCTGGGCGCTGGAGGCCGTGCTGCCCAGCGGGTTTGACTACGCCCTGTGCGACAACGAGACCCATACGCCCCTCGAATGGGCGGAGCTGGGCGTCGGCCTGATGGAGGGCGTCACGACCCGGGAGGCGGACGGGGACGCGCCGGCGCAGCTGCTTCTGCCGGCCGGCTGGCGCGGACCGGCGTTTTTGGCCTTCCCCAATCACATGGCCATCCGCGCCTACAACAACTCCACCGCCTACGCCCTCTCGGTGGGGCTGCTGGCGGACCAGATCGCCGGACGCCAGCCCCTCGTCGCCCGCTGGCCCAGGGACCCGCCCCTGGCGCTGGCCGACCGGATCGCCGCCCAGCAGGCGCTGCGCGCCCTGGGCTTTGATCCGGGGGCGACGGACGGGGTGCTGGGCCTGCGCACGCGCAAGTCGGCCAAGGCCTGGCAGGCGGCCCGCGGCCTGCCCGCGGACGGCTATCTGAACCTCGAGCTGATCCAGCTGCTCAAGAGCGAAGCCGGGCTTTCCGGCGACGGGCCTCCAGCAGCCGGGCCGCCCGCAGGCGTCGCTTGATCTGATTGATCGGCCCGCCGCGGGGGAGGTCGGGCTCGGCCAGCCGCGGGGATTCGCCCAGGCCGACCTGGGCCTGCTCCATCTCGTCGGGATCCAGCGCGGTCTCGGCCATGTCCCCCGCCCTGCGCAGGGCCGGGTTGAGAAAGATGAAGCCCAGCATCGCCGCCAGGGCCACCGCATTGATGGCGAAGGGCGCCCAGTGGACATGGTCGTAGAGCCACACGCCCAGGATCGGGGTGATGATCACGCAGGACCCGTTCACCGCCGTGACGGCGCCGGCGACGCTGCCCTGCTCCGCCTGCGGCGCGGACAGGGAGGCGCCGGCGGTGAAGCCCGGGCGGGCGAACCCGAACCCGATGCTGGTGAGGGCGTAGGCGGTGACCACGGTCCCGTAGCTGGGGGCGAAGGTCGTGAACAGGTTGCCGAGACCGGCCAGACCGGCGCCCCAGACCAGCAGGTCCCGGGGCTTCATGTGGAAGATGCGGATCAGGCCCCATTGAGCCATCAGGCCCGCCACCGCGCCGCCGAGCATGGCCACCTGGATGTAGCCCTGGGCCTGGACCGGCGCCATGTGCACCTTGTCGATCACAAGGAAGCCCAGGGTGTAGCCGTTCACCGCCTGGGCCGAGCCCACCAGAAAGCCGTAAAACAGGAAGGGCGCCACCCGCGGGTCCAGCCACAGGCCGAAGTCCAGCAGCCGCCCCTTCTGGCCCGGCGCCGCCCCGCGGAACTGGGTCTGGGCGGGAATCTCGGACGGAGGCAACAGGCGCAGGACCACCACCAGACAGACGAGGGCGGCCACGGCGAAGGCGAACATCGGCCCGGCGAAGGACACGCCCGGGAGCACGAAATACGGCGCGATGGCCGGCCCCAGGACCGTGCCGACCCCGAAGGCGCCGGCGAGGGTGGCCAGGGCGTCGGTCCGCTCCTCCATCGAGGTGCGGTCCGCCACATAGGCCTGTCCCGCCGGATTCGAGGCCGAACCGATCAGGCCGAACAGGGACCGCATGCCGGCGAAGCCCACGAACACCACCGCCGGGCCGATCAGATGCTTCAGGCCCGCCAGAACCACCAGGGCGCATCCGGCCATGGACACGACGAACCCGCCCAACCCCAGCGCGATCAGCGGCTTGCGCCCCCGCCGGTCCGAGGCCCGCGCCCACACCGGCGCCGACACCGTCCAGAGGAGGGCGGACAGGGAGAAGATCCCGGCGACCAGCGGGTCGGGAATATGGATCTCCCGGCCGATGGCGGGCAGCACCGATTGAAGTCCCGAATTGCCCGCAGCCACGGCCATCATCACGGCGAAGACGATGGCGAAGTCGCGTCTGCGACTATCGGGCGAGGCGACGGGCGGGGTCCGTCTGCGGGCGACAGTCATGGTCGGGTGCTGCTCTTCCTTCGGGTCGGAGTCTTGTGGCTCCTGTGGCGCGGGGATCACAATAGACCCCGCGGCCGCGCCCGCAATGGGGTCGGGCGCGACGGGCGCCCCCCGCGGTCGGGCGTTTTCCGGCAGAATTCGTCGTCTGACGTCCAGAAGTGCGCCGCTGGGCGCTTGAGCCCGCGGGCGTCGTCAGTATTATCCCGCCGAATTCATCCCCCCGCGCCCGCGCTCTCCGCGCGCGCCGGCGACCGCGACAGGAGACCCGCCTTGGCCGATCATTCCCACTCCGACTACAATCGGGGCGACATGGACATCAACGAGCAGTCGTCGACCTATTCGGCGGTCTACGGCATGATCAAGTGGTGCTCGGTGGCCCTGGCCGCCAGCCTGACCTTCGTGGTGCTCTGGTTCTGCACGCCGGCCGGCCCGTTCGCCGGTCTGGTGGTGGGCGCGCTCATCGCCATCCTCGGCGTCGTCTTCCTGCGCGCCAAGCCCGACGGCGCCCACTGACCTGCGTCCGCCCCGGCGCCTCGGGACAAAATCTGCGACTGGGACCGCGATCTGTCCGACCTCGCCCAGTTCACAACTGGACAGACGGGTCAAAACCTTCCTAATTGAGGGCACTTAGACCTCAATAAGGGGCTGGCATGGCCGTCAAGATCGCGATCACGAGGGAAACACACCCGGGGGAGACCCGCGTCGCCGCGACGCCGGAAAGCGTCAAGAAGCTGATTGCGCTGGGGGCGGAGGTCGTGGTCGAGACCGGCGCCGGAACCGCGGCCTCGGTGGGCGACGCAGACTATGAGGCCGCCGGCGCAACGGTCGCGCCGACCGCCGCCGCCGCCGTCGCCGCCGCGCAGATCGTGTTCAAGGTGCGCGAGCCGGACGCGGCGGAGATCGCGGCCATGAGCCCCGGAACCCTGCTCGCCGGTCTGATCAATCCCTACCAGTCGCGCCCCCTGCTGGACGCGCTGGCCGCCCGCGGCGTGACGGCGGTGGCGATGGAGTTCATCCCCCGCATCACCCGCGCCCAATCCATGGACGCCCTGTCGTCGCAGGCGAACCTGGCCGGTTACCGCGCGGTGATCGAGGGGGCGGAGGCCTATGGCCGCGCCCTGCCGATGATGATGACCGCCGCCGGCACCGTGGCCGCCGCCAAGGTGTTCGTCATGGGGGTCGGCGTGGCCGGGCTGCAGGCCATCGCCACCGCCCGGCGTCTGGGCGCGGTGGTCACCGCCACCGACGTCCGCCCCGCCACCAAGGAGCAGGTGGAGAGCCTGGGCGCCAAGTTCCTCGCCGTCGAGGACGAGGAGTTCAAGAACGCCCAGACGGCCGGCGGCTACGCCAAGGAGATGTCGGCGGAATACCAGGCCAAGCAGGCCGCCCTGACCGCCGAGCACATCAAGAAGCAGGATATTGTCATCACCACGGCCCTGATCCCGGGCCGGGCGGCGCCGCGGCTGGTCACGGAGGCGCACGTGGCCTCCATGCGGGCCGGCTCGGTCCTGGTCGACCTCGCGGTGGAGCAGGGCGGCAATGTCGCCGGCTCGAAGTCGGGGGAGGTGGTGGAGATCGGCGGCGTGAAGATCGTCGGCTATCCCAACCTGGCCGGGCGGATCGCCGCGGACGCCTCGGCCCTCTACGCCCGCAACCTCGTGAACTTCACCGCCCTGCTGATCGACAAGGACAAGGCGCTGGCCCCGGACTTCGAGGACGAGATCCTCAAGGCCGCCATCGTCACCCGCGACGGCGCCATCGTGCATCCGGCCCTGCAGGGCTGATCCTCCACACAACCTCAGGGACGAAGAGCCGCCTCATGGAAGCCGTAGACCCCACTGTGTTCCGCCTCGCCATCTTCGTGCTGGCGATCTTCGTCGGCTATTACGTGGTGTGGAGCGTGACCCCCGCCCTGCACACGCCGCTGATGGCGGTGACCAACGCCATCTCCTCGGTGATCATCGTCGGCGCGCTGCTGGCCGCCGCCGCCCACCCCCCCACCGGGGACGAGACCACCGGGGCCGGGGTGCTGATCTCCAAGGGCGCCGGCGCCATCGCCGCGGGCCTCGCCGCGGTGAACATCTTCGGCGGCTTCCTCGTCACCCAGCGGATGCTGGCCATGTACAAGAAAAAGGACCGGGCGAAGTAGCGGTCGCACCCCGACCCCCCGCCAGAGCCTCAAGACACAGATCTTTCCGGAGGGCGACCGCCCATGAACGCCAATATCGCCGCCATTCTCTATCTCGCCTCGGGCGTGCTGTTCATTCTCGCCCTGCGGGGTCTGTCGAGCCCGGAGACCAGCCGGCGCGGCAACACCATGGGCATGATCGGCATGGCCATCGCCGTCGGCACCGTGCTGACGACCCTGTTCAGCGAGGGCGTCCTTGACGGGATCACGCTGGCCCTGATCGCCGGAGGCGTGGCCATCGGCGGCGGCGTCGGCGCCGTGATCGCCCGGCGGGTGGCCATGACCGCCATGCCCCAGCTGGTGGCGGCCTTCCACAGCCTGGTGGGCCTCGCCGCCTGCCTGGTGGCCGTGGCCGCGATCTTCACGCCGGCCGCCTACGGCATTGCCGAGGGCGACGGGATCAAGCTGGAAAGCCTGATCGAGCTCAGCGTCGGCGTGGCCATCGGGGCGATCACCTTCACCGGCTCCCTGATCGCCTTCGCCAAGCTGAACGGCAACATGAGCGGCGCGCCCATCCTGCTGCCCGCCCGGCATCTGCTGAACCTGGCCCTGGCCGTGGGCATCGTGGCCCTGATCATCATCCTGTGCCTGTCCGGCGGCACGGCCCTGTGGGCCTTCGGCGGCGTCTTCGCCCTGGCCCTGATCCTGGGCGTCACCCTGATCATCCCCATCGGAGGCGCGGACATGCCGGTGGTGGTGTCCATGCTGAACAGCTATTCCGGCTGGGCGGCGGCGGCCATGGGCTTCACCCTGGGCAACATCACCCTGATCATCACCGGGGCCCTGGTGGGATCGTCCGGCGCCATCCTGTCCTACATCATGTGCAAGGCCATGAACCGCGGCTTCATCTCCGTGATCCTGGGCGGCTTCGGCGCCGAGGATGCGGCGGCGGCCGGAAGCGGCGTGAAGGAAACCCGGCCGGTGAAGCAGGGCTCCGCCGACGACGCGGCCTTCATCATGAAGAACGCCTCCAAGGTGATCATCGTTCCCGGCTACGGCATGGCCGTATCCCAGGCCCAGCACGCGCTCCGGGAAATGGGCGACCGGCTGAAGGCCGAGGGCGTGGAGGTGAAGTACGCCATCCATCCCGTCGCCGGCCGCATGCCCGGGCACATGAACGTGCTGCTGGCCGAGGCCAATGTCCCCTATGACGAGGTGTTCGAACTCGAGGACATCAATTCGGAGTTCTCCACCGCCGACGTGGCCTTCGTCATCGGGGCCAATGACGTGACCAACCCGGCGGCCAAGACCGATCCCAAGTCCGCCATCTACGGCATGCCGATCCTCGACGTGGAAAAGGCCCGTACCGTGCTGTTCGTGAAGCGGGGCATGAGCTCGGGCTACGCCGGGGTGGAGAACGAGCTGTTCTTCCGCGACAACACCATGATGCTGTTCGCCGACGCCAAGAAGATGGTCGAGGGCATCGTCAAGGCCCTCTGACCGGCGGCGTAGGCCCGGAGCTGACCGTGTGGTTTCATCCCGCCGCGCCTGCCGAGCCCTGCGAGCGGGGCTGGCGGCTCAGGACAACAGACGGCGCGCCGGGGCTCCATGTGGCGCCGCTGGGCGCCGGACCGGGGACGCCGGTGGTGTTCATCGCCGCCGCCGGCGGCTGCGCGGCGGACTGGGCCCATGTGCAGCAGGCCCTGTCGGCGACAATCCCCAGCCTCGCCTATGACCGCGCCGGCCTCGGCTGGTCCGACCCGCGGCCCCGGACCGATGCGCGGGCCCTTGTCGACGAGCTGGACGAGCTCATCCGCCGCGTGTCGCCGGAAGGGCCGGTGGTGCTGGCGGGTCTCGGCCACGGCGCCTGGATCGCCCAGCACCTGGCCCAGACGGCCCCGGCCCGGGTCGCGGGCCTGGTGCTGGCGGATGCGCCGCCCCTCGACCCACCCGGCGGCGCCGGCCTCGGCCGGGCCACGGCGGCGGTGGGCCCGGCCCTGGCCCGGATCGGCCTGACCGGGGCCCTGGCGTCCCTGGCCGGAGACCCCATCGGCCTGCCGCACGCCGCAGCGGACGAGCGACGCCGGGCGCTGGCCCAGCCGCAGCATCACATCACCGCCGCGCAGGAGGCGGCGGCGTGGCCGGATCTCGCCCGCCGGATCCGCGACCTCGAACCGCCCGACCGGGAGCTTCCCGTCGCCGTGATCGCCACCGCGCCGGACGCGTCCCCCGCCCACGCCCTGCAGATCCTGCCCGCCCGGCGCTCCCGCCGCGGCTGGTTCGCCACGGCGGCGGGCGCCGCGCCCGCCGATCTGCTGGGGCCGCGGCGCAGCGCGCTGACGGTGGACGCCGTGCGCCACATATTCCGCGTGCTGCATTGAATTCTGCGCCGCAGCAGGCCACCTTCCGGGTCGCAGGGGGACACGCATGACAGAGCCGGCGCTGAGGCTGGACCACATCTCCAAGTCGTATGGCGCCATGACCGCGGTGCGCGACCTCAGTTTTGAGGCGGCGCGGGGGCGGATCTTCGGCTTCCTGGGCCCCAATGGCGCCGGCAAGACCTCGACCCTGCGCATGGTGCTGGGACTGGTGGCGCCGTCTTCGGGCCGGATCTCGGTGCTGGGCGCCTCGGATGGGCGGCGGGTGCGCGACCGGATCGGCTTCCTGCCGGAAGAGCGGGGTCTCTATCGCCGGATGACGCCGGCCCAGGCCTTCGACTTCTTCGGCGCCCTGAAGGGGCTGGATTCCCGCACCGCGCGCGCGCGGGGCCTCGCCATGCTGGAGGATCAGGGCCTGGCCCAGGCCATGAACCGGCCGGTCAAGTCCCTGTCCAAGGGCATGGCCCAGAAGGTCGCCCTGATCTCGGCCCTGGTGCACGAGCCCGAACTGGTGATCCTCGACGAACCGTTTTCCGGACTGGACCCGGTGAACCAGCAGTCCCTGGAGCGCCTGATCCGCGGCCTGGCGGACCGGGGCGCGACGGTCGTGTTCTCGACCCATGTGATGGCCCATGCCGAACGACTCTGCGACAAGGTGGTGCTGATGGCCCGGGGCCAGAAGGTGTTCGACGGGCCGGTCTCCGCCGCCCGGGCTGCGGTTCCGCAACGGCTGATCCTGGTGGGAGATCTGGACCCGGACGCCGTTCGCGCGCTGCCCGGCGTCACCGGCCTCGCCCGGGACGCCTCCGCCGACGGGCCCAGCTTCATCGTCGACCTCGCCGCCGGCGCCTCGGCCAACGCCACGCTGAAGGAGGCCTTTGTCCGCGGGCTGCAGATCACCCGGTTCGAGGCGCGGGAGCCGACGCTGCACGACGCCTTCATCGTCCTGACCCAGGACGCGACGGGAGAGCGCGCATGAGACGCGCCCTGATCATCGCCCAGCGCGAATACCTGTCCTTCCTACGGACGCCGGGCTTCTGGATCTCGCTGCTGGTCATGCCCTTCGTCGGCCTGGTGAGCGGCCTGGCCCCCCAGATGATCGCCCGAAGCGAGCCGCCGCCCACCGTCGCCATCCTCGACCTCACCGGCCTGGGCGCCGATGGTCCAGGCGCTTGGCTCGCCCAATCGCTGCAGACGCCGCAACGCCCCGCGCCCTCTGCGGAGGCTCCGGCAAGGCCGGGCGGCCGGGCGCCGGACGAGGAGCGTCGCGCCATCACCGTGGTCCCGGCGCCGGCGGACTTCGCCGCCAGCCGCACCCCGGCGGAGGCTGGCCAGGCCATCCGCGCCTACATGACGGCGAACATCCCCCTGGCCAACGGCCGGCCCCTGTCCGGCGCCGTGGTGCTGTCGGGCGGTCGCGACCATCTGAAGATGGACCTGTGGACCCCCGCCCCGCAGGTGAGCGGCTGGTCCGGCGCCCTGTCGGGGCCCCTGAACGGTTGGCTGCGCCGGTCCCGGCTGGCCGCGGCGGGGGTGTCGCCGGCCCTGGCCGACAGCCTCGACCAGAACCTGACGGAGGTCCGTGACTTCTCGCCCAAGGCGGCGGCGGGCCAGGTGTCCTTCGCGGACAAGGCGCCCCTGCTGGTGGCGGTGGGCCTGTCCTTCATGCTCTGGGCCCTGGTGCTCACCGGCGCAGGCATCCTGCTGAACACGGTGATCGAGGAGAAATCCAACCGGGTGATCGAGGTCCTGCTGTCCTCGGCCTCGGTGACGGAAATCCTCGCCGGCAAGATTCTCGGCGGCGCCGCCCTGTCCGTGACCACCCTCAGCTTCTGGGCGGCGATCGGCTTCTGGCTGCTGAACCGCTCCGCCCCCGACATGCTGGGCGTGGTGGGCGCGGCCCTGACCGGGCACGGACTGGTGCTGTGGTTCGCCGCGTTCTTCGTGGTCGGCTATCTGATGTATGCGTCGATCTTCGCCGCCATCGGGTCCTATTGCGAAACCCCGCGGGAGGCGCAGACCCTGCTGGGGCCCGTGATGGTGCTGCTGACCGTCCCCATCGTGTTCCTGGGCGCCACCATCAATGCGCCGGACGCGCCGGTGTTGAAGGTCCTGGTCTGGGTGCCGTTCTTCACGCCCTTCCTGATGACCACCCGGGTGGCGACCGGGGCGCCCCCCGCGGAGCTGGCGGCGGCGCTCGCGGAAATGGTGCTGATGGCCAGCTTCGTGGTCTGGCTGTCCGGACGGGCGTTCCGCTCGGGCGCCCTGGCCACGGAGAAGCTGGATCCCCGCCGGATCCTGGCCTCGATGTTCAGCCGGGAGCGGTAGGCGACGCGCAACAGAAAAAGGCCCCCGGAACGGGAGCCTTGATCAGCAACAGCCCTGGGCCGAAGCGTCCTACTTGGTCCGCTTGGGCGCCATGACCACGCCGCCTTCGCGCTGGGCGCGCTTGCGGGCCAGCTTGCGGGCGCGACGAACGGCCTCCGCCTTTTGACGGGCGCGCTTTTCCGACGGCTTTTCGTAGTGAACGTGCCGCTTCATTTCGCGGAACGTGCCCTCGCGCTGCATCTTCTTCTTCAGCGCCTTGAGCGCCTGGTCGACATTGTTGTCGCGCACGAAAATCTGAACGATGACTAGGCCCTCCTCTGGACCCCCGTCCGCGCCACGATCCGTAGCCGCGCGTTCGGTTCTGAAAAAATGCGTCCTGCGCCCGGAAAGGAACTCTCCGTGCCTTGTGGGTGGGGAAATAGCAGAGGCCGACGCGGCTGTCCACGGAGGAGTCGCAACAGAGCGGGCGGTGATGATCTTTTCGAAACCCGCCCGTTTGCGCCCGAGGGTCTGCGGCGTGCATGGCGCCCGCGCGACAGATGCCCTATCTCTGTCCCATGAGCTATCCGGACAATCATGACGAGACCGCCTCCGCCGACTGGGCGGACGAGACCGAGGGCCGGCTTCTGGACGCCGCGGTGCGGCGGGTGGCGGACCATGGCCGCTGGGACGACCGGCTGGTGGAACTGGCCGCGGCGGACATCGACCTCTCGAAGGCCGAGTGCGAACTGCTGCTGCCCTATGGCCCCCGGGACCTGGCGGCGTTGCTGGCCCGGCGGCACGATGCGCGGACCCAGGCGGAGCTGGCGAAGCTCGATCCGGCCACCCTGCGCATCCGGGAGCGGATCGCCACCGCCGTGCGCACCCGGATCGCCGTCGCCATGGAAGACGAGGCGGCGGTGCGGCGGTCCCTGGGCTTCCTCGCCCTGCCGCAGAACGCCCCGCTGGCCGGACGGCTGATGTGGGCCGCGGCGGACCAGCTGTGGCGATGGGCCGGCGACACGGCCACCGATTTCAACCACTATTCCAAGCGCGCGATCCTCTCGACAGTGCTGGCCTCCACCCTGGCGGTGCGGCTGGGGCGGGGCGAGGCGGCGGCGGACGCCCATCTGGCCGCGCGGATCGAGGGGGTCATGGCCTTCGAAAAGGCGAAGGCCGGGATGAAGCTGGATCCGGAAGGCGTGGCGCGGGGCGTGGCCGGGGTCCTGTCCCGCCTGCGCTATGGTCGCCCCGTCACTCCGGAAGCGCCCCCGTCAGCCGGTTGACGTGCCCCATCTTGCGGCCGGGCGTGGCCTCGGCCTTGCCATAGAGCCACAGCCGCGCCTGCGGATCGGCGGCGTAGACCGCCCAGGCGTCGGCCTCGTCCCCCAGGAGATTGGTCATTTCCGCCCGGGCGAAGGGCCGGGTCGGGCCCAGAGGCCAGCCGGCGATGGCGCGGATATGCTGCTCGAACTGATCCACCTGGCAGGCGTCGAGGGTCCAGTGGCCGGTATTGTGCACCCGCGGCGCGATCTCGTTCACCAGAAGGCGGCCGTCGGCCATCTCGAACAACTCGACCCCCATCACCCCCACATAGTCGAGCCCGACCAGCAGGCGGGAGGCGATGTCCAGCGCCTGGGCGGCGGTGGCGTCGCTGACCCGGGCGGGCGCCACGGACCGGCGGAGCACGCCGTTCTCGTGGGTGTTCTCCGCCAGGGGATAGGCGGCGATCTCTCCGCTCCAGCCGCGGGCGGCGATGACGGACAGCTCCCGGACAAAGTCCACCCGTCCCTCGAGGATGGCCGGCGCCGCGCCGATGGCGGCGAACGCGGCGTCTGCGTCTCCCGGTGCGCGGACCCAGGACTGGCCCTTGCCGTCATAGCCCTCCCGCCGGGTCTTCAGCAGCGCCGGGGCGCCGAGGCGGGCCAGGGCCTCGGGGATGTGGGCGGCGGCGGCGATCTCCGCAAACGGCGCGCAGTCCACCCCCACCGCGCGGAAGAAGGTCTTTTCCGCGATCCGGTCCTGGGCGGTGGCCAGGGCCAGCGGGCCGGGGGCCATGCGCACGCCGGCCGCCCGCAGGCGATCCACCACCCGGGCCGGGACGTTCTCGAACTCGAAGGTGGCGACCCGGCAGCGCGCGGCGAATTCGGCCAACGCGACGGGGTCGTCATAGGCGGCCACCAGACACGACGCCGCCACCCGGCTGGCGGGGGCCTGTTCCTCCGGCGTGAGGATGCAGGCGTCAAAGCCCAGACGGGCCGCCGCCAGGGCCAGCATGCGGCCGAGCTGGCCGCCGCCCAGTATGCCGATGGTCGCCGTCGGCGGCAGGGGCTGGAACGCCGCGCCAGCGGACTCGCCGGTCGCCTGATCTGTCACCGGAGTCAATCTTCCACCGTCTCGGCCACCTGGGCGGTCTGTTCGGCGCGCCAGGCGGCCAGGCGGCCGGCGAGGCCAGCGTCGGACAGGGCCAGGATCTGCGCCGCCAGCAGGCCGGCGTTCTTGGCCCCCGCCTTGCCGATGGCCAGCGTCCCCACCGGCACGCCGCCGGGCATCTGGACAATGGACAGGAGGGAGTCGAGACCGCTGAGCGCCTTGGACTCCACCGGCACGCCCAGGACCGGAAGGTCGGTCATGGAGGCTGTCATGCCGGGCAGGTGCGCCGCGCCGCCGGCGCCGGCGATCACCACCTTGAACCCGGTGTCCCGGGCCGTCGTGGCGAAGTCATAGAGCCGCTGGGGCGTGCGATGGGCGGAGACCACCTTCGCCTGATAGCCGACCCCCAGCGCGTCCAGCACCTCTGCGGCGGCCTGAAGCGTCGGCCAGTCCGAGCGGCTGCCCATGATGATGGCGACCGGTGGGGTTTCGGCCGGAAGGGCCATTGACTTCGCCAATTCGGAACTTCCCAATTGCACCCGACCGCGGGTGGGAAAGCGGCTAAGTATAGGGACGCCGCGCCGCCCCGCAATCGAATAGGTTCCCGACCCTTGAACAGCCCGCCTGATCCGACCCCTGACCCGGCCGATCCCCGAGACGCGGAGCTCGCGCGGCTGCAGGCGGAGGTGGCGCGGCTGCAGCAGCACGTGGCCGCCCTGGAGATCCTGGCCGACCGGGACCCGCTGACCACCATCTTCAACCGCCGGGCCTTCATGCGCGAGCTGAACCGGGTGGTGGGGTTCTGCGAGCGCTATCAGACCGGGGCGGCGGTGGCCTTCTTCGACATGGACGGGTTCAAGGGCATCAACGACACCTATGGGCACGCCGCCGGCGACGCCGCCCTGCAGGCGGTGGCCGCCACCCTGGCCGGGCATGTGCGCGAATCGGACGTGGTCGGTCGCCTGGGCGGAGACGAGTTCGCCGTCATCCTGGTGCAGGCGGACCGGGCGGCCGCCCTGGCCAAGGCCCAGTCCCTGAAACAGCTGATCGAGGCGACCCCCGCCGTGCACAACGGGACCGCTGTGCCGCTGCGGGTCTCGTTCGGCGTGCGGATGTTCTCGCCGGGGGTCACGCCGGCGGACCTGCTGGCCGGCGCCGACGCCGCCATGTATCTGAACAAGCCGGTCGCGGGCTGACGGCGAACGCCTCAGGCGATGATGTCGGAGATCAGCTGGTTCTCCAGCAGCACGATCTGATCCCTAAGGGCCAGCTTGCGCTTCTTCATGCGGGCGATGAGGATCATGTCGGGGCTGTGCTGGTCGAGCAGGGCCGTCACCGCGGCGCCCAGATCTCCATGCTCCTGGCGCAGTACGGCGAGGCGGGCCTTGATCTGCAGGGTCGCCTCGTCGTCGCCTTCGTCATGGTCGTTCATGGGCCGTCTCTCCCCGTCCGAAGCCGAGTCCTGGCGGCTGTCGCCGGCGCCCCACACTCCAGATTCGCGGCGGCGTCGTAAACACCTTCTGAACGGACCACGCGCGAATTCCGTTTCACGGCAGCGTGATCTGACAAGTCCCGCCGCCGGGTGTTCACTTCGAAGGTTCACCTTCAAGGAGGCGCCCCATGGCGTTGGACTCGCACATCCGCGAACTTGATTCCCGACATCAGACTCTGGAACGGGCGATCCGTGAGGAAAGCCTGCGACCCGTCTCGGACTCCGTCCGCCTGAAGGAGCTCAAGCGACAGAAGCTCAAGCTGAAGGACGAGATCGAGGGCCTCCGGAAAGCGCGCGCCCACTAGGGCCGGGCGCGCGACGCGGTCGCCGCCCAGTCCTCGTCGTCCAGTCCTCGTCGTCCAGCCCTCGCCGTCTAGTCTTCGTCGTCTCCGTCATAGTCCGTATCCGGCTCAGCCTCCGCCGGAGAGGCGGCCTGCGTCGCTCCGATCGGGGCCAGGGTCGGGCCATCAGCGACGATGCCCTTGCGGGCGTCGTCCTTGGCCTTCTTGTCGGCCGCCTTGCGCACGATGTCGTCCAGCTCGAGCTGGCTGATCAGGCCCAGCGTCACGGGATCCACCGGCTTGATGTTGGAGGCGTTCCAGTGGCTGCGGCTGCGCACCTGTTCGATGGTGGCCTTGGTGGTGCCGAGGATCTTGGAGATCTGGCCGTCGGTGATTTCCGGGTGGTTGCGCAGGAACCAGGCGATGGCGTCCGGACGGTCCTGGCGGCGGGAGACCGGCGTGTATTTCGGCCCCTTGCGCACCGGCTTCAGAAGCTCCGCGTGGCGGCTCTTCTGCACCTTCATCAGGTAGGCCGGATTGGCCTGGGCCTTGTCCAGCTCCTCGCGGCTGAGCTGGCCATTGGCGATCGGGTCTGCGCCGCGGATGTCGCGGGCGACCTCGCCATCGGCGATGCCGTTCACTTCCAGCGGATGCAGGCCGCAGAAGTCCGCGATCTGCTCGAAGGTGAGGGACGTGTTCTCGACGAGCCAGACGGCGGTCGCCTTCGGCATCAGGATGTCTGTCATAACCCTCGTCTCTCGATCAGGTTGCCGGGCCGGTGAAACCGTCGGCCAGAAACAGCGGCGCCCGGCCTTTCGGCCGGGCGGTGGTGAATGCTGTATACCCAATTTGTCACGGAACGGAAACGGGTTTTCCGCCATAGCCGCCGCACAGGGACATGGTCGACGTCACGCGCTCCGGTCGTCTATGGTCGATGACAGAGTGAGTCCGAGGAGCCGTCACCGATGAAGTTGCCTTTCGCCGCCCTTTCGGCGGTCGCCCTGCTGGCCGGGGCCGCCCTGGCGCCCGTGCTGTCCGCGGCCGCGGATGTTTCCCCGGAGACCCAGGCCCTGCCGGCCACGCCGATCGATCCCGCGCGCCTGTCCGCGCATGTCAGGATCCTGTCCAGCGACGCCTTCGAGGGCCGCGGCCCAGCGACGCCGGCGGAGAAGAAGACCCTCGACTACATCATCGGTCAGTTCCAGGCCGAAGGGTTGCAGCCCGGTGGGGACCTGCGTCCCGATGGCCGGCGCGCCTGGACCCAGAACGCGCCCCTGCGGCGGTTCGAGATCACCGCCGCGCCGAAGCTCGCGTTTTCCGATCCGGCGGGCGCGCGCGTCCTGCACCAGGGCGAGGAGGCGGTGGTGCACAGCCTGCTGCCGGTGAAGCGGGTGGACATCAGCCGGGCGCCGCTGGTGTTTGTCGGCTATGGCGTCAAGGCGCCGGAGCGCGACTGGGATGACTTCAAGGGCGTGGACCTGAGGGGCAAGATCGCCGTGGTCCTGATCAACGACCCGGACTACGAGACCCCGCCGGGCCATCCCACCACCGGCAGGTTCGACGGCAAGGCCATGACCTATTATGGCCGCTGGACCTACAAGTACGAGGAAGCCGCGCGGCAGGGCGCGGTCGGCATGCTGATCGTGCACGAGACCGGACCCGCCTCCTATGGCTGGGCGACGGTAAAGAACTCGAACTCGGCGCCACAGTTCGACGTGGTCCGCCCCACGCCGCGCAAGGCCCACCCCCTGCTGGAGGGCTGGATCCAGCGGGACCAGGCCGTGGACCTGTTCCGCCGGGCAGGCCTCGATTTCGAGGCGGAGAAGGCCCGGGCCCAGACCGCGGACTTCCACCCGGTGACCTTGGGGGCCGAACGGTTCAGCGCGCACTTCCCGGTCAAGGCCAGCACCATCGTCTCGCACAATGTGGTGGCCGTGCTGCCGGGACGGACCCATCCGGACGAGTACGTCTTCTATTCCGCCCATTGGGACCACCTGGGGATCGGCCTGCCGGACGCCAAGGGCGACCGGATCTACAACGGCGCCGTGGACAACGCCGGGGGGATCGCCTCCCTGCTGGAACTGGCGCGGGTGTTCGCCGCCCAGCCCCGGACGGAGCGGACCGTCGGCTTCATCGCCTTCACCGCCGAGGAAAAGGGCCTGCTGGGCTCGGAATACTACGCCTCCCATCCCCTGTATCCGCTGGCCCGGACGGTGGCGGTGTTCAACCGGGACGGCCTGTCCACCCACGGGCCGGCGCGGGACATCTCGACCTCTGGCAATGGCAAGCTGAGCCTGCAGGACGACATCGCCGCCGCCGCGGTCGCCGAGGGCCGGCGGTTCAGCCCCGACGCCGTGCCCGAGGCCGGCCACTTCTTCCGCTCGGACCACTTCCCCCTGGCCAAGCGCGGCGTGCCCGCCGTGTCGGTGAACGCCGGAAACGACCTCTATGCCGGGGGTGAGGCGGCGGGCCGCGCCGCGGAGCTGGACTATGTGGTCCATCGCTATCACCAGCCCGCCGACGAGTGGCGGGCGGACTGGGACCTGCGGGGCCAGGCGATCGATGACGGGCTGATCTACCGCCTGGGCCGTGACCTGGCCGACAGCCGCCGCTGGGCGACCTGGCAGCCGGGGTCTGAGTTCAAGGCCGTGCGCGACGCGACGGCGACGGAGCGGAAATAACGCGCCGGATCAGGGGCGCGTCGGCTCGACCGGCGCGCCCACATCCGCCGCCCAGTGGAAGCCGAGCACGGCGCCCTTCACCAGGGGCAGGATCAAGAGGGTCAGGATCACCAGGGACGGCAGGGTCACCTCCAGCACCCGGTCCGCCGGCCAGGTGATGATGAAGCCGAAGGCCAGCAGCGGCGCCACGATCAGGTGCCCGACGATCAGGATGGTGAAATACGGCGGCGCGTCATCGGCGCGGTAGGCGCCATTGTTGTGGCCGCACACGTCGCAGGTCGGGCGCACCTTCAGATATCCGCTGAACAGGTGGCCCTGGCCGCAATTGGGGCATTTGCGCTGCAGACCGAACTTCAGGCCCCGAGCGATCCGGCTTTCAGTCGACATGGTGTCCTTTCGCGCGAACCTCGCCGCGGGATTGACCAACAGGTAATCCCCTGGGGCGCATATTCCAAGCTCGGACCCAGCCAGCAACGAAACGCCGCAGGCCGCACGACGCGAATCCCCTTGTGCGCCTGACGCCCGCGACTAGATTGTCCCCGACTTCACCGGAGCCGCCGACCCATGCACGCCCTCGACCGGACCCGCGACGCGATCTTTGTGGAGCGCCTGCACGCCAAGTCCCTGGTTCAGGGCCTGACCTGGATCACGACGGAGCATGAGGGGCGGTATCAGGTCCATGTGGGGGAGTTCATCGTCGAGATCGGCGAGGGCTCCGGCGACCCGGAACATGCGGATCCCGAAATCCTGATCTGCCGCCCGGACGGCCGGGCCCTGGAAATCCTCACCCCGTCGATCCTGCCGGAATCCCGGGTCGAAGGCGTCGTCCCGCGCCGCCAGGCCTTTGTGGAGATCTACGAGGCCGCCCGCCGCATGGCGCTGGGCGTCGACAAGGTGCTCGAGGATCTGATCCTGAAACTGATGTAATCCCCCACCGCCGGGTGTATGACCCGCCGGATCGGGATCAGGACGGACGGAGACCCCATGGCACAGGTGCTCGAAGCGCGGATCGGCGACGATCCCGACCGGCTGACCGCCGCCCTCGAGGACGGGGCTTTGATCCTGCTGCGGGACACGCCGTTTCCCCTCCAGCCGGACGAAATGTCGCTGATCGATCCTGCGATCTTTTCCGGCGAGTCCAAGAATGTCAGCTATGATCCGGCCACTGGCCGCCTCAACGGGGTGGGCCTGGAGGGCGAGGCGCTCGACCGCTGCCGGGCGATGGTGGCGCGGTATGCGGACTTCGCCCGGACGCTGCTGCAGCAGGTGGCGCCGGGATATCTGCGGACCGCGGAACAGAAGCGCGCCAGCTTCCGGCCGGGGGAGGTGTCCGTCCGGGCGCTGAGCCCGCGCAAGGACGACCGGCTGCTGCACGTGGACGCCTTTCCCGCCAACCCCAACCAGGGTCGGCGGATCCTGCGGGTCTTCACCAATGTCAATCCGGAGGGACGGGCCCGGCACTGGCGCCTGGGCGAGCAGGACTTCGAGGCCTTCGCCCGGGACTTCCTGCCGCGGCTGAAGCCCGGCCCGGCGCCCCTGGCCGCCGCCGCGATGCAGGCCCTGAAGATCACCAAGGGCCGCCGCACGCCCTACGACGCCGCCATGCTCCAGCTGCACGACCTGGGCAAGCTGGACGCCGGGTTCCAGTCCACGACGCCACAGAGCGAGGTGTTCCTGCCCGCCGGCGCCAGCTGGATCGTCTATACGGACAGCGTGCTGCACGCCGCCATGGCCGGGCAGCACGCCTTCGAGCAGACCTTCCTCCTTCCCCCGTCCGGCATGGCCGCGCCGGACAAGGCGCCGATCCGGATCCTGGAGCGTCTGCTGGACCGCCCCCTGGGCTGACCGGACCGCCGGATCCGTCCGATCCGGGATTAACCATATGAATTCACGCCTCTTTGGGGAGGAGGCTTGCGCCGTTTCGACCCCTGTGATGCCGTCCGGCCTGTCGCGTAGATGACAGGTTCGAGGTCGTTGATGTCCACCCCTCCGGAAATCATTGCATTCGTCGCGGGATTTCCGATCCTCCTGGCGCATCTGGGCATCGGGCTGGCGGCGTTCGTGATCTGGGCCTTCGTCTACACGGTCTGCTCCCGCGGGCAGGAGATCGGCCAGATCCGGGACGGCAACCAGGGCTCGGCCGTTCTGTACGGCGCGACCCTGTTTGCGCTGGCCCTGCCCCTGGCGCGGGCGCTGACCGCCGCCAATGGCTGGGTGGACATGGCCGCCTGGAGCGGGGTCGCCGGACTGGTGCAGCTGACCCTGTTCGCCCTCACCGACCTCGTCCTGGCCGGTCTGAGCGGACGGGTGCGGGATACGGCGGACGTGTCCGCCGCGGTGCTGCTGGGGGCGGCGCGACTGGCGACGGCCTGGCTGTTCAGTTCCGCCCTGGCCCTCTGAGCCGGCGATGCGCCTTCCGCCGCCCGTCGTGATCTTTCCCCTGGCCACGGCGCTGGTCGCCGTTCTGGCCCTCAATCTGCGCAGCCATCACGACGCGCCGGCGGTGGCTCCCCTGCCCCCCAACGCCCAGGCCCTGGCGGACCTGACGCAGATCGACTTCATGGCCCTGCGCACCCCGCCCCGGGACCGGCTGCGGCTGGTGCGCGGCGCGGCGGCGTCGGTGTCGGATCGCGGCGTCTGGGTCACGGAGGCCGGCGTAGTGGCGGGCTGTCAGGCGCCCATGATCATGGCCACGCCGCTCCGGGGCCTGCCCGCCCGGGTCGTCGGCGGCGCGGTCGCCGGGCTGGCGGTGCTGACCACCACCGCCGGGGCCCCCGCCCTGCCCCTGGGCGATCACGGCCTCGCCCCGGCGGAGCGCGCCTTCGCCCCCGGCTTTCCGCGCCAGGGACCGGGTGAGCTGACCGGCAAGAAGCTGTCCGACCGGACCGGTGCCGCCGGCGCGGACGTCTATGCGGAAACCGGCCGGACCGATGGTCTGGGGGACGCCGTGGGCAGCGGGCTGATGTCCGTGGCCGGCGCCCCGGTGCTGGACGAGGCCGGACGGCTGGTGGGCGTCACCGTGAAGGAGGCGCCGCGCCGGGGCGTATGGCTCGCCCGGCCCCTCGACAGCCTGCGCAAGGCCCTGACGGCGGCCCGGATCCCGCTCCCGGTCGGGGCGGAGGGTCGCCCGGTGACGGTGGACAATTACGGGATCGTCGCGGACACCCTGCGGCTGAACGGCACGGTGTCGGCGGTGGTGTGCGCCGATCCGCCGGACTGGCGTCTCAGCGTTCTTCGTGAAATCGGTCGTTGATCAGCTGGACCAGGGCCTCGACCGCACTCTCGGCCTCGGGCCCTTCGGCGGAGATCTCGATGGAGGAGCCGATGCCGGCGGCCAGCATCATCAGCCCCATGATCGACTGGGCGTCGACGGTCTGACCCTCGCGGCTGACCTTGATCTCGGCGTCGAACTGGGCGGCGGTCTTGACGAACTTGGCCGACGCGCGGGCGTGCAGGCCCCGCTCGTTGATGATCTCCACCTCGCGCGCCACGCGGACGTCGGTCATTTCTCCCCCGACAGCACATAGGATGCGACGCTGATGTACTTGCGCCCGGCGTCCTGGGCGGCGGCCACGCAGACGGACAGGGGCTCCCGCCCCCGGACGCTGGCCAGCTTGATGAGCATCGGCAGGTTGAGCCCGGCGATCACCTCGGCCTGGGTCTCGTCCATCACCGATATGGCGAGGTTCGACGGCGTGCCCCCGAACATGTCGGTGAGCAGGATCACGCCCTCCCCGGTGTTGACCGACAGGGCCGCGCGCACGATGTCGCCGCGGCGACGCTCCATGTCATCGTCCGCACCGATCGAAATGGCGACCAGCTGTGACTGAGAGCCGACCACATGCTCCATGGCCGCCACGAACTCTTCCGCGAGGCGTCCGTGGGTGACGATCACAAGACCGATCATACCTTCCTCTGGGAGGACATCCCCCACCCGTTCCGGAGCCCCATCCCCAAGGTTCCGTTCCGGTGCTTTGATACGCCGGATATCCGGTCTGTCAAACAGGGACGTTACGGCAGGGCGGCAAGGTGATTGACGCGCCAAACGGCGGACGCCTCGCGGGGCGCCACGCGCGCCAGCGGCAGGGGCGTGCCCAGGACCGTGAGGACGCCCGGATCCGGAACCCGCTCCAGATCGTCGCCGGGCGCCAGGCAGTCGATGCAGAGGTGGATTTGCGACCAGGCGCGCCATCGGTCCTGGGACGCCACCCCCTGGCCGCGATGCTCCAGCAGGCCCGCCAGGGCCGTCGGCGCGCGGCCGTAGATGCGGCCGCCATCGCTCCATACCAGGACCCGGTCATCGGCCACCAGCCACCAGCCGTCCGCGATCATCCGCAGGGCCAGATCGCTCTTGCCCACGCCGGACGGACCGCGGAGCAGGACGCCGCGCCAGTCGCCCTGGTTCAGCCGCGCCAGAAGGGTCGCGTGCAGCACCGGCGCGGAGGGGGTCACGTGCGCCGTTCCGGGAACGTGACGGTGAACCGCGCGCCCAGCACGGCGCCGTCAGGGCCCAGCCGGTTCTCCGCCTTGATCCGGCCCCCATGGGCCTCGACGATCTGGCGGGCGATGGAAAGTCCGAGGCCCGAATTGCCGCCAAAGGCCTGGCCCCGAGGGCGAGCGGTGTAGAACCGCTCGAAGATCGTTTCCAGGTTCTCGGCGGGAATGCCGGGTCCGTCATCCTCGACCCGCACCACGGCGGCGGTGCGGCCCGCGCGGTCCGCAGGCTCCCGGGTCAGGCGGACGCGGACGCCGCCGCCGGGGGGACTGAAGCTGCGGGCGTTGTCGATCAGGTTGCGGAACACCTGGCCGAAGGGGGTCTCCCGACCGCTGATCTGCACGGCGTCGCCGCCGGTGGGCAGCTCCAGGCTGACGCCGGGCGCCTCGCTGGTCGTCTCCAGGGCGTAGGTCCCGACAATGTCCGTCAACAGCCGGTCCAACGCCACCGCGCGCGGCGCCTCCCGGGACAGTTCCGCATCGATGCGGGACGCGTTGGAGATGTCCGTGATCAGCCGGTCCATGCGGCGGACGTCGGACTTGAGAATTCCCATCAGCCGGGTGCGGATGGGGGAGTCCGGCGGCGCCATCTCCAGCGTCTCCACCGCCGAGCGGATGGAGGTCAGGGGGTTCTTGATCTCGTGCGCCACGTCCGCCGCGAACCGGTCGATGGCGTCCAGCCGCCCCGAGAGGGTTTCGGTCATGCTCTCGAGGGACCGGGTGAGGTCGCCGAGCTCGTCCCGGCGCGAGGCCAGGTCCGGCAGGGACATGGCCCGGGCGCGGGCCAGGCGGACGCTGTCCGCCGCCCGGGCGAGGCGCAGGACCGGGCGCGCCACCAGCCGATCCAGCAGCACGGCGGACACCAGCATGACGAAGATGGCGATCAGGATGAAGGGCGCCATGGTCATCCGCTGGGCCGCCACGATCTCGTCGACGCCGCCCGCCTCCACGGTCAGCACGCCGAGCACCCGCTGCACGTTCTGGATCGGGATCGAGACGCTGACCAGCCGCCCGCCGGTCTCGGACTCGCGGACATGGGCGACCTTGCGCCCGGCCAGCGCCTCGCGCACCTCCGCCTGCTCCGCGGCGTGGGCGGCGGCGGCGCGGCGGGTCTCGCTGTCCGGCCCCTGCAGCCATGGGACGCCCGGCGCCCGGGCGGGCTTGAGCTTGCGCTCCAGCACCCGGTCGGCGATCAGGTCGGTGTCGGCCAGCAGCTTGCCGCTGGCGTCATAGAGGCGCGCCCGCTCCGACGCGGGCAGGCCGAGCAGGGTCAGGACGGGCACGGCCAGATCCGGGTTCAGCCGCGGCTCGGGCTCGCCCTCCGTGGCGGCGTTGACAATGGCGTAGGAGAGCAGCTGGCTCTGGGTGGTCAGGCTGTCCAGCCGGGCGGTCACCAGACCGCGGCGGAACTCGTTGAACACCAGGGCGCCGGCGATCAGCACCACCATGCCCAGCAGATTCAGCAGCAGGATCAGGCGCCCCAGCCGCGACCCCGTCAGGGGAATACGGTCGGCGGCCCTGCGGCCCCGCGCCTGAGGCCGTGCGGACTCAGGATTCCCGATATCGGTAGCCAACGCCATACAGGGTCTCGATCGCGTCGAATTCGTTGTCGACCTGACGGAACTTCTTGCGCATCCGCTTCACGTGACTGTCGATCGTCCGGTCGTCCACATAGACCTGATCGTCATAGGCGGCGTCCATCAGGTTGTCCCGGCTCTTCACGAAGCCCGGCCGCTGGGCCAGGGACTGCAGCAGCAGGAATTCCGTGACGGTCAGCTTCACCGGCTTGCCGTCCCACAGGCAGTCGTGGCGGGCGGGGTCCAGGGTCAGCTTGCCCCGCTTCAGGGCCTTGGAGGCCGCCGCCGCCGCCGCCGCCGGACCGGCGGCCCCGCCCAGCTCCAGCTGGTCCTCCGCATCCTCGGGCCGCGCGCGGCGCAGGACGGCCTTCACCCGTTCGATCAGCAGGCGCTGGGAGAACGGCTTGTGGATGTAGTCGTCCGCCCCGAGGTTGAAGCCGAGGATCTCGTCGATCTCCTCGTCCTTCGAGGTGAGCATGATCACCGGAATGGCGGAGGTCTGGCGCAGGCGGCGCAGCAGCTCCATCCCGTCCATCCGGGGCATCTTGACGTCGAGGATCGCCAGATCCGGCGGATCCGACTCCAGCGCCGCCAGACCGGACGCGCCGTCATAATAAGACATCACTTCGTGACCGTGGCTTTCCAGCGCCAGGGACACCGAGGCCACAATGTTCTCGTCGTCGTCTACAAGTGTGATCTTCGCCATATGCTCGCCGTCTCGGGAGGTCGTCTGAGGGGCCGCCAGTGGACCTTGTCAGGACCATCGTTGCCACAATCATCGACGTGATGGGGGATTAAGTCGCATTTAAGCCAATTCGGCGACTGTCTGGAGACCATGTCAAACGCTCAGGTCCATTTCGAACTCTTCATTCGGCGAAACGCCGCCGAGGGTTGGAGTCTGCACCTCGCCAGCGAGGACCGGCAGTCCTGTCTCGAAATGGCCAAGGAGCTGATGACCGGCCGCAAGGCCGTCGCCGTCCGGGTGACCAAGGAAACCCTGGACGAGGAGACCCGCGGATACCGCTCCAGTGTGATCCTGTCCGACGGGATGGTCGAGATCGTCAAGGCGAAACGTCCCCGGCTGGAGGACGAAACGCCGCTCTGCGTCGCCCCGGCGGACCTTTACACGGTGCATGCCCGGGATGTCATCAACCGCCTGCTGGACGGCTGGCTGCGACGCAAGACCGTGACCGCCTTCGAGCTGCTGCACCGTCCGGACCTGGTGGAGCAGCTGGACGCGTCCGGCGTGGAGATCCAGCACGCCATCCAGAAGATCGCCATTCCCGAGGCCCAGGCCCGGGGCATTTCGGTGCACCAGCTGATCCGCGGGTTCCAGACCCTGGTGGAACAGGCGATCGAGCGGGTGGTCAAGGACGGCCGCAAGAAGACCTTCGCCCAGATCACGCCGCAGACCTTCGCCGCCGTGCTGACCTCGCTGCAGGACCATCCGGACCGGAGCTATCTGCTCGGCGGGGGCGTCGCCCACTATCTTGGGGGGGCGACCAACTGGCCGGACAAGCTGGGGCGGCTGCTGGACCTGGCGGACGCGGCGCCGGCCATGGGCAAGCCCCGCGCCATCGCCTTCTTCGTGCTGGAGCAGGTGCTGACGGAGATGCTGAGCTCCCGGCCGGCCATGACCGCCTTTCTCAGCCCGGCCACGGATCTGGGGGCGCAGCTGGGGGCCATGGTGCGCCTCGCCGCCGATGACGTGGTGGAGGCCGTAGCCCGCGCCGACTCGCAGATCCCCACCCTGATTCCGCGGCTGGAGGGCCAGACCGCGCGCCTCGGCGCCCACCTCGCCGGCGACGCCTTCATGACCGTGCGGATGACGGTGATCAAGCGGGTGATCCACGAGCTGTCCGGTCCCCGTCGCCTGCGGCCCGACGACGCCCAGGGCGAGATCCACATCCTGCGCGCCCTGGCCATGATCCTGTCGGCCGCCTCCGGCCGGCTGGTCAGTCTCGAGGACGTGGAGGCCGCCGTCACGGAGCGCTCCAAGAGCCTGGTGACCGCAGATTTCGTCAACAGCTTCCTGAAGTCCTCTCCCACCGCCCTGGCCGAGGCTGCGGCCCTGGTCCGCCTGGCCGACAATGTCACCGGGACCAGCAACAAGCGCGAGGCCGCCCGCTGGGTGGCGTCCATCGTCGGCGCCCTGAAGTTCGAGCGGGAGCTGCGCTCGGCGACGGAATCCCCCATCGCCAAGCTGACCACCCTGGCCGACCTGCAGCGCTCCCTGCGCAAGGCCGGCCTGACCGAGGGCGACGCCCTGAGTTCGATCACCAAGATCGGCGAGATCGGCGGCCTGATCGAGGCGGACGTGAAGCTGGTCCAGGCCATCGCCCGGTCTCCGGCCCCGGTGGTCCAGAGGCTGGTGATCCTGCTGCGCATGGCCTCGGGCGACACTGCGCCGCTGGGTCCATGCGCTGACCGGGCCAAGGCCGAGGTGCTGCGTCAGCTGCGCGCGCCGGAGGTCCGCTCCGCCCTCGCCGCGTCGCCGCAGCAGTTCGAACAGGTTCGCGGGCTGATGAGCGCCATCGGCCTGGCCGCCTGACGCAGGGCCGGCCCCCTCAGACCGTGACCTGGGCGCCCAGCTCCACCACCCGTCCCGGCGGGATGCGGAAGAAGTCGGTGGGATTGGCGGCGTTGCGCATCAGGAAGATGTAGATCTTGTCCTGCCACATGGGCATGCCCGACTGGGCCGACGGCACCACCGACCGGCGCCCGAGGAAGAAGGACGTGGCCATGATGTCGAACTTCAGGCCGTGCCTGCGGCACAGGCCCAGCGCCTTGGGCACGTTCGGGCTTTCCATGAAGCCATAGGTGATGACGAGCTTCTTGAAGTCGTCGCTCACCGGCTCGATCCGGATGCGGTCGCTTTCGGGCACCCGCGGCGTCTCTGCCGTCAGCACCGTCAGGATGATGTTCTTCTCGTGCAGCACCTTGTTGTGCTTCAGATTGTGCATCAGCGCCACCGGCGCCACGTCGGGGTCGGAGGTGAGGAAGATGGCCGTGCCCGGCACCCGGTGCGGCGCCCGGGCCCGGAGCATGTCGATCAGGTCGGTCAGGGGCACCGAGTCCCGACGGGTCTTGTCCGTCAGGATCTGGGTTCCCCGGACCCAGGTGGCGATGATCGCGAACAGGATGCCGCCCAGGGTCAGGGGCAGCCAGCCGCCGGTGGCGATCTTCAGCCCGTTGGCGAAAAGGAACACGCAGTCCAGGCTGATCAGGGGCGCGCACAGGGCCCAGCCCATCCACCGGCTCCAGCCCCACATGTGGCGGATGACGATATAGGCGAGAATGGTGGTCACCAGCATGGTTCCGGTCACCGCCAGGCCGTAGGCGTCCGACAGGTTGTCCGAATTCTGGAACACCAGCACCAGCGCCAGGACCCCCAGCATCAGCAGGCCGTTGATCTGGGGAATATAGATCTGGCCCGACTGGGTCTCGGAGGTCCGGCGCACGTCCATCCGCGGCAGCAGCCCCAGCTGGATCGCCTGCTGCGACAGGGAATAGGCGCCGGTGATCACCGCCTGGCTGGCGATGGCCGAGGCGAACACCGCCAGCACCACCAGAACCAGCCGGAAGGCCGGCGGACACATGACGAAGAACCAATCCTGGCTCTCGAAGGCCACGTGCAGGGCCCGGGACTGGGCCAGGGCGTGCAGGGCGTAGGCGCCCTGCCCCAGATAGTTGAGCGCCAGAGCCGGCAGCACCAGGAACAGCCAGGAGGCCTGGATCGGCCAGCGGCCGAAGTGGCCCATGTCGGCGTACAGGGCCTCGGCCCCGGTGACCGTCAGGAACACCGAGCCCAGCACCAGCAGGCCGACGATCCCGTGATGGATCAGGAAATCCACTGCGAAATGCGGGCTCAGCGCCATGAACACCTTGGGCGAGTCGGCGATGTGCGCGACCCCCAGCAGGGCGATGGCGAAGAACCACACCACCATCACCGGCCCGAACAGCCGCGCGACGCTGGCCGTGCCCCGGGACTGGATCAGGAACAGACCGATCAGGATGAAGAATGACGCGAAGGTGATGATCTTCGGACTGGCCAGGTTGGCCAGACCGGGCACGTCATGCAGGCCCTGGAACGCGCCGAGCACCGAGATGGCCGGGGTGATGATGCTGTCCCCGTAAAACAGGGCCGCGCCGACCACGCCGAGCACGAACACCAGCCGGGTCCGCTGACCCAGCGCGCGCCCGGCCAGGGCCATCAGGGACAGCACGCCGCCCTCGCCCTTGTTGTCGGCGCGCATGACGAACAGCACGTACTTGACGGTCACCACCAGGAACAGCGCCCACAGGGCCATGGAGACCACGCCCAGGATCGAGGCGTCCGTCATCCGGTCCTTGGCCGCCTGCACCATGGCGGCCTGGAAGGCGTAGAGCGGGCTGGTGCCGATGTCGCCGAAGACCACCCCCACCGATCCCAGGGCCAGGCTGAGCACCGCCGGGTTGAACAGCCCGCCGGCCTTGCCCGCGGTCCCGTGTCCGTGCCCGTCCCCGTGGCTGGGAGCGGCCTCCTGCGAGGGCGCGCAAGGCTCCGCCGCGGCTCCGCCCGGTTGCGTGGCGTCCACAGCAGGCGCGACCTCGACCGAAGCAGCGCCAGAGGGCTTGGCAGCCATGAAAATCCTCCGAAACCAGGACACGCCTGGCGATTTCCCGCGGGTCCCACCCCCGGAATGGGAGTCGCAGCCGGACAGCAAAGGCGGCGCGGGATACTCCCTTTTTTCGCCCTGTTCAATGCTGCTCACATTGCGGCGGGAAAGGACAGGCCCCGCTTGTCCATTGAATGATAGGGCGAAGGGATTAAGTCTTCCGTCGGTATCATGTGAAGAAGAGATGTCTGACAGCCAACGATTCCCCGTCGCCGCCCATGCGCTGGCCTATCTGGCGCACATGCGGGCCTATGCGCCCGAGCAGGCGGTGTCCAGCGCGGCCCTCGCGGCGTCGATGGCCACCAACCCCGTCGTCGTGCGCCGCGTCACGGCGATGCTGGCCCGCGCCGGACTGATCGGGACCCGCACCGGCGCGTCCGGGGGCGCCTGGCTGCTCCGCCCGCCGCAGGAGATCCGGCTGGGAGAGGTGCTGAAGGCCGTCCACGGCTTCGCCCATCTGGGCTGCCCGCCGCCGGGGGCCGAAGGCTGTCCGGTGGGACAGCGCATCCCCCGTCAGGTGTCCCGCGCCATCGCCGCCGCGGACCAGGCCGCGTCGGAACGGCTGGACGGGATCACCGTGGCGGAGCTGCTCGGCGAGGGCTGACCGATTTTCCCGCAGCTGCGGCCTTGAACCCCGAGACGCGGCCCCCAGATATCTGGAACCGCAACTGTTGCGGTTTTAGAATTGAGCCGGGCCTTCGCCCGCACCCATGGAGAGACCCATGACCACCGTCGCCATCGTTTATCATTCCGGCTACGGCCACACCGCCGTGGTCGCCGAGCATGTGGCCAAGGGCGTGACCGGCGCCGGGGCCGAGGCCCGCCTTCTGCGCATCACCGGCGCGGACCAGGACATGGATCCGGTCCTGGCCGCGATCACCGAGGCGGACGCCGTGATCTTCGGCGCGCCCACCTATATGGGCGGCCCGTCGGCGCCGTTCAAAGCCTTTGCCGACGCCACCTCGAAGGTCTGGTTCACCCATGGCTGGAAGGACAAGATCGCCGCAGGCTTCACCAATTCCCTCAGCCTGTCCGGGGACAAGCTGTCGACCCTGGAGTATTTCTCGGTGCTCGCCGCGCAGCACGGCATGGTCTGGGTCTCCACTGGCCTGATGCCCGGCGCGGCCACCGGCGACGCCGGCATCGACGGGGTCAACCGTCTCGGCTCGTCCCTGGGGCTGATGACCCAGTCCGAAAACGCCGCGCCCGACGTCACCCCCGGCGCCGGGGACAAGAAGACCGCCGAGCTGTTCGGCGCCCGGGTCGCGGACGCCGCCCTGCGCTGGGGCCGCGGCAAGGCCTGAGTCTGACGGCCCCGGCCTGACGCCCCCCCGCTTGACGCCCCCGGCTTGACAGGGCGGCGCGACCGGCCAATCTCCGCGGCGACGCTGCAGACCCTGCGGCGTCGCCAAGGAGCCTGCATGACCCGTCGTCTCTGTCTCGTCACCGGCGCCTCGGCCGGGATCGGAAAGGCCTTCGCCCACGTCTACGCCAGCCACGGCTACGACGTGTTCCTCACCGCCCGCCGCACCGACCGGCTGGAGCTTCTGGCCTCGGAAATCCGCCTGCGCCACGGGGTCGAGGCGTTTGTGGCGGCGGCGGACCTGGCGGAGGTCGGGGCGGTGGACAAGCTGCTCGCCGCCGTCGCCGCGGAGGGCCGCGACGTGGACGCGCTGATCAACAACGCCGGCTATGGGCTGGCCGGGTCCTATGTGCAGACCAGCTGGGCCGACCAGCAGGCCTTCCTTCAGGTGATGACCGTCGCCCCGGCGGAGCTGGCGCACAAGGTCCTGCCCGGCATGGTGGAGCGGCGGTTCGGCCGGATCGTGAACGTGGCCTCCCTCGCGGGCCTGGTGCCGGGATCCGCCGGCCATACCCTCTACGGCGCGGTCAAGGCGTTGCTGGTCCGCTTTTCCCAGAGCCTGCATCTGGAGACGCAAGGGACGGGCGTGCACGTCACCGCCCTCTGCCCCGGTTTCACCTATTCGGAGTTCCACGACGTCAACGGCACGCGGGAGACCATGACCGGCCTGCCCGGCTGGCTCTGGCTGGGCGCTGACGAGGTGGCCGAGATCGGCTACGAGGCGGCGGAGGCCAACCGCGCCGTCTCGGTCAGCGGCTCCCCCAACAAGGCCATCGCCGCCCTGGCCAAGGTCCTGCCCGACGACTGGGCCCTGGCCCTGATGGCCCGCCAGTCCCGCCGCTTCCGCCGGGTCTAGGCCCTCCTAGGGCAGGGCGGCGCCGCGGCTGTAGGCCCAGGACTGGATCTTCCAGCCGTCCGCCGTCTTCACCAGGGCGAAGGTGAAGGATCCGGCGTTCTTGATCTGGCCGTCCCGGGTCTTGAAGGTGATGACGCTGGGCGCCACCACATAGGCATGGTCGCCGGTGACCTCGGCGACGGAGGGGTCATTGATCTGCACCACGCCGCCGAGCACGCCCTTGGCGGCCGCGAACTTCGCGAAGTCGCCGCCCCAGCCCATGATCGCCGTCGGACCCGACCAGGCATAGGGAGCGAACTCGTCGAGGATGACGGGGCTGGCCACGTGGGCGCCGGCGATCTTGGCGGCGGCGTTGGTGTTGAAGCCCTCGTTGAGCTGCTTGATCGGCGCCAGCACCGCCGGATCGACGGCGGTCTGGGCGATCGCCATCAGGGGCGCCGCCAGAAGGCTCCCCGCGAGCAGGAGTGGGGCGATGAACTTCATGAGCGGCCTCCCAGCCTTGTCGTTTTTCGTGTCTGGGCGGGATCACAGCACGGCCGGCGGCGCACAGCAAGATTGACCCGGGGTCCGTCCCGCTCTAACCCGCAGACCATGTTGCAAGGTCTTTCCACCCTCGCCCGGGACGCCCGCTCCTGGCCCTTCGAACAGGCGCGCGCCCTGCTGGCGCGGATCGTCTCCGTGCGGCTGTCCGATCCTGCAGAGCGGGAGACGGCGACGGCCCTTCTCGCTGCGGGCGCCGTGAGCGACGCCGTGGCGCGGTTTCCGGCCCTGACCGCCCATCCGGTCACCTTCGAGACCGGCTACGGTCCGTCGGGCCTGCCGCATATCGGCACCTTCGGCGAGGTGGTCCGCACCACCATGGTGCGCAACGCCTTCCGCGCCCTGACCGAGGATGCGATCCCGACGGTGATGCTGTGCGTCAGCGACGACATGGACGGTATGCGCAAGGTGCCGGACAATGTGCCGAACCCGGAGGCCCTGGCGCCCTATCTGCAGAAGCCCCTGACCGACGTGCCCGACCCCTTCGGCACGCACGACGGCTTCGCCCAGCACAACAACTCCCGCCTGCGGGGCTTCCTCGACAGCTTCGGCTTCGACTACAGCTTCCGCTCGGCCACCGAGCTCTACCGGTCCGGCGTCTATGACGCGACGCTCCGCCGGGCGCTGGAGCGCTACGACCAGATCATGGCGGTGATGCTGCCGACTCTGGGGCCGGAGCGGCGGGCCACCTACAGCCCCTTCCTGCCCATCTCTCCCTCCACCGGCCGGGTGCTCTATGTGCCGATGAAGGCCACGGACCCGGCGGCGGGCACGATCACCTTCGACGACGAGGACGGGACCGAGGTCACGGTTCCGGTGACCGGCGGTCGGGTGAAGCTGCAGTGGAAGCCGGACTTCGGCATGCGCTGGGCGGCGCTGGGCGTGGATTTCGAGATGTTCGGCAAGGATCACCAGACCAATGGGCCGGTCTATTCGAGGATCTGCCGCATCCTGGGGGCGGAGCCGCCCCTGCAGTTCGTCTATGAGCTGTTCCTGGACGACAAGGGGGAGAAGATCTCCAAGTCCAAGGGCAACGGCATCAGCGTCGAGCAGTGGCTGAAGTACGCCCCGCAGGAGAGCCTGTCCCTCTACAATTTCCAGAAGCCCCGGGTGGCCAAGAAGCTCTATTTCGACGTCATCCCCCGGGCGGTGGACGAGTACCTGACCTTTCTCGACAATTACGCCAAGGAAGACCCGGCCGCCCGGCTCGACAACCCGGTCTGGCACATCCATGACGGCGCGCCGCCGGCGGGCGGGTCGCCGGTTAGCTTCGGCCTGATGCTGAACCTGGTCAGCGCGGCCAACGCCTCGGACACAGACATCCTGTGGGGCTTCCTGTCCCGCTATGTTCCCGGGGCGACGCCTGCGACCCAGCCCCTGCTGGACAAGCTGGCGGGCTATGCGCTGGCCTATTACGAGGACTTCGTCCGGCCGACCAAGACCTACCGCGCGCCCACCGACATGGAGCGGTCGGCCATGGTCGATCTGGTGGCCCGCTTCCGCGCCCTGCCCGCCGATACGATGGACGGCGAAGTGATCCAGAACGAGGTCTACGCCGCAGGCAAGGACGCCGGCTTCGAGCCCCTGCGCGCCTGGTTCCAGGCCCTGTACGAGGTGCTGCTGGGCCAGACCCAGGGGCCGCGGTTCGGCTCCTTCGCCGCCATCTACGGCCTCGACCGCACCATCGCCCTGATCGAGCGCGCTCTGGCCGGGGACGATCTCAGCGCCGGTTGAGGCCTAGCTGCGGCGCCACAGGGCCCAGCAATTGGGCGTTTCCCAGAGCTTGATCGCCTCCAGCGCGATGCCGTGCGGGGCCAGCAGGTCCGGGATGATCCGCGCCAGTTCCGCCACCAGCCCCTCGGCCGTCGGCGCACCGTCCAGCCAGTAGACCGGGCGGCCCATGGCGGCGTTCAGCTCGGCGATGGCGGCCACCTGCGGGTCGGCGCGGCTGAACACGGCCGTGTGGTCGAAGTTCGCGTCGATCCAGGCGCCCACCACGGTCTTCAGCACGCCGAAGTCGACGATGCGGCCCAGCGCGTCCATCTGCGGGCCGCTGACCTCCACCTCGGCCACGTAGCGGTGGCCGTGAATCGCCTTGCAGGCCCCCTCGTGTCCCGGGATGCGGTGGGCGGCGTCCCACTCGAAACGGCGGGAAATGGTGATGACAGGCATGGGTCGGCCCAGGAAAATCGACGGAGGGGTGAGGCTGGCGGCTGGCGCTAGACCATATTCATGCGCATTTGTCGACCTCTGAGGGTGTGGAGCGGATGGGGATACGGATGGCCAAGCGCCGCGCAGTGCTGGTGACAGGGGGCGCCCTGCGGGTCGGCGCCGCCCTGGTCCGCCGGTTCGCCGCCGAGGGCCGGGCCGTGGTGATCCACTACCGCCAGGCCGACACCGCCGCCGTCGCCCTGCAGCGGGAGATCCGCGCCGCGGGGGGCGAGGCGCATGTGATCGGCGCCGACCTGGCCGACCCGGCCGCTGTGGCCGGCCTGATCCCCGCGGCCCTGAAGCTGGCCCCGGATCTCGGCGTGCTGGTCAATTCCGCCTCGGTGTTCGAGCCGGACACCGCCCTTGATCCGCAGACGGAGGGCTGGCTGACCTCGACCGCGGTGAATGCGCTGGCCCCTGCCCGGCTGGCCGCCGCCCTCCACGCCGCAACGGAGGGGGGCGTGGTGATCCACATCCTCGACCAGAAGCTGGCCAATCCGAACCCGGATTATTTCAGCTATACCGCCTCAAAGGCGGCGCTGGCGGAGGCGGCGCGGATGCAGGCCATGGCATTTGGCGACCGAACCCGGGTGATCTGCCTGGCGCCGGGCCTGATGCTGCCGAGCGGCGACCAGACCGATGAGGAATATGCCCGCTCCTCTACCCTGAACCTGCTCCGCCGACGGACGAGCCCGGAGGACCTGGCGGAGGCCGCGGTGCTCGCCGCCTCCGGCGCGCTCGCCACCGGCGAGACCCTGTATGTGGACGGCGGCCAGCACCTGACCCCCCAGAGCCGGGATGTGATGTTCCTGGTCCGCGGCGAAACCTGAGGAAAGACAGAATGTACGCCCTCTTCCTGCGCGACCACGCGGTCTCCGCTCGCATCGGCATCCACGCCTTCGAGCGGGAGGCGCCGCAGCGGCTGATCCTGAACGTCAGCCTGGCCATCCGGGGCGAGGCGGCGGCGGACGACATCTCCCAGACCACCGACTACGACTTCCTGCGCGCCGCGGCGGCGGAAATCCTAGCCTCCGGGCATCTGGACCTGCAGGAGACGGTCTGCAAGCGGATGATCGACGCCTGCCGCGCCCGGCCGGACGTGGCCGCGGCCCTGGTGTCCACGGAAAAGCCCGACGTCTATCCCGACGCCGCCGCCGTGGGCTGCCGCATGCTGTGGCGGGCCGAGGACGCCGATCCGGCGGAGCTGGCCCTGCTGTTCAGCCGCCCTGGCTGAGAGGGGGCCGGATCGTCACTTCGGTGCGAACTGGAGGGTGTACGCAGTCTTGATGTCGGTTCCCGGCTTCAGCACCCCGGCCTTGGCCATTACTTCCGACAGGGCCTGCCAGCGGGCGTCGGTCATGGCGCCGATGGGCGGCGAGGCCTTGCCGTCGACGATCTCGTAGGCGCGCATCTTCTCCCGGGCCTGATCCAGGACATCCTGGGTCATTTCCGGATTGTCCTTCAGGATCAGGGCGTCCGCCGGGCGCGCATCCCCGTGCAGATAGGCCTTCCAGCCCGCCGCCGTGGCCTCGACAAAGGCCTGCACGGCCTTGGGGTTCTTCGCGATCAGCGCGTCGGGAACCAGCACCAGGTCCGCATAGCCGGGATAGCCCTCGTCGGAGAGGACGAACACCTTGGGTTTGAAGCGGCCCTCCTTCTCGATCGTATAGGGTTCGCTGGTCACGTATCCCTGCTGGATCGCCGCCCTGTTCTGGATGAAGGGTCCGGAATTGAAGGTGTACTTGCGCACCTGGTCGTCGGTCAGGCCGAACTTCGCCTTCAGCCACACCCAGACCCCGGTGAGGGAGGCGTCGGACAGCAGCATCGGATGGCCCTTCATGTCGGCAAGGCTGTTCACGCCCGCATCGGGGTGAGCCATCAGCACCCAGGGGTCCTTCTGCATGGCGGCCATCACGGCCTTCACCGGCACGTGCTCCTCCGCAAGGCTCAACGCCACGAAGCTGTTGGAGCCGATCCCCATGTCCGCAGCGCCGGACGCCAGCAGCTGCGGCACGTTGGAGCTGGGCCCGCCCTGCAGGATCTTCACGTCCAGGCCGCGCTTGGCGTATTCGCCGGTGGCCACCGCCTCGTAGAAGCCCCCGTGCTCGGCCTCCGCCTTCCAGTCCGTGGCGAAGCGGATGGTGGTCAGGTCCGGATCAGCCTTCGCGGCGGGCTTCTGACCGCAGGCGGCGAGGGTGGCGAGCAGGACGAAGGGCAGCAGGCGTCGCAAGGCCATGGGGCGGGCTCCGGTGGAATCCCCCAAGGCTTGGCCACAGTCCGCGCGGCTGGCAAGCGGGAAAAGCGCCCGGACCCGCGGCCACTGCCCGTTCCCGCTTTGGTTCGGACCGGGAATGCCCTATCTGACGGCCTTCCGCCCGTTGAAAGACCCCTGTGTGAGCAAGCCCCCCGCCAAGACCTCCGCATCGACGCCGACCCGCTCCTCGGGCCGGCCGCCGCTGATTGCGCTCCGCGACGTGCAGCTGTCCGACGGGCCGGTGCAGATGTTCGAGGGCGTGGACATTGCGCTGGAGCCCCGGCAGCGGGCGGCGCTGGTGGGCCGCAACGGCGCGGGCAAGTCGACCCTGATGCGCATCCTGACCGGCGCCTTCGCCCCGGACTCCGGCGAGCGGTTCCTGCAGCCCGGACTGCGCATGGTCTATGTGCCGCAGGAGCCGGAGATCACCGGCGCCACCCTCCTCGATCACGTCACCGCCGGCGGCGCCGAGGACTGGGAGGGACAGAGCGCCCTCTCCACCTTTGGCCTCGACGGGGCCAAGGGCACGAAGGGCCTGTCCGGGGGCGAGATCCGCCGCACGGCCCTGGCCCGCGCCTTCGCCGAAAAGCCGGACCTCTTGCTGCTGGACGAGCCCACCAACCACCTGGACGTCTTCGCCATCGAGACCCTCGAAAAGGAGATCGCCGACAGTGGCGCAGCCCTGCTGGTGGTCAGCCACGACCGGGCCTTCCTCAACCGGGTCACGGACCGCTGCTTCTGGCTCGCCCACCGAAAGGTCCGGGTGTTCGACCAGGGCTTTGCCGCCTTCGAACCCTGGGCCGAGAAGGTCGAGGCGGAGGAGGAGGAAGCCTTCCGCCGCCTGACCAAGGCCATCGAGCGGGAGACCTACACCTTCTATCGCTCCATCACCGCCCGCCGGACCCGCAACGAGGGCCGCGCCCGCCAGCTGGACGCCATGCGCGCCCAGAAGGAAACGCTGATGCGCGACCAGACCCGGGGCATGGAGCTGGTGCTGGACAGCGGCAACGTGTCCGGCAAGCGGGTGGTGGAGGTGAAGGGCCTGTCCAAGGCCTTTGGCGACCGCACCATCGTCAAGGACCTGTCCCTGCGCATCCTCCGCGGCGACCGGCTGGCCGTGGTCGGACCCAACGGGGCGGGGAAAACCACCCTGGTCAAGCTTTTGCTGGGGGAACTGGGTGCCGATGCGGGCGAGGTCACCCTGGGCACCGGCCTGCAGACCGCCTATCTCGACCAGGCCCGGGAGGATCTGAAGCCCACGGACACCGTGTGGGACGCGCTGACCCCCACCGGCGGCGACCAGGTCATGGTCCGGGGCCAGCCCATGCATGTGGCCGCCTTCGCCAAGTCCTTCATGTTCAAGGAAAGCCAGATCCGCCAGCCCGTGGCCAGCCTGTCGGGCGGGGAGCGCAACCGCCTGCTGCTGGCCCGAGCCCTGACCAAGCCCGCCAACCTGCTGGTGCTGGACGAACCCACCAACGACCTGGACATCGAGACCCTGGACCTCCTGGAAACCATGCTCGAGGACTATGACGGCACCCTGATCCTGGTCAGCCACGACCGGGATTTCATCGACCGC
>CAINOV010000319.1 GCA_903851655.1 uncultured Caulobacterales bacterium
CGGCGCCCTTGTGCTGGCCCTCGCCCTGATCGTCTGGACTGTCAGCTATGTAAATGCGCTCGGGCTCATTCATCAGTTGCAGGCCCGCTCCGACCATCTCAGCCATACCGTCCAGTCCCTCGGCGGCGGCGATGTGTCCGATTCCGACCTGACCGAAGTCCTGCCCATGCTGGATCAGGCGCGGTCATTGCCGTTCGCTTCAACCGCGCCAGCGTCCCTGCAACCCTTCGGGTTCACCCTTGGAATGAGCCGGACGCATGCGCTGCGGGTGCAGGCGGACGGCGCCTACCAGAATGCGCTGAACCGGTGGATGCTGCCGCGGCTCATCCTGGACCTTGAAGATCAGATCCGGGCGGCCCTGCAGCATGGGGGCGACGAGGACCGCCGGCAGCAGATCTATGGCCTCCTGCGGGTCTATCTGATGCTGGGGCGCAGCGCCGGCGCGCCGCTGAACAAGGACCAGATCGAAAGCTGGTTCAGCAACGAGTGGCAAGGCCGCTTCGCTCGCGCCGAGGATGATCCCACCCGCGCCGCGCTGCAGAAGCATCTTGAGGCGCTCCTGTCCGGCCCGGTCACCGCGCCGCCGCTGGATCGCGATCTGATCGCCGCTGCGCGGGTTCAGATCCGCTCGCTGGGCGCCGGCGAACGCGCCTATTCCCGGATGCTTTCGGACCCAGCGCTGGCCCAGCTGCCGCCATTCAGCCTGACGGACGTCCCTTCGGTCGGCAATTCCGGTCTTTTCCTGCGGAAGTCCGGCAAATCGATCTCGCTGGGCGTTCCCGGCATGTATCGGCGTCAAGCCTTTTTCAGCACGGTGGCGCCGACCATCGCCAAGATCGCAAGCCAGTCGCTAGATGAGGCCTGGGTCGAGACCGATAAACCCGGCCCCACGCAGAACTTGGCCACTTCCGCCGCAGAGGCGGGACGGATCAAGGACGAGATCCTGATCGCCTACCTCAAGGACTTCACGCACCAGTGGGACAGCTTTATCGACGATATTGCGATCAGCCCGCAGCACAATGCCGCGGAGCGGATCCAGATCGCGACCCAGCCACCGTCCCCCGTGAAGCTGCTGATCAACGCCCTCGGTTCGGAGACCAATCTCCTGCCGCCGGAAATGTCGACCCGCAGCGCAGGCGGCGCAGCCGGCGCGGCGCGGGTCGCCGGCCTCTTTTCCCGCAGCATCTATCGCGGCGTTCAGAACATCGGGATGATCGGATCCGTCTATAACAACGGCGCCGCCCCGGCTGGACCGCCGGGACCGCTGGACGATGTCATCGCCCACTTCCAGTGGCTGCAGAACATGAACCCGGCCCAGGGTCCCTCCCCCCTCGAAACCGCCCTGCAGGCGCTGGCCGCGACGGGAGACGCCACCTTGTCGGCCAAGGCCGCCTCCGGCCTCGCGGATCCCAACCTCCAGCGCACCAAGACCAGCGCCGCCATGGAAGCGACAGCGAAGCTCGATCAGGTGACGACCGTCCTGCCGCCGAAGGTGCGTGACCTGTTCACGGGATTTGTCAAAGCCTCGGCGACAGAGCTCAATCAGCGGATGAAGTCGAACCTGCAACAGACCTATGCCGCGGGCCTGGGCGGTCAGTGCGCCTCGATCCTGAAGCAGGGCTTTCCGTTCACGGATGATATGCACGACGTCTCCCTGGATGATCTCAGCCGGTTGCTCCGGCCGCAGGGCCTGCTGGACCAGTTCGTGCAAGCCAATCTCAGCGGCATGATCGACACCAGCGGCCGAAGCTGGGCGCCGACCCCGGCCGGCCAGTCGATCGGGCTTCAGCCCACGACCGTGCGCGCGCTGCAGGACGCCGACAAGCTGAGCCGGAAACTGTTCCAGCCGGGCGACATCCGGCCCAATGTCCGCTTCTGGGTGGAACCGGTCGAGATTGAAACCGCGACGGGCGCGGCCACCTTGTCGATCGACGGCGTTCCCGTCGCCTTCAGCGCATCGGACCGCAAGCCCGTGGAAATGCGGTGGCCCGGGTCCGCCCCCGGCGTATCGATCAGCTTTCC
>CAINOV010000320.1 GCA_903851655.1 uncultured Caulobacterales bacterium
CCGTCAGCTCGAGCGCCAGGCCCTTGGCCTCGGCCGCCGCCCAGAAGGCGTGGCGCGAGCCCTCGGCCACCGCCGCCAGGTCGAACTCCACGCTTTCCAGGGTCAGCTTCCCCGCCTCGATCTTGGCGAGATCCAGCAGGTCGTTGAGGATGGTCAGCATCCCCCGGCTGGAGCCGCGCAGCACCTCCAGCCGCTCCCGCTGCACGGGGTTCAGCTCGTCGGCGGCCATGGCCTGGATCATCCCCAGCACCCCGTTCAGGGGCGTGCGCACCTCGTGGCTCACATTGGCCAGGAACTGGGATTTGAGGGCGTTCACCTCCTCCGCCCTCTGCCGGGCGAGGCTGAGCGCCGCATTCAGCCGCCTCTGCCAGATCAGGATGGCGAGGGCCGCCGCGCAGATCAGGGCCGCGACGGCGCCCATGCCCCACTGGAACAGGATGATGGTGGACTGCTGCTGTTCATTGCGGCGGGCGAGGTCGAGATCCCGCTGCAGGGCGCCGGTGAGTTCGGGAACGATATTGCGGAAGGCGCTCTTCTTGGCCGCCATCTCTCCACGCCAATAGGTGTCGAGGGTCTGGACGGCTTCGACCGCATGACCGTTCCGGGCGGACAGCCAGGCGTCGAGGCGCAGCGCCACGGGAATGTCGGACATCTTCACCCCCGTCCGCGCCAGTTCCCTCAGCTGCGCCGCATCCTGTTCGGCCGCCTGCGTCCGACCGATCTGAGCATAGGCAAGCCCCCGACTTGCGACCAGGAACTCAGCCTGATCCCGATCCGGAGATCCGGCCAGAACCCGCGGCCAGTCCAGCCCCCGCCCGCATGACAGCACCCGTTCCGGCGTGCCGAAGGTCTCCTCGATCCTCTGGCAGCTCCGGAGAGTCTGGACCGCAAGGCCGATATTGTCGCCCACGGGAACCATGCGGCTCAAGGTGGCGTAGGCCGATCGCGACATGCGCTCGTCGTTCACGTTCACGCCCTCGAGGAGCAAGGTGTTCAGCGTGTCGATCGCGCCGATCGGGCCCTCCGGCAGCCGGTACTGGAACTCCGCCTCTGTCATGGCCGTGAGCACGCCGGTCGTATCGCCCATCAGCGACAGGACATAGGCCCGGGTCTTCGACAGGATGTTCAGCGCCCGCCGCGCGTCAGGATCGCCCGCCGGAACCTGGGCCCGGGCCTTGTCGATCAGCTTCAAGGCCGTGTCCGGACGGCCCGTGACGGCAATATGATTGGCCGCCATCTGCAGGGCGTAGATCCGTACGAACCAGTCCGGATCATTCGAAAACTGCTGGAGCAGCTGGCGGATTTCGGCGCCGTACTCCGTCGCCGAGAGCCGGACCGCCTCGGCGTCGGCCAGGCGCATGTAGCGCCTGTCGTGGTCCTGAGTGGCGACGGCCTTCAGGCGGGCGTTCCATTCCGGCGTCTCCGTGTCATCGATATCGCCGATCTCGTTTTCAACCAGGAACAATCGCCGGAGCCGCTCCTGCCCGCTGAGGTTCAGGGCCGCTCGCCCGAAATCCCGCACATCCTTGATGTAGGTGGGTCTCACCCGGGCCGAGATCGAGGCGATGATCGCATCGGCCGTCATCGGCGCGGCGCGCTGGGACGGCTCCGCCGCCACCCCGGTGGCGATCACCACCAACCCGACCCAGATCGAAACCGCAACTCGCCCCATGGCGCGCCCCATCCCACGCGCGGATCCTTCGCGGCCGAAGCGCAAAACATCCAGCGCAGCATAACAGATATCATCTGCAGCTACACTAGACCTCGATGAATTAACATTTCGAATTCAACTCTCTTTTGGAAATCGATGATAATGAATATTTACGTCAACTATGAGTAAGTTCAACTGAATACACCTGGGGCGCAACGCCGTCCGCGTGACGACCGGGCGCAGGGTTAACCTCGGGCCCGCCGGCTCAGCCCAGGTCTTCGGGGGTGTTCACATTGGCGAACAGCCAGGCCGGCTCGAAGCGGACCCGCACCCCGCCCACCGCGGCCAGCAGGTCCCGCACCGGGGGATGGCCGCCCCCCTGCATGAGCCGCTCCAGCGCCGCCAGCCCGGGCCCGACCCGCCAGAGCGCGACCAGGGGCTGCAGGCCGTCCGCGGTCTCCGCCATGGCCCCGCCGGCGCCGGGGGGCAGGGCCGCGGCCAGGCGGGGGACCAGGTCCGGCGGCAGCCGCGGCGTGTCGCAGGGCGCCGTGGCCAGCAGGGGCGCGCCCCGCCGCCGCGCCCAGCGCAGGCCCTCCCGCAGGCCGCTCAGGGGGCCGTCGGGGGCGCCGGGGGGATCGGGCAGCGCCTCCAGCCCCTGGGCCGCCGCCCAGGCCGCCGCCCCGCTGTCGTCCCGGGCGCTGACCGCCACGGCGGCGCAGGGGGCCAGCGCATCCCGCACCGGGGCGATCAGCGGCCGGCCCAGATGGGGCGCGACGGCCTTTTCCGAACCGAACCGCGAGGACCGTCCCCCCGCCAGGATCAGGCCGCAGATCACCCGGGCTCAGTCGTCCATGGAGGCGGAGACGGTGACCAGGGTCACCCCGCCATCCACCGCCACCGTGGTCCCGGTGACATAGTCCCCGGCCCGGGAGGCGAGATAGAGGGCGGTTCCGGCCATGTCGTCGGCCACGCCCACCCGGCCCGACGGGATCACGCCGGCCAGGGCGTCCGCATGGTCCCGGGCGGCGAGGTTCATCTCCGAGGGGAAGGCGCCGGGGCAGATGGCCGAGACCATCACCTGGTCCTTGGCCAGCTTCAGCGCCATGCGCCGGGTCAGCATGATCACAGCGGCCTTGGAGGCGCCGTAGGAATAGGTCTCGTCCCCGTTCACGGTCAGGCCGTCGACGGAGGCCACATTGATCACCTTGGCCGGACGTCCCGCCGCCTTCGCCGCCCCGCGCAGGGGGTTCGCCAGGCTCTGGGTCAGGAAGAAGACGCCCTTCACGTTCACGTCCATCACCTTGTCCCAGCCCTTTTCCGGGAAGGCGTCGAACTCCGCCCGCCAGGCGGCGCCGGCGTTGTTCACCAGGATGTCGAGGGTCGGCTCGCGGGCCTTGTAGGCGTCGGCCAGGGCCGCGACCCCGGCCATGGAGGACACGTCGCCGGGGAGCGCGATGCAGGTCCCGAAGGCGGACAACTCCTCCGCGGTCTTGAAGCAGGCCTCGGCCTTGCGGGAGGAGATGTAGACCTTCGCCCCCATCTCCACAAAGCCCTGGGCGATCATGCGGCCGATGCCGCGGCTGCCGCCGGTGATCAGGGCGGTGCGGCCCTCCAGCGAGAACAGGTGGTCGGTGATGCGGTGGGCGGTCATGTGGACGTTTCCCTCGATGTGGTTGCCGCATGGCTAGCCGAGCGTGGGGCGGGAGGGAAGAGGGGGGCTGGTCCGGACCGAGGTTCCCGGGTCTTCGCCCGGGAATGACAGCTGACTTATTGCGTTTTGTATTTTTGACAGTCGTCATTCCCGCCCTCG
>CAINOV010000321.1 GCA_903851655.1 uncultured Caulobacterales bacterium
ACTCGACGACGAGGCCATGGAAGCCTATCTGAGCGGCGAGGAGCCGTCCTTCGAAGTCATCCAGAAGTGCCTCCGCAAGGCGGTGCTGACCGGCGCCTTCTACCCGATCCTGTGTGGCTCGGCCTTCAAGAACAAGGGCGTTCAGCCCCTGCTCGACGCCGTGGTGGCCTATCTGCCGTCGCCGGTGGACATCCCGCCGACCAAGGGCATCGACTACAAGACCGAAGAGGAGGTCGTGCGTCTGGCTTCGGACGACGAGCCCCTGTCGGTCCTGGCGTTCAAGATCATGGACGACCCGTTCGTGGGTTCGCTGACCTTCTGCCGCATCTACTCCGGCAAGCTCGAGACCGGCATGGGCCTCTTGAACTCCACCCGTGAGAAGCGCGAGCGCGTCGGCCGCATGCTGCTGATGCACTCCAACAACCGGGAAGACATCAAGGAAGCCTATGCCGGCGACATCGTCGCCCTGGCCGGGCTGAAGGACACCCGCACCGGGGACACCCTGTGCGACCCGCTGAAGAGCCCCGTCATCCTCGAGAAGATGGAGTTCCCGGCCCCGGTGATCGAGATCGCCATCGAGCCCAAGTCCAAGGCCGACCAGGAAAAGCTGGGCGTCGCCCTGCAGAAGCTGGCGTCGGAGGATCCGTCCTTCTCCGTCTCGACGGATCTGGAAAGCGGCCAGACCATCCTCAAGGGGATGGGCGAACTGCACCTGGACATCAAGGTCGACATCCTGCGCCGGACCTACAAGGTCGAGGCCAATGTCGGCGCGCCGCAGGTGGCCTACCGCGAAAGCCTCGGCAAGAAGGTCGAGATCGACTACACGCACAAGAAGCAGACCGGCGGCACCGGCCAGTTCGCCCGCGTGAAGATCGTCTTCGAGCCGGGCGAGCCGGGTTCGGGCTACCAGTTCGAAAGCGCCATCGTCGGCGGGGCCGTGCCGAAGGAATACATCCCCGGCGTGACCAAGGGCATCGAGTCGTCCAAGGACAACGGTCTGCTGGCCGGGTTCCCGCTGATCGACTTCAAGGCGACCCTGATCGATGGCGCCTACCACGATGTGGACTCCAGCGTGCTGGCGTTCGAAATCGCGGCCCGCGCCGCCTTCCGTGAACTGCGGGAGAAGGGCGCGCCCAAGCTGCTCGAGCCGATCATGAAGGTCGAGGTGCTGACCCCGGACGAATATCTGGGCGATGTCATCGGCGACCTGAACAGCCGGCGCGGCCAGATCCAGGGCACCGACCAGCGCGGTAACGCCCAGGTGGTGTCGGCTTATGTGCCGCTCGCCAACATGTTTGGTTATGTGAACAACCTCCGTGGCATGAGCCAGGGCCGGGCCCAGTTCACCATGACCTACGACCACTACGAACAGGTCCCGCAACACGTGGCCGACGAAGTCATCAAGAAATACGCGTAACTCCCAACCCGTCTAGAGGCCCCGAGCGGGGCCGGAGCTTGAGAAATGGCCAAGGAAAAGTTTGAACGTAACAAGCCGCATTGCAACATCGGCACGATTGGTCACGTGGACCATGGCAAGACGACGTTGACGGCGGCGATCACGATCACGCTCGCGAAGGCGGGCGGCGCGAAGGCGATGGCGTAT
>CAINOV010000322.1 GCA_903851655.1 uncultured Caulobacterales bacterium
CGGGATGGGTGATCTGTCCCGCCCTGACATTCAGGCCCTGGGCGAAGCCCGGATCATCGGCGAAGGCCTGATCGACCCCCTTGTCGGCCAGCGCGATCACATAGGGCTGGGTCGCGGCGTTCAGGGCGTAGGTGGAGGTCCTTGCCGCCGCGCCGGGCATGTTGGCCACGCAGTAGTGCAGGACGCCGTCGACCCGATAGGTGGGCTCGGCATGGGTGGTGGGACGGCTGGTCTCGAAGCAACCGCCCTGGTCGATGGCCACATCCACCAGAATGACGCCGGGCTTCAGCAGCGCCAGATCCGCCCGCGTAATCAGCTTCGGCGCCGAAGCGCCCGGGATCAGCACGCAGCCGACGATCAGGTCGGCCTCACGGGCGGCCTTGAGGATCGCGTCGCGGGTCGAGAAGACCGTCTTCACCCGGCCGTCGAAGCGGGCGTCCAGTTCCGCAAGGCGGTGCGGGTCGATGTCGAAGATCGTCACGTCGGCGCCCTGGCCCACGGCGATGCGCGCGGCTTCGGTCCCGGAGACCCCGCCGCCCAGGATCACAACCTTGCCCGGCGCGACGCCTGGCACGCCGCTCAGCAGCACGCCCGGCCCACCCCAGGGCTTGAGCATGAGCAACACGCCCACATCCACGGCCATCCGCCCGGCCACCTGGCTCATGGGCGTCAGCAGGGGCAGGCGCCCGTCGCGGCCGACAATGGTCTCATAGGCGATGGCGGTGCAGCCGGAGGCCTGCAGACCGCGGGTCTGCGGCACGTCAGCAGCCAGGTGCAGATAGGTGAACAGCACATGGTGCGGCTTCAGCCGCGCGACCTCGACGGCCTGCGGCTCCTTCACCTTGACGATCATCTGCGCGAAGTCGAACACCGCGTCCGCCGTCGGCAGGATAGTGGCCCCGGCCGCCGCATAGTCGGCGTCCGAGGCGCCGATGCCCTGACCGGCCAGGGTCTCAACCGCCACCTCGTGGCCGCGCAGGACCAGGCCCTTCACCACTTCCGGGATCAGCCCGACCCGGTCTTCGAGGGTCTTGATCTCTTTCGGAACGCCAATGCGCATGTCTGATCTCCCTGGGCCGTCCCGCCGCAGCGGACGGGATCTTGAATGGTCGGGATCCTACGCCGCTTTGGCTGGCGCTTTCGGCGAAACTGCGGCAATGGAGGGATCACGGGTGGCGGTTTTCACCACAAATCCGGCCGATAGCGACAGGTTCTGCGACAATGCTTGATGATTACGACAGGAACATCCTGAGAGAACTGCAGAAGGATGGCAGATCCACCAATGCGGACCTGGCGCGTCGGGTGAACCTGTCGGAGAGCGCCTGCCTGCGCCGGCTTCGCCTGCTCGAACAGCGCGGCGTCATCGAAGGCTATGCGGCAAAGGTCCATCCCGGATCCGTCGGCCTGCCCATGAGCGTGTTCGTCACCCTCAGCCTCACGACCCAGTCCCAGGCCGCGCTGACCGCCTTCGAGGCCGCTGTGTCGCAGATCCCCGAGGTGATGGAGTGCTATCTGATGACCGGATCCTCGGACTATCTGCTGCGCATGGTGGCCAGGGACGTGGATGATCTGGAGCGGCTACACGCCCAGCGGCTGACCCGGATCCCGGGGGTCAGCCGTGTCACGTCAAGCATCGCCATGAGAACTGTCGTAAAGCGTACCGGCTTGCCACTGTGATGTGATTTCGACACAGTATTCAGATAGTATTAACCCTGTCAAAAGCTGTCCATTTTTGAGCTAACCAGCGGATAGGACTGCGATAAATAACCCTTCCTTCATCGCAGGCTGGTAAGCGTTCAGGACAAGGATTGTGATGGACGGGTATGGTCGCTGTAGAGCCGCGATTGATGCGTGATGGAGAAGCCCTCCGCCTGGCTCTGGCGGCGCGCCTGGAATCCGCGCGCGCCAGGGCGGCGGCGGCGGCGTTCCTGCTCGTGGGCGCCGAGTTCGTCAGCGTCGGTGTGACGCCCGTCGTGTGGTTCGGGACCGTCCTCGCAAGCTTCGTCGTGGACCGCCAGATCGGTCAGGCGTGCCTGCGTCGCCGCGATACGCTGTCCTCCGGAGAGGTGACGCTGCTCGGCCTGTGGGTCCTGACGTGCAGCGCGGTCTACTCCGCCATCACCCTGTATTTCTGGCGTTATGGCGGGGAGTTCGGGCGCAGCTTCGCCCTGATCCAGGGGTGCGCAAGTCTGGTCCAGGCCGCGATCCAGCTGCGCTCGATCCGGCGGCTGATGGCCCTGTCGATGGTGGGACATGGCTGGATCATCCTGCTGATTCCGTCCGCGGCGGGCCTTGCGCAGTTCGGGCCGACCGGCATCATCCTGCCCCTCGCCGGTTTCGGCGTGTTCCTCTCCCTCCTGCTGCAGCTGGTGCGGCACAGCGCCGCCGAGCAGGACGACCTGATCCGCGCCAAACGGGAAGCCGATCTGGAGCGGGCCTTCACCTCCTCGATCATCGAGAACATTCCGAACCTGCTGTTCGTGGTCAACGCCCGCACCGGGACCTTCGAGCTGATCAACAAGGCCGCCGAACGGATCACCGGGATCCGTCGGGACGACGTCGTGGGTCGCACCTACGAGGACTTCTACACCCCCGAGGCGGCGGCGCGGCTTCGCAGCCTCGACGCCGAGGCCGTTGCCAGCGGCCAGCCGGTGACCTTCGAGGACGAGACCATCGTCACCGCCGACGGCGCGACGCGGACCCTGCGCGGTCGCCATGTCTGCGTGGCCGGAGAGGACGCGACGCCGCGCTATGTCATCGGCGTGGCGGAAGACGTGACCGATGTCCGCGAGGCCGAGGCCCAGGTCGTGCGTCTGGCCCATTATGACAGTCTGACCGAACTGCCCAATCGTGTTCTTTTCCGGTCGCGGCTGAATGCGGCGTTCGACGTCGCCGCCGCCGGCGGCGAGCCTGCGGCCCTGCTGTGGATCGACCTCGATCACTTCAAGGAGGTCAACGACACCCTTGGCCACCTGGTCGGCGACCAGCTCCTGATGGAGGTCGCAGAGCGGTTGAAGAGCGCCATCCGCGCCCAGGACACCGTCGCCCGCCTCGGCGGCGACGAGTTCGCCATCGTCCAGACCGCCCTCGTCTGCAAGTCCGACGCCGAGGACCTGGCGACCCGCGTGGTGTCCCTGATGGGGCAGCCCTTCCATCTCAGCGGACGCGCCATCTCCATCGGGGCCAGCGTCGGCATCGCCTATGCGCCCCATGACGGCCTCACCGCCGATGAGCTGATGATGCACGCCGACATGGCGCTCTACCGCTGCAAGCAGACCGGTCGCGGCGGCTATCGCGTGTTCGAGCGCGAGATGAACGAGCGGCGCAGGGCCCGACGCACCCTGGAGCAGGATCTGCGCCGCGCCTTCGCCGAGGACAGTTTCGCCATCGTGTTCCAGCCCCAGCTGAACGTGAGGTCGGGGCGGATTTCCGGCTGCGAAGCGCTGATGCGCCTGTCCATCAACGGCCGCGCCGTGTCGCCCGCGGAATTCATTCCCGTCGCCGAGGAAATCGGTCTCATCAACCAGATCGGCGAGTGGATCCTGCGCCAGGCCTGCGCGGAGGCGGCGACATGGCCGGCCGGCACGAAGGTCGCGGTGAACATGTCCCCCGCCCAGTTCAAGGATCCGAACCTGATCCGGACGGTGATCTCCGCCCTCGCCCACGCCGGGCTCAGCCCCGACCGGCTGGAGCTGGAAATCACGGAAGGCACGCTGCTGCAGAACAACGAGGCCAATCTGACCACGCTGTTCCGGCTGCGGGAACTGGGGGTTCAGGTGGCGCTGGACGACTTCGGCACCGGTTTCTCCAGCCTGAACTATCTGCGCCAGTTTCCCTTTACCAAGATCAAGATCGACAAGTCCTTCGTCAGCGACCTGTCCATGAGCCTGGAGTCGGTGTCCATCGTGAAGGCCATCGCCGGCATGGCCGCGAGCCTTGGCATGCAGACCACGGCGGAGGGCGTGGAGACCGAGCGCCAGCTGGAGATGGTCAAGAGCTATGGCTGCACGGAGATCCAGGGCTTCCTGATCTCCCAGCCCTGCGCGGCCGACGAGTTGCCGGCCGTGTTTGCGCGGTTCGGCGGCGAAATGGCCGCGCGCCCGTCCCCGGCCGGGTCCGGCGACGCGGAGCTGTGGCTCGCCACCGGCTGAGCCTGCGGCAGATGGCGGCCGTCAGGCCTTTTCGAAGATCGCCGCCATGCCCTGCCCGCCGCCCACGCACATGGTCTCGAGCCCGTAGCGCACATCGCTGCGCTGCAGTTCATGCAGCAGCGTCGCCAGGATCCGCACGCCCGTCGCAGCGATGGGATGCCCGAGGGATATGCCGGATCCATTCACATTCAGGCCGGCCAGGCGGTCGTCGTCCTCGGCCCACCCCCAGCCCTGCAGGACGGCCAGCACCTGGGTGGCGAAGGCCTCGTTCAGCTCGACCCGACCGATGTCCTTCCAGCCCATGCCTGTCCGGGCGAACAGCTTTTCCACCGCCGGCACCGGGCCGATGCCCATGATCGAAGGGTCGCAGCCCGCCGCCGCCCAGCCCACCATGTAGCCCATGGGGGTGAGATTCATCTCCGCCAGCTTGTCCTCCGCCACCACCAGCACCGCGGCGGCGGCGTCGTTCTGCTGGCTGGAATTGCCCGCGGTCACCACCCCGTCCTTCATCAGGGCCGGCAGGCGGGCGAGACTTTCGAGGGTCGCATCCGGACGTACGCCCTCGTCCCGGTCGAAGATCAGGTCCGGCTTGCCCCGCACCGGCACGGGCACGGTGACCAGTTCGTCGGCGAAGCGGCCGGCCTCCCAGGCTTGGGCGGCGCGATGCTGGCTGGCCACGGCGTAGCGGTCCGAGGCCTCCCGCGAGACGCCATAGGCCTTGGCCAGGTTCTCCGCCGTCTCGATCATGCCGGAGATCTTGCCGAACCGCTCCACCGGCTGCGACCGCTCCCGCCCGCGCTCCAGCCGGTCATAGAGGGTCACCGACCCGGCCCGGGCGCCGCCGCGCATGTTCAGGGAGTAGTATTCCACCCGGCTCATGCTCTCGACCCCGCCGGCGATGACCACGTCGGCCGCGCCGGTCTGCACCATCATCGCCGCGGTGGCGATCGCCTGCAGCCCGCCGCCGCAGCGCCGGTCCAGCTGCACGCCGGGAACCTCGATGGGGAGGCCGGCGGCCAGAGCAGCCCAGCGTCCGGTGCAGGGGGTCTCCCCGTTCATGTAGCTCTGGGCGAAGACCACGTCGTCGATCCGGGACGGATCCACGCCGCTGCGGGCCACGACCTCCTTCACCACCAGCGCGCAGAGGGTTTCCACCGGAACGGACTGCAGGGCGCCGAGAAACTTGCCGACAGGGGTGCGGACGGGGGCGACAAGGGCGGCGCGACGCATGGAGGACCTCGGTTCTGTGACGCCCGAGCTATTCGACAATCCGCAGGGGATGTAAACACCGCTCCGGATCGCAGGGGGCCGGACCACCTCGACCCTAGCCGCAGCCCCCCGGCGGCGCCATATCCCAAAGACTGACCCTGTCCGTTACCGACTGGAGACCGTCCTTGCATCGTCTCGTCTGGGCCGTCCTGGTCCTCGCCGCCTGCCTGATGGTCCAACCGGCGCGCGCCGCCGGCGTGACCTCCCGGGATCCCGAACGCCTGCCCGCGGGCGACTATGTGCTGGACAAGGCCCACGCCAGTCTGGTGGCGCGGGTCAGCCACATGGGCTTTTCCCGCTACACCCTCCGCTTCACCCGGTTCGACGCGTCCTTCAGCTACGACCCGGCCCTGGCAGGCCAGACCAGGATCACCGTCACCGTCGATCCGACCAGTCTCGACACGGGCTCGGCGGGGTTCAGCCAGGCCCTGGCCACGGGCGCCGGCTGGCTGAATGCGGGCGCCTATCCAAAGATCACCTTCGTGTCGACGGCCGTGACCCAGGGACCGGACGGGACCGGCCAGGTGGCGGGCGAGCTGACCTTCCTCGGCGTGACGCGGCCCCTGGTGCTGGACGTCCGCTGGAACGGCGTCGGCTCCGGCCTGATCGGCGGGACCCGGACGGGCTTTTCCGCCACCGCGCGCCTCAAGCGGTCGGACTTCGGCAACCGGACCGACCTGGCCGTCGTGGGAGACGAGGTGGACTTCGAGATCGAAGTCGAGTTCTACAAGACCTGAGCCCCGGAGCGCCGTCCATGACACGACCGACTGACCGCTACGCCGGGATCGCCGTGGCGCTGCACTGGCTGATCGCGCTGGCGATCCTGTTCCAGATCATGCTGGGCTGGCGGATGGACGATCACGCCAATTCGGCGGTGACCTATCTGGTGTTCCAGCTGCACAAGTCCATCGGGATCACCATCCTGCTGCTGAGCCTCGCGCGGCTCGGCTGGCGACTGGCCAATCCGCCGCCGCCCCTGCCCGGCCATCTCAAGTCCTGGGAGAGGACCCTCGCCCATCTGACCCATCTGGGGTTCTATCTCATCATGATCGGCCTGCCGCTCACCGGCTGGCTGATTGTGTCGGCGTCGAAGACCAATATCCCGACCCTGCTCTACGGCGTCGTTCCCTGGCCGCACATTCCCGGCGTGGCGGACCTCGCCGCCCCGGCCAAGGCCGTCGCGCGCAAGCTCGGCGAGGCCGGTCACGGGCTTCTGGCCAAGTTCACCTATCTGCTGCTGGCCCTGCATGTGGGCGGGGCCCTCAAGCACCAGCTGTTTGATCGTGACGGGACGCTCGCCCGGATGATTCCCGGCGTCCGGTCCGGCGCCTGGTTCGATCCCCGGGCGCTGGCCGCAGGGGCGGCGGCGCTGGCCGTCCTGGCCGGCGGCCAGTTGATCTTCCGCGCGACGGCCCATCCGGCCGTGGCCGCCGTGACCCCCTCGCCCGCGCCGGCGACGGTCGCGCCGGTGGCCCCGGGCGCGGCGCCGGTTCCAACGCCGGCGGCGGCTCCGGTGGCGGCTTCGGCGGCCACGCCGACACCCGCCGCGCCGCAGACGGTCGTCAAGCACGCCGTGACCCCCTGGACCGTCGAGCCGGGCGGGCGGCTGGACTTCGCCACCACCTGGTCCGGCCAGCCGGTCACGGGCCAGTTCAAGGACTGGACCGCTGACATCCGCTTCTCCGAGGATGCGCCCGAAGCCTCCAGCCTCACGGTGACGGTCAATCCGGCCTCCGCAGCCACCGGCGACCCGCAGCGGGACTCCACCCTGCCCACGGAGGACTGGCTGGACGTCCAGTCGTTCCCCAAGGCCACGTTCCACGCCGGCGCCTTCCGCAGGGACGGCGCGGCCTGGGTTGCGGACGGCCAGATGACCCTGAAGGGCGTGTCCCACCCGGTGCGCCTGAGCTTCACCCTGGATATCCAGGGTGATCGCGCCGTCGCCCGGGGTCGCGCGGTCCTCGACCGCACCTTGTTCGGCGTCGGCAAGGGCGAGTTCGCCGCCACCGACCAGATCCCGGCCCAGGTGGCGATCAGCTTCAGCCTGACCGCCCATCGCGCAGCCCATCCCTGATCGGCGCGCCTGACCCTGCGGCAGTCTGGCGCCGCCGGAGCGTCCGGGTCTAGGATGCGCCGAGCTGAGATCGGGAGCGACCGGAATGGACCTCAACCTGTCCGCAGAGGATCGCGCCTTTCGCGATGAGGTCCGGGCCTTCCTGGAGGCGGAGCTGACCCCGGAGCTGCGGGAGGCGGGCCGCCGGACCACCAGCGTCTTCACCGATCGCGACTGGAACCTGCCGTGGCACCGGATCCTGCACGCCAGGGGCTGGGTCGCGCCGGCCTGGCCGAAGGAACACGGCGGCCCTGGCTGGACGGAGATGCAGCGCCATATCTTCGCCTCGGAATGCGCCCTGGCCGGCGCGCCGGCCCTCTCGCCCATGGGCCTGCGGATGGTGGGCCCCTGCATCCAGCGCTTCGGCACGGCGGCGCAGAAGGCCCACTACCTGCCCCGGATCCTGTCCGGCGAGGACTACTGGTGCCAGGGCTATTCGGAGCCGGGCTCGGGCTCGGACCTGGCGTCGCTGCAGCTGCGAGCGGTGCGGGACGGGGACGACTACGTGCTGAACGGCTCGAAGATCTGGACCACCCACGCCCATTTCGCCAACCGCATGTTCTGCCTCGTCCGCACCCGCTTCGACGGCAAGCCGCAGGCGGGCATCACCTTCCTGCTGCTGGACATGGACACCCCCGGCGTCAGCGTGAAGCCGATCATCACCCTGGCCGGCGATCACGAGGTCAACCAGGTGTTCTTCGATGACGCCCGCGTCCCCGTCTCCGGGCGTCTGGGCGAGGAGAACCAGGGCTGGACCGTGGCCAAATACCTGCTGGAGTTCGAGCGCGGCGGCGGCGCGGCCGCGGGGCTTCGGCTGTCGCTGTCCCGGATCCGCGACATGGCGCGGGCGGAGGCCCTCGGCGACGGCGGCCGCCTCATCGACGATCCGGATTTCGTCTCCCGGCTGATGCAGGCGGAGGTGGCGGTGGAGGCCATCGAGATGACCGAGCACCGGGTCCTGAGCGCGCTGGCGTCGGGACGCGCGCCCGGGCCGGCCTCGTCCATGCTGAAGACCCAGTCCACCGAGATGATGCAGCACCTCGACGCCCTGGCGGTGGAGGCGGCGCAGCATTACGCCGCAGTGTTCCAGCCAGACGCGCGGCAGGCGGGCGCGAATGTGGAAGTTGTGGGTCCCGACCACAGTCTCGTGGCCATGGCCCGCTATCTCAACAACCGGGCGGCGACCATCTATGGCGGATCGAACGAGATACAGCGCAACATCATGGCGCAACTGGTGCTGGGTCTCTAGTCCGGTGCGGCCGACGTCCCCCGCAGCCGCCCCGATGACGGATGCTCTAGACCGTCAGCGGCGAGGCCATGGTCGCGTCGGTGGCGCAGCGCACACACACGCCGGTGTCAAAGAACTGGTCCCGTTCCTCGTAGGCCGGCTGGTCGTGGCAGATCTGGCAGACCAGACCCTGCGCCCGGGCGCTGCGCATCCACAGGTCGCGCGCCGGGTTGTGAAGCTCGTCCGTGATGGTGTTCGGATCCATGTCGGGCCTCCCGTGAGGGTGATGAGGGCGGGGCGGAAAACCGGAGCGCGCCGTCCGCGCGAAGTCGAACAAGTCCGTTAACGAACGTGCACCAAACGCGTCGCATCGCCAACGGCGCGCTCATCACATTGCCGCGAACGGCGGGGCGGCGATCACGGGAGACGCAGCGCCATGACGACCTCAGACACCCCAGACGTTCCCGCCGGAGTCGGCGCCGACGTGCTCTATGACTGCGTGGACGGCCACATCGCCGTCATCACCCTCAACCGTCCGGACAAGCGAAACGCCGTCAACGGCGCCGTCGCCCAGGCCCTGGACCATCTGGTGAAGCGGGTGGAGTCCGACCCGCAGATCCGCGTCGCCGTGCTGGCCAGCTCCAGCCCCGGCGTGTTCAGCGCCGGCGCCGACCTGGCGGAGGTGTCCGCCGGCCGGGGCGCGCAGCTGGGCACCCGGGATGGCGGGTTCGCGGGCTTTGTGGATCATCCGAAGGTGAAGCCCTGGATCGCCGCCGTCACCGGAGCGGCGCTGGCGGGGGGCTGCGAACTGGCCCTGGCCTGCGACATGATCGTGGCCTCCGACGATGCCCGCTTCGGCCTGCCCGAGGTGAAGCGCGGCCTGTTCGCGGCGGCGGGCGGCGTGCATCGCCTGCCCCGGGCCCTGCCCCGGGCCATCGCCCTGGAGCTGATCGCCACCGGCGAGCCCCTGGACGTGGCCCGCGCCCATGGCTTCGGGCTGGTCAACCACGTGGTCCCGAATGATCAGGTCCGGGCGCGGGCCGTCGCGCTGGCCCGGGCGATCGCGGTCAACGCCCCCCTGTCCGTGCGGGAGAGCCTCAAGCTGGCGCGTCTCGCCAATGAGCTCAGCGACGGCGAGATGCGGGAGCGGTCGAGGGACGCCGGCCGGATCGTGATGACCAGCGAGGACGCCCGGGAGGGGCCGCTGGCCTTCGTGCAGAAGCGGGATCCGGTCTGGAAGGGCCGCTGACCGCCCGTGGCCGGCGCCGGGTCAGGCCTCGGACGAGGACGCGGCCCGGCCCAGCTGCTGGCTGACCAGCGGCCACAGACTGACGACGGACGCGAGGAAGCCGATGATGGTGGCGACCACCTGAAACGCGTTCCAGACCACGTCCACCAGGTCCAGGTGAAAGGCCCCGGTGCTGACCGGATATAGCAGCTGGGCCACGTGGATGCGGAACTGGGCGTAGACGCCGGAATACTCGATCGCCGCGCCCGTCAGCCAGGCGCCGACCACCGCGCCCAGCACCGGGGCCCAGAGCAGCGGCAGCAGCATCAGCCCCGCCAGCAGGACATAGGCGGCTTTCGAGACGGACGACGCCCGGGGCGCCAGCAGCGCGAGGGCCACTGACAGGAACCAGCCCAACGCCAGAACCGCAAGGACCCCCAGAAGCACACGGTCCGTGATCTCGTAGAGATCGGTCCGCGCCCGGAAGGCCGAGATGCAAACGACCACGAGCGTCACACCGAAGCTCAGGAACCATGCCGCCGCGAACTGGGAAAAGCCGCGGCTGACGAGCCTTGCGCCGGATCTCATTCCACCAGACATCGCGATCTCCCGATCCCACCCTTAACCATAATGCCGCGGGCGCGTGTCCGGGTCGAGTCCCGGCGGTCCGGCGTCATCAGATGAACGATCCCCGAACAGATCGGTTCAGACCGCGTTCAATCGCCGCCTGTCAGTCTCAGTCATCGGTTGAGGAGACCTCCGCCGAGCCAAGCCCCAAAGGCCCCGTACGGGGTCAGAGCCAAGACTGGAAACCGCCATGAACCGCCTGAAGACCACCGCCGCCATCCTGTTCGCCGCCCTCACCCTGGGCGCCGGCCTCGCCTCCGCCTCCGCCGAGACGCCGTTCCAGGACGCCCACCCCCGCCGCGCCGAAGTCCTGGGTCGCGCCGCCGCCGAGAACCATCGCATCGCAGACGCCCGCCGCGACGGCGAGATCTCCGCGCGACAGGCCCATCGGCTCCACGAGCAGAACCGCCGGGTCGTGCTGCGGGAGCAGCGCCTGGCCCGCCGTCAGGGCGGCGCCATAACCCGCGGTCAGCAGGTCCGGCTGAACCGCACCGAAACCCGGATCGAACGCCACACTCCGGGCTGATCCCCTCGCGGCCCCGCCCGCGCCGATCCTGACGCCCGGCGACGGAGCCCCCTCCGTCGCCGGTTGCGTCTCGGCCGCCGGCGTCGGGCGGGACGCCCGCCCCGGGACGCAATTTAGGGTAAGAGTGGCGCTGTTCCCGTTTCGCCTGACCTCCTGATTCGCGTGGCCCCATGACCGGCAATCCCCACCCCCTCATCCTGCCGGCCGCGGCGCCCTATCCGGACGCGCCCTATCTCCGGGACGAGCTTCTGCACGATCTTTTCGCCGAGACCGCCGGCCGCTTTCCGGAGCGGATCGCTGTGCGCCTGGCCGAGGGTGATCCCGACGGCGTGCGCCGCACCGCCCTGCCCTATGCCGAGCTTCGCCAGCGGGCGTCCCAGTTTGCGCGACACCTGCGCCGCCGCGGGGTGATCCGCGGCGACCGGGTGGTGATCTGCCTGCCCCGCAGCCTGGATCAGTACATGGC
>CAINOV010000323.1 GCA_903851655.1 uncultured Caulobacterales bacterium
ATACGCCATCGCCTTCGCGCCGCCCGCCTTCGCGAGCGTGATCGTGATCGCCGCCGTCAACGTCGTCTTGCCATGGTCCACGTGACCAATCGTGCCGATGTTGCAATGCGGCTTGTTACGTTCAAACTTTTCCTTGGCCATGAGCTTACCTTCGCGACGACGTACAGGGTTGAAAGGGGACCGGCCAACGGACCGGCGAAGTCTTGGGCGAATGCGTGGGCGGGACTGGAGCGGGTAGCCGGGATCGAACCGGCATCCTCAGCTTGGAAGGCTGCTGCACTACCATTGTGCTATACCCGCGCTGGATCGTCCTTGTATTCTGGGTTCGAGGTTCCGGGTTTCCGTCTTCTGAGTTCGGCCGTCTGAGTTCGTAGGATCATCCCGTCCCGCCGCAGCCGTCCGAAGGACCGCTGCGGCGGGGTGAGATGGTGGAGGGGGTTGGATTCGAACCAACGTAGACATTCGTCGGCAGATTTACAGTCTGCTGCCATTGACCGCTCGGCCACCCCTCCAACGGACAAGGCCGCCCCCATCGGGAGCGTCTTCGCCGTTTCCCGGTCAACCCTGACCGGCGCTGACGCCGTCCGGGAGCCCAGAATAAAAAGAGCTCCGACGGCGGAACGGCGTGCTAGACCCCGTGCGCAATCGAAGACCCCAAATCGGAGCGCGTCTTATAGTGTCGTCTTTTCGGGAACGCAACGACCGGAACAGGTCCGGCGCATCTTCCGTCCGCGGCCCCCATCCGGGCGGCCCGCGACCGCCCCACCCAACCCACCGCAAATATGGCGGCGGCGACCCGGACCAGTGGATCTGGGGCTGGCACGCCGTCGAGGCGGCCCTGCGCAATCCGGAGCGGCCGGCGCCGAAAAAAGTGCTGGCGACCGAGGACCGGGCCAAGCAAATCAGTCAGTTACGGGGCGAGGACGGCCGACCGCTGGGCATTGACCTGATCGTCGAGATCGCCACGGCGGCGGAAATCGCCACCGCCGTGCCCCAGGGCGCGTCGCACCAGGGCGTGGCGATCCAGACCCCGCCGCTGGAGCCGGCCGACCTGTTCGCCTTCACCGCCGAACCCCGCGGCGTGCTGATCATGCTGGATCAGGTGACCGATCCGCAGAATGTGGGCGCGATCTTCCGCTCGGCCGCGGCGTTCGGCGCCCGGGGCGTGATTCTGCAGGACCGGCGGGCGCCGCCCCTCGCCGGCGCCCTGGCCAAGGCCGCCGCCGGGGCCCTGGAACGCATTCCCTGCGCCCAGGTGACCAACCTCAGCCGGGCCATCGAGGAGCTGCGCGATGCGGGCTGGCGGGCCGTCGGACTGGCCGGCGAGGCGCCCGAGCGCCTGGACGCCGCCCTCGGCGATGAACCGACATTGCTCATTCTGGGCTCGGAAGGCGAAGGCCTTCGCCGGCTGGTTTCGGAGAAATGCGACGTTCTGGCGCACATTCCCATGCCCGGGGGCTTTGAAAGCCTGAATGTCGCGTCGGCGGCCGCCGTGGCGCTGTATGCGGCAAGCCTGAAAAGGTTTTAACCTGTCACGGGATCGAGATTGATTTCTCCCCCGCCTTAAGGCTTTGCTAACGCCGTCTGTGGGGGGACGCGTGCAAATGGCGCCTGGCGTGGAGTGGGTGAGGTCGGGCTCGGGCTTGGCGGGCGGATGTATCGCCCTCGCCCTGCTGCTGACCGCCTGCGATCAGCGGCCGGTGCCCAAGCCCACCCAGGATCCGGCCCAGTCCAGTCCGTCCGCTGATCTGCTGGGCGCGCCCGCCCCGCCCCCCGCCAACCAGACCACCGCCGCCGATCCGACGCCGCCCGCAGCCGACGCCGCGGCCGACGCGCCGCCGCCGCAGCCGGACCCCTTGCGTCCGCCCGACGTGACCATGGCCCCCATCCCGGACCCGGCGCCCCCGGCCCGCGCCGCGGCGGACG
>CAINOV010000324.1 GCA_903851655.1 uncultured Caulobacterales bacterium
ACCGAGCTGGAGATCACCATCCTGGGCGAGCGCTACAAGGCGACGGTGATTGCAGATTGCCCGTATGATCCGGACAATGCGGCGCTGCGCGGAGTGTGATTTGCGTGATCCTGACCGAGGTTCCCGGGTCTTCGCCCGGGATTGACGACTGAAATATATCCATAAAATCATGTCATTCCCGCCCTTGAGGCGGGAACCTCCGTCAGTAAGTGGCGCTTATTCCGGATCAAGGCTCATGGGTCTTCGCCCGGGAATGACGACTGTTTTTAAAATACATATAAATCAGCCGTCATTCCCGCCCTTGAGGCGGGAACCCCGTTCCGGATATGGCTACGGCCCGTTGCGTAAGCCCAAGGAGCGCCCCGCCCATGACGTCAGCGCCCCTGTCCCTGCGCCACGCCCTGCTGGCGCTGGCGGTCACCGTGGTCTGGGGCACCAATTTCGTGGTCATCAAGATCGGCCTCGGCCAGCTACCGCCCCTGACCTTCGCCGCCCTGCGCTTCGCCCTGGCCTTCGCGCCGGCGGCCCTGTTCCTCAAGCGGCCAGACGTCCCGATCCGCAACCTGGCGGCCTATGGGGTGCTGATCGGCCTTGGCCAGTTCGGGCTTCTGTACATCGCCATGCGGGGCATGATCTCCCCCGGCCTCGCCTCCCTGGTCATCCAGAGCCAGGTGTTCATGACCATCGGCCTCGCCATCTGGCTGACGCGGGAGCGGCTGCGCGGCGTCCAGTGGGGAGCGCTGGCGGTGGGCGCAGCGGGGCTTGCGGTGATCTTCACCCACACCGATGCGGCCACGACGGCGGGCGGGCTCGGCCTCGTCCTGGTCGCCGCCCTGTGCTGGGCGCTGGGCAATACGGTGCAGAGGGCCACGCCGGGGGTGAACTCGCTGGCTTATGTGGTCTGGTCGAGCCTGTTCTCCGTCCCGCCCCTGATCGCCGTGGCCCTCGTGATGGAGGGCTGGCCGGCCATGGCCGCGGGCGTGGCCCACGCCTCGCCGGTCACCTGGGCTGTGATCCTGTGGCAGTCCCTCGGCAACACCCTGTTCGGCTACGGGGCCTGGGGCTTCCTGCTGGCCCGCTATCCGGCGGCCGTCATCTCGCCCTTCGCCCTGCTGATCCCGGTGTCAGGCATGGGCGCCTCGGCCCTGCTGCTGGGGGAGCCTCTGCCCCTGTGGAAGCTGGCCGCGGCGGGGCTGATCATCGGGGGGCTGGCGATCAACCTTCTCGGGCCGCGCCTTGCCCGCCCGGCTCAGACCAGCTGAAGGAAGATCATGGCGAGGCCCGCCGCCGACACGAACCACACGGCCGACCGCACCCCGGGCAGGCCGATCACGTAGCAGGGGACATAGGCGACCCGCGCCCAGAAGAACAGCTCGGCCCCCAGCCGGGTCTGGCCATTGGTCCGGCCCGCCGCCTGGGCCGCCAGCACCAGGATGGCGAACAGCACCACGTTCTCCAGCATGTTGCGATGGGCGCGATAGGCCCGGCCGACCCAGCCGCTGAAGCGGGGCGGGTCGTCGCGGTTGCCGGCCATCACCGGCAGGCCCTTCTGCAGATTGCCGCCAACAGCCGCCAGCATGGCCTGGGCGAGGGTCAGTCCGGCTGACCAGACCAGCAGAGTCAGTTCCGTCGTCATCCTGCATCCTCGTATGGTTTCCAGCGGAGGCTGGCATGGAACCGAAGGCGCCGACAAGCGCCGACCGCTCAGCGCTCGATGACCAGATCGCTGGTGGGTTTCGAGCAGCAGATCAGGATCAGGCCCTGGTCGATCTCCCGCTGTCGGATGCCGCCCGCCGGCGTCATCTCCACCGTCCCCGACACCAGGCGGCACTTGCAGGTGCCGCACATGCCCTTGGTGCAGGAGGAGGGCAGGCGCATGCCCGCGGCCTTGGCGGTCTCGAGCACGAAGCGGTCGGCGGGAACCTCGATCGTGCGGCGGCTGGTGGTGAATTCGACCTTCCAGACCCTTGCGCCCGCATTCTCATGTGACGCCTGAACCGTCTCGCCCCCGGACAGCTCGGCGAAGTCGAAGCTTTCCTCGTGATACCGGACCATGTCGAAGCCGGCCGCCTGCAGCATCCCGCGCACGCTCGCCATGTAGGGGGCGGGGCCGCAGCAATGGACCTCCCGCTCCAGGAAATCCGGAACGATCAGCGCCAGCCGGGCCAGGTCCAGCCGTCCCCGATAGCCGCCCCAGGGCTCGCCGCCGAGGTCGGCCGGCGCATCGGCCTCGCAGATGTGGGTCACCTTCAGCCCCGGCGCCTGCCGGCCCATCAGGGCGAGCTCGTCCCGGAAGATCAGGTCGGCGGGGGAGCGGGCGGAGTGGACGAAGGCGATGTCGGCCTCCGCCGCCAGGTCGACGGCGGCGCGGGCCATGGACATCAGCGGCGTGATCCCGCTGCCCGCGGACAGGAATAGCTGTTTCGCCCCGCTCTGCGGCGTCCAGTGGAAATCCCCCATCGGCCCCAGCGCCGACAGCCGCACGCCGGGCGTCAGGTTCGCGTGCAGCCAGTTGGACACCGGCCCGCCGGGGACGGCCTTCACCGTCAGACTGATCCGGTCCGGCCGGGTGGGGGAGGAGGAGAGGGTGTAGCAACGATTCACCGTCTCGCCACCGATCTCCAGCGCATAGGTCATGAACTGGCCCGGCCGGAAGGCGAAGCGCCGGGGCGGGTCCGCCGCCAGTACGAAGGTCAGGACGTCATGGGTCTCCCGCCGGACGCCGACACAGACGAGGGTGTCGTCCGTGTCCGGGTTCCAGAGCGGCGGAAGCGACTCGTCGGTCATGCGGCGTCCTGCAGGGCGGTGGCGGAAAGCCGGCCCAGATACCACTGGCAGAACTTCTCCACGAGGCCCTCGGTATAGGGGGAATAGGGGCCGGCCTCGTAGGCCGGGCTCTCGATCCCGGACTGCTGCAGGGCGACCAGGGCGCCGTCCTGCTGGTTAGTGGCCTCCCACACCTCCGTCACCCGGTCGAGGTCGTAGTCGACCCCTTCCACCGCATCCTTGTGCACCAGCCAGCGGGTGCGCAGCAGGGTCTCCGTCGGGCTGAGGGGGATGACGCAGAAGGTGACGATGTGGTCGCTCATGAAGTGGTGCCAGCTGTTGGGCTGGGTCCAGAAGGACAGGCCGCCCATGGCCGGGTCGTTGATCCCGCCCAGCAGCTTCCGGCAGGCCACCTGGGTGTCGAGGGTCTGGCTCTGGCCGGCCCGGTCGATGGGCAGGCGCTCCGTCCGGAAGCCGGTGATCCGGTCGGCCAGATGCTCGATCTCCCGCGAGGGGACGCCGGCAGCCTCCCACTTGTCGTGGTTGGCGGTCACCAGGTCGGCATAGCGCTGGGCCTGCTGAAGTTCTGTCTCGTCAAGGGTTTGCGGCGAGAAGCCGAAGCCATAGGCGAACAGGGGAATGGTCAGCTCCGGGTGGTTCGCCCCGCAGTGATAGCATTCCCGGTTGTTCTCCATGGTGATCTTCCAGTTGCCCTTCTCGATCAGGTCCACGGTCTTGACGATCTTGGCGTTGGGCAGGTCGTGGACCTTCAGATAGGGCGTCATCTTCGCCGCCAGATATTCGATGTCGTCCGGCGCGGTCTCGGCCAGGCAGATGAACAGCAGGCCTGCGACGGAGCGGAGATGCACCGGCTTCAGCCCGTGGCAGGACCGGTCGAAGTCCTCCCCCATGTGGTCGGCGTGGATCAGCTCTCCGTCCAGCCTGTAGGTCCAGGCGTGGTAGCCGCAGACGATGTTGCCGACCACGGCCTTGGGCGTGTTCACCAGCCGCGCGCCCCGGTGGCGGCAGACATTGTGGAAGGCGCGCACGGCCATGTCGTCGTCGCGGACGATCAGCACCGACCACTTGCCGATGTCGACCACCATCACGTCGCCCTCTTCCGGCACGTCGGGCTCGACCCCCACATAGATCCAGTGCTTGCCGAAGATGTGGGCCATGTCCGCCTCGAAGATGTCCGGGCGGGTGTAGAAATCCGACTCCAGCGCCCGGCCGGGGCGGCGGCGGGCGACAAGGTCGGCGAGGGAGGCTTGGGCGGCAGCCGTCATGGCGGGGAACCTCGGGCCGGAAGGGGCGGTGTCCAGCCTATCAGCCTACGCCGCCGCCGTCCCCGGCGCTTTCCTGAATGCGACGCCGGTCCGTGACAAAGCCGACATGGCGGATCGGTCTGCGGGAGGCGGCAAGCGCTTGACGCAAAAGGCGAACGGCGTTTGTGACGCGACGCGCGCCATGTCGGTTTGATACAAGTCAATCGCCGCCTGCGCTATGGCTGCTCCGGTGCTGTCGGCCCATAGTCGAAGCCCTCGCCACCGGACCCGCACATGACGCGATTCTCAGCCTTCGAGCTCTTCCGGCAGGGCCTGACCGGCCAGTCGGGCTGGAAGCCGCAGTGGTGCTCGCCCGAACCGAAGGCGGCCTATGACGCCGTGATCATCGGCGGCGGCGGGCACGGCCTGGGCGCGGCCTACTACCTCGCCAGCCAGCACGGCCTGCGCAACATCGCGGTGCTGGAAAAGGGCTGGCTGGGGGGCGGCAATACCGGGCGCAACACCACCATCATCCGCTCCAACTACCTGTTTCCGGAAAGCGCCGGCCTCTACGACCACTCCGTCAAGCTGTGGGAGGGCCTGTCGCAAGAGCTGAACTACAACGTCATGTTCAGCCAGCGCGGGGTGATGATGCTGGCCCACACGGTGCACGACGTGCAGGTGTTCCAGCGGCACGTCCACGCCAACCGCGCCGCCGGCGTCGACAATGACTGGCTGACGCCGGAGGAGGCGAAGGCCTACTGCCCGCCCCTGAACATCTCCGACAACATGCGCTATCCGGTGCTGGGCGCGGCCCTCCAGCGCCGGGGCGGCACCGCCCGGCACGACGCCGTGGCCTGGGGCTACGCCCGCGCCGCCGACCGGCTGGGGGTGGACATCCTCGAGAACTGCGAGGTCACCGGCATCGTGCGCAACGCCCAGGGCGCGGTGGAGGCGGTGGAGACCACCCGCGGCCGCATCAAGACCCCCAAGGTCGGCGTGTCCGCCGCCGGCCACACCAGCGTGGTGCTGGGCATGGCGGGGGTCCGCCTGCCGCTGGAGAGCTTCCCCCTGCAGGCCCTGGTGTCGGAGCCGGTGAAGCCGGTCTTTCCCTGCGTGGTGATGAGCAACACCATCCACGCCTATATCAGCCAGTCGGACAAGGGCGAGCTGGTGATCGGGGCGGGCACTGACATCTACACCAGCTACACCCAGCGGGGCGGCCTGCACATCTCGCAGCACACGCTGGAGGCCATCTGCGAGCTGTTCCCGCAGTTCCGGCGCATGCGGATGCTGCGCAACTGGGGCGGCATTGTCGACGTGACGCCGGACCGCTCCCCCATAGTCGGCAAGACGCCGGTCCAGGGCCTCTATGTGAACTGCGGCTGGGGCACCGGCGGGTTCAAGGCCACGCCCGGCGCGGCCCATACCCTGGCCTGGACCATCGCCCGGGACGAGCCGCACCCGATCAACGCCCCCTTCACACTCGCGCGGTTCCGCGACGGCTTCCTGATCGACGAAGCCGCCGCCGCCGCCGTGGCGCACTGAGGCCCCCATGCTCGTCATCGCCTGTCCCTATTGCGGCCCCCGCCCGGAGATCGAGTTCGCCCACGGGGGCGAGGCGCACATCGCCCGGCCGCAGGACCCGTCGTCCCTGGGCGTCGAGGACTGGACGGAGTTCCTCTACATGCGCGCCAACCCCAAGGGCCTGCATGCGGAGCGGTGGCGCCACATCCATGGCTGCGCCCGCTTCTTCAACGCGCTGCGCGACACCACCACCGACCAGTTCGTCGCCACCTACAGGACGGGCGAGCCGCGTCCGGACCTGACGACGGCGGTGAAGGCGTGAGCGGGACCTTCCGCACCGGGATCGGCGGCCGCATCCGGCGGGAGCGCACGGTCCGGTTCCGCTTCGATGGCGTCGGCTACCAGGGGGTGGAGGGGGACACCCTCGCCTCGGCCCTGCTGGCCAATGGCGTCCATCTGATGGGCCGCTCGTTCAAGTATCACCGGCCCCGGGGCGTCCTGGGCGCCGGCGCGGACGAGCCCAACGCCCTGGTGGAGGTGATGCGCGACGCCGGCCGCACCGCGCCGAACCTGCGCGCCACCCAGGTGGAGCTGTACGAGGGCCTCGAGGCCCGCAGCCAGAACCGCTGGCCCAGCCTCGCCTTCGATGTGGGGGCGATCAATGACCGAATGGCGCCGTTCATCCCGGCGGGCTTCTACTACAAGACCTTCATGTGGCCGCGGAAGGCCTGGGACCGGCTGTACGAGCCGGTGATCCGCAAGGCCGCGGGCCTGGGCGAGGCGCCGACCGCGCCGGACCCCGACACCTATCTCAACCGCTACGCCCATTGCGAGGTGCTGGTCGTCGGCGCGGGGCCAGCGGGCCTGTCCGCCGCCCTGGCCGCGGCGCAGGGGGGCGGCCGGGTGATGCTGGTGGACGAGCAGGGCGAGCCCGGCGGCTCCCTGCTGGCGGAGGCGGACGCCCGCATCGATGGCCTGTCCGTCCGGGACTGGATCGCCCGGACGATGACGGCGCTGCAGGCCCATCCCAGGGTCACCGTGCTGACCCGGGCCACGGCCTTCGGCTATTTCGCGCACAACCTGATCGCCGTGTCCGAGCGGCTGACCGATCACCTGCCGACGCCCGCCCCCGGCGCGGCGCGGGAGCGCCTGTGGCAGATCCGGGCCGGGCAGGTGGTCATCGCCGCCGGCGCGCATGAGCGTCCGCTGGTGTTTCCGGACAATGACCGGCCGGGCGTGCTGCTGGCGGGCGCCGCGCGAACCTATCTGAACCGCTATGGCGTGCTGCCCGGGCGCCGGGTGGTGATCGCCACCGGGCATGACGAGGCCTATCGCGCCGCCATCGACCTGTCCCGCGCCGGCGTCGAGGTGGCGGTGATCGCCGACCTGCGGCCCCGGCCCACCGGCCCGTTGGTGGAGCAGGCGCGGGCGCTGGGCCTGCCGATCCGCACCGGCTGCGCCATCACCGGAACCCGGGGCGGCCTGCGGGTCACCGGGGCGCGGCTGTCGGCCATCCTCGCCGCGGGCAAGGTGGGCCCGCCGGACGAGATCGCCTGCGACGCGGTGCTGATGTCCGGCGGCTATACCCCCAGTGTGCATCTGTTCTCCCAGTCCCGGGGCAAGCTGCGGTGGGACGAGGCCCTGTCGGCCTTCCTGCCCAACGTCTCGGCGGAGCGGGAGCGGTCCGCCGGCGCCTGCCGCGGGGTCTTCGCCCTGGAGGCGGCGCTGAACGACGGCGCCGCCGCCGGCGCCGTCGCCGCCGGAGTTCCGCCGCCGCCGCCGATCCGCGCCACGGCCCTCGACGCCGAGCCCGGCGGGGTGATGGGTGCGGTCCCCCACGACCGGGGTCCCGGCGCGCGGGCCTTCGTGGACTGGCAGAACGACGTGACCTCCAAGGACCTGAAGCTGGCGGTGCGCGAAGGCTTCCAGTCGGTGGAGCATGTGAAGCGCTACACCACCACAGGCATGGCCACCGACCAGGGCAAGACCTCCAACATCAACGCCCTGGGCATTCTGGCGGACGAGTTGAAGCGGCCGGTGGAGCAGATCGGCCTGACCACCTTCCGCATGCCCTATACGCCGGTGACCTTCGGCGTGCTGGCGGGCATGGCCCGGGGGGACCTGTTCGACCCGGTGCGCACCACGCCCATCCACGACTGGGCGGTGGCGCAGGGGGCGGTGTTCGAGGACGTCTCCCTTTGGAAGCGCGCCCGCTATTTCCCGCAAGGCGCCGAGGACATGGAAGCCGCCGTGCGGCGGGAGTGCCTGGCCGTCCGATCCGCCTGCGGGATCTTCGACGCCAGCACGCTGGGCAAGATCGAGGTGGTGGGCCGGGACGCGGCGGAATTCATGAACCGCTTCTACATCAACGCCTGGACCAAGCTGGGCGTGGGCCGCTGCCGCTATGGGGTGCTGTGCCGGGAGGACGGGTTCGTCATGGATGACGGGGTGGTGGGGCGGATCGCCCCAGACCGCTTCCACGTCACCACCACCACCGGCGGCGCCGCTCGGGTGCTGAACATGATGGAGGACTATCTCCAGACCGAATGGCCGGACCTGGACGTCTGGGTCACCTCCACCACCGAGGAATGGGCGGTGATCGCCCTGCAGGGACCCAGGGCGCGGACCATCCTGTCCGGCCTCGTGGAGGGGATCGACCTGTCGGCCGAGGCCCTGCCGCACATGGCGCTGGCGGAGGGTCGCATCTGCGGCGTGCCGACCCGCCTGTTCCGGGTCAGCTTCTCCGGCGAGCTGGGCTTCGAGATCAATGTCCCCGCCGCCCATGGCCGCGCCGTCTGGGAGGCCGTCTGGGCCGCCGGTCAGCCCCATGGCCTGACGCCCTACGGGACGGAGACCATGCATGTGCTCCGCGCCGAGAAGGGCTTCATCATCGTCGGCCAGGAGACCGACGGCACCGCCACGCCGGACGATGTCGGGCTGAGCTGGGCCGTCGGCAAGGCCAAGCCCGACTATGTGGGCAAGCGCTCCCTGGCCCGGCCATCCATGGCGGCGCCGGACCGCAAGCAGCTGGTCGGCCTCCTGACCGAGGCGCCGGACACGGTGCTGCAGGAGGGGGCGCAGATCGTCGCCAGCCGCGGGCTGCGCGCCCCCATGCCGGTGATCGGCCATGTGACCTCGTCCTATTACAGCGCCGTGCTGGGACGCTCCATCGCGCTGGCCATGATC
>CAINOV010000325.1 GCA_903851655.1 uncultured Caulobacterales bacterium
GGGGGACCTGGTGCTTCTGCTGCCCAAGTGGCTGCCGGGCAACCACGCGCCGACGGGCCCCGTGGGCGGTCTGGCGGGCCTGTCCTTCCGGGCGGACGGGCGGCCTTTGGCCTGGACCCGCGATCCGGTGGAGACCTACGCCTTTCACGTGGCGGCGCCGTCCGGCGCGTCGATGGTCGAGGTGAATTTCGACCTCGTGACCCCCATCGATCCCGGGACGGCCGGGTGGTCATGACGCCGGGCATGGTGGACCTGCAGTGGAACGGCGTGGTCCTCTACCCTCAGGGCTATTTCAGCCGGGGCGTGACCGTCGCCGCGCGCCTGGCGCTGCCGGCGGGGTGGAAGTACGCCACGGCGCTGGACGCCGACAGTCCGGGGCCGGACATGATCGCCTTCCATCCCACGGATCTCGAGACCCTGGTGGACTCGCCCGTGCTGGCCGGGGCGAACGCCGCGCAGGTGGATCTGGACCCCGGCGGTCCGGCGCCGGTGCGCCTGGACATCTTCGCCGACAGGCCGGACGCCCTGGTGATCCGCGCGGACCAGCTGGCCGCCCATCGCAATCTGGTGCGGGAGGCCTACCGCCTGTTCGGCGGCCGGCGCTTCGACCACTATGATTTCCTCATGGCCCTGTCCGACCAGATCAGCCCCATCGGGCTCGAGCATGCGCGCTCCAGCGAGGACGGGGTCCCGCTGCGCTATTTCTCCGACTGGGAAAAGCTGGCGGGGGAGCGGGACCTCCTGCCCCATGAATTCACCCACAGCTGGAACGGCAAGTTCCGCAGGCCGGCGGACCTCTACACCGCCACCTTCGAGACCCCCATGCGCGACAGCCTGCTGTGGGTCTATGAGGGGCAGACCCAGTACTGGGGCCGGGTGCTGGCCGCCCGCGCCGGACTGATCACCCGGCAACAGGCCCTCGACCTGCTGGCGCAGGACGCGGCGGCCTTCGACGTCCGCGCCGGTCGGCGCTGGCGCCCCCTGCAGGACACGGCCAACGAGCCGGTGATCGGCTACAAGGCCGCCAAGATCTGGCCCAGCTGGCAGAGGTCCGCGGACTACTACGCCGAAGGGGCCCTGATCTGGCTGGACGTGGACACCCTGATCCGCGAGCAGACCAAGGGGCAGCGGTCCCTGGACGATTTCGCCCGGGCCTTCTTCGGTCCCGCCGCAGGGGAGGGGCCCGTGCGCACCTACGCCTTCGAGGATCTGGTGCGGGCGCTGAACGGGGTGTCGCCCTATGACTGGGCGGGAGTCCTGCGCGCCCGGCTGGACCGGTTCGGCCCCGACGCCTCCGCGCCGCTGGACGGGCTGGCCCGGGGCGGCTACCGCCTGGTCTATTCCGACAGTCCCAATGACAGCTTCCGCCTGGACGAGGCGCGCCGGCGGGGATGCGACCTCACCTATTCCCTGGGCCTCAACGTGGATCAGCACGGCCTTGTCCGGGAGGTCGCGTGGGACAGTCCGGCCTATCGCGCGGGTCTGGCGCCGGGCGCGATCCTGGTGGCGCTGAACGGGGTCGCCTTTGACGCCGACAATCTCAAGGACGCCGTCCGGGCGGGCAAGGCGGACGGCGCGCCGCCTCTCGAGCTGATCGTGCGCACCGGCGACACGTTCAAGATCGTGCGGATCGACTATCACGGCGGTCTTCGCTACCCGCGGCTGGAGCGGGATCTCGCGGTTCCGGCGCGGCTGGACGACATCCTGGCCCCCCACGCCCGCCGGACTGACGCAGGGTAAAGGGGCGGGAGGCGGCCCGTCAGCCCCGTCCCCCGTCAGCCCCGTCCTGGGGGCGCCGCCGGCGTCTCGAGGCCCGGCCGCGGTCCCGTCGCGCCGGCGCCCCGGCGGATCTCGCTGGGCGTGGCGCCGGCCTTGGTCTTCATGAAGCGCGACAGGGCGGAGCTGTCGGCGAAATGCAGCAGTTCGGCGATCTCCGCCGCGCTCAGCCGGGAGTGGCGGAGGTACTTTTCCGCCAGCTCGATCCGGACGGCGTCCACGATCCCCTGAAACGACGCGCCCCGACGCTTGAGCCGCATCTGCAGGGTGCGCGAGCACATGCCGATCTCCGCCGCCACCGCCGGCAGGTCGAAGCGGCCCGAGGGCAGCAGCGCCCGCACCGCCAGCTCCACCCGGACCTCGTCGCAGGGCGCCTCGCCGGGGGGCTGCAGCCGCATCGAGGCCGCCATGGCCCGATAGGCCCGGTCGTTGTGATCCCGCATCGGCCGCTGGGCCGAGGCCTTGTCGAGGATCAGGGCGTTGCGGTCCTGGTCGAACAGGGTCATCTCGCCGAACACCTGCCGGTGCGCCGACAGGTCCGCCGGCGGGGCGTGCCGGAACTGCACCGCCGCCGGGCGCCAGGTCGGCCCGAGGCTCGACCGCAGTTCGAGGCAGAAGCTCGCCAGACCCAGTTCCACGCCCTGGCGGGTCGAGACCGATCCGGGCGCCCTCAGGTCATAGGCCAGGGCGACGCCGGACGCCTCGTCCTCCAGGCGGATGGCGGTCATGCTGGAATAGAAGGCCATGTGGGCGCAGATGTCGCTCAGCGCCTCGCGCACCGACGCGGCGCTGCGGGCCAGGACCCAGATCGGTCCGAGGATCTGCAGGCCCTGGCGGCGGGCCAGCCGCAGGCCGAAATCGTCCGCATTGCAGTGCATCGCAGCGAGCTCGAAATAGGTGGCCAGGGCCGCCCCGTCGATGGCCATGTCGGGGTCGGTGAAGGCGGCCGTCGGCAGTCCCGCGGCCCGCGCCACCCTGTCCGGCGAGCCGCCCAGCTCTGCGATCAGGTTGTGACACCCGCGCAACGCTATGCTCTTAACCATCCCGCTGATCATGTCTTGGCCTCTTTTGCGCAAAAGGTCATGCACATTGCGCAAATTGTCAAACTCATTTGAATCGGCTTGTCCTAGAGTAAGGGCGTGAGAAGCCGCTCCGAATCTTTGACCCGTCAAGGATTCGCCGCAATGCAGCAAGTGCTTTGCTGCATTGCGAAGGCAGATCTTGCCGGTCGGAGGGTTTGCCGCTGCCTTCCGGACGAAACAAAGGCGGTTAAGAAACAATAACGCGTCGCAACAATGCGGGCGCCGACAGGGGGAAAGAGCTTATGGTAACGGCGATTGGCATGCGTGGTCTGTGGCTTGCGGGGGCGTCCGTGACGGCGCTGATGCTGGCGGCTCCGGCTTTCGCGAATGACGCGGCGGGCGCTGCAGATGCGGCGGCGGCCCCGGGCAAGGCGGTCGAGACGATCCAGGAGGTCGTGGTCACCGCGGAAAAGCGGTCTGTGAACATCCAGCAGGTGCCGGTGGCCGTGACCGCCTTCACCTCGAAGGAGCGGGCGCTGATCGGCATCAACTCCGTTCAGGACATGACCAACTTCACGCCGGGTCTGACCTACTCCAGCCAGCTGGACCGCCCCGTGATGCGCGGCCTTGCGCGGACGACCAACATCTATCTCGCCGACAGCTCGGTGGGCGTCTACGACAACGACCTGTTCACCAACTCCACCTTCCTGGTGGGCCGTGACGACATGATCGTGGACCAGGTGGAAGTGTTGCTGGGCCCGCAGAACACCCTGTACGGCCGGAATTCCATCGGCGGCGTCATCAACACCCAGTCCCGCCGTCCGTCCGACACCTTCGGCGGTGAAGTCCGGGCCGCGGTGGGGAACTACGAATATTCGAAGTTCGAGGCGACCATCACCGGTCCGACCTTCCTGCCCAACACCAATTTCCGCCTGAGCGGCTACAACGTCGAACAGGACGAGGGCTACTTCAAGAACCTGAGCGGCAAGTCCTTCGGCGAAGTGCACCACGACCCCTATGTCGAGCTGCAGCTGGAGCACAAGACCGACAAGGACGACATCTGGTTCATGGCCTATGACCTGTCGTTCAACAGCGACCGGGGCGGCCCGGGCGCGCTGCTGGGCATTCCGGCGGTGGGTCCGTACGACACCCAGCTGGTGGGCTCCAACAGCCTGTTCTACAACCCGCAGGCGGGTTACGGGCAGAGCGTGGTGCCGGGTTCCACCGTCGCGGCGCCGGGCGGCACGAACGGCGTGAACCCCTCGACCACGGACAACCGCACGGTCAGCACTGCGGTCCCCATGTCGGTGAAGGTCCGGGCGGCCTTCTCGCTGAACTTCCACTGGACCCACCATTTCGACGGCTGGGACCTGAAGTATGTGGGCGGCTACAGCCAGTATCACTACAGCCTGTCCTCGCCGAGCCAGCTGAACCAGCCGTCGGACGTGGCGTCCTACAAGCTGCCCTCGGCCAGCCCGCTGCTGGGCAATCTGACGGTGTATCCCGAGCAGGGCTTCACCTTCGACACCCGGACCAAGTGGTACTCCAACGAACTGGTGGCCAGCTCCACGACCAACAACAAGCTGAGCTGGATCGCGGGCGTCTATCACTTCGACGAAACCGACGACAATCCGGAGACGGAATTCGCCAACCAGCAGCCGCAGCTTGCCGGCGGCACCTTCAACGTGATCAACCTGGGCACGCTCTACACCGCGTTGAGCAACTATCCGGGCATCAAGGGCACGGCGACGGGGGCGACGGACGGCTTCCTCGGGAACCTGTTCAACGGCTTCTACCCGAACAATACGGCTTCGGGCGGCGCGGCGATCTACAACCCGAACCAGAACCACCAGTTCCTGCTGCTGGACTATCAGTCGCATGTGA
>CAINOV010000326.1 GCA_903851655.1 uncultured Caulobacterales bacterium
AGGAGATGATCGGCATGGGCTGGATGGACGAGGACGGCAATCTCGCCCAGGGGTTCAAGACGCCGGAGCAGGGCGCCTCCACCAGCGTCTGGGCGGCGCTCGGCGCGGAACTGGAAGGCGTCGGCGGCCTCTATCTCGAGGACTGCGCCCAGGCCTTGCCGGCGTCCGAGGCGCCGCGGATGCGCGGGGTGGAGCCCTATGCCCTTGATCCGATCCTCGCCGATCGCCTCTGGGCCCTGTCCCAGTCCGCCACGGGAGCCTGAAGCCTCGATGACCGTCGTGATCCGTCCCGTGCGCGCGGGCGAAGCGGGACTGGTGCTGGGCTTCATCCGCGCCCTCGCCGCCTATGAAAAGCTGAGCCACGAGGTCGTCGCCACCGAGGACCGGCTGGCGGCGGAGCTGTTCGCCGCAGCCCCGCGGGTGTTCTGCGACATCGCCGAGCTGGACGGCGCCCCCGTCGGCTTCGCCCTGTGGTTCTACAACTACTCCACCTTTGTCGGGCGGTGCGGAGTTTATCTGGAGGACCTGTTCGTATTGCCGGAGGCTCGCGGGGCGGGGGCGGGCAAGGCCCTGCTGCAGGGGCTGGCGCGGCGCTGTGTCGCCGAAGGCCTCGGGCGGCTGGAATGGTCGGTGCTGGACTGGAACGCGCCGGCCATCGGCTTCTATGACAGCCTGGGCGCCGACGCCATGGAGGGCTGGACCATCCGCCGGCTGCACGGGGTCGCTTTGCAGCGCCTCGGGGCGCCGGACTAGCCCCGGCGGATTTGTGGCCTTGCGCTTGACGCGCGGGGGATTAGCGTCAGACTGAACGCTGCTCACAAAGGTCCCGCCTGCATGTTCCTGCGCTTTTTCTCGGAGCTTCGCGACGCCAAGGTCCCGGTGTCCCTGCGGGAATACCTCACCCTGATGGAGGCGATGGACCAGCACGTCATCGGCCTGGACGTGGATGATTTCTATTACCTGTCCCGCTCCGCCCTGGTGAAAGACGAGCGCAACCTGGACAAGTTCGACCGGGTCTTCGCCCATGTGTTCAAGGGCTTCGAGCGGGTCGACGAGGACCTGGTGTCGGAGATCCCCGCCGACTGGCTGAAGAAGCTCACCGAGAAGTTCCTCACGGACGAGGAAAAGGCCCAGATCGAGGCCCTGGGCGGCTTCGAGAAGCTGATGGAGACCCTGCAGGAGCGCCTGAAGGAGCAGAAGGAGCGCCACGAGGGCGGCAACAAGTGGATCGGCACCGGCGGCACCTCGCCCTTCGGCGCCAATGGCTACAACCCCGAAGGCGTGCGCATCGGCCAGGACAAGGGCCGCCACGGCAAGGCGGTGAAGGTCTGGGACAAGCGCGAGTACAAGAACCTCGACGACTCCGTCGAGCTGGGCACCCGCAACATCAAGGTGGCGCTGCGCCGCCTGCGCAAGTTCGCCCGGGAGGGCGCGGCGGACGAGCTCGACCTGGGCGGCACCATCGACGCCACCTCCCGTCAGGGCTATCTCGACATCGTCATGCGGCCGGAGCGGCGCAACAAGATCAAGGTGCTGCTGTTCTTCGACATCGGCGGCTCCATGGACAGCCATATCAAGCTCTGCGAGGAGCTGTTCTCCGCGGCGCGGACGGAGTTCAAGAACCTCGAGTTCTTCTACTTCCACAACTGCCTGTACGAGGCGGTCTGGAAGGACAATCGCCGCCGGGACGTGGAGAAGATCCCCACCTGGGACGTGCTGCACAGGTTCCCCCACGACTACAAGGTGATCTTCGTCGGCGACGCCACCATGAGCCCCTACGAGATCACCTATCCGGGCGGCTCGGTGGAGCACTGGAACGAGGAGCCGGGCGCCATCTGGATGGATCGGGTGATGCAGATCTATTCCAGCTGCGTCTGGCTCAATCCCACGCCGGAGCGGTACTGGGACCACACCCAGTCGATTTCCGTCATCCGCCAGATCATGGGGGAGCGGATGTTCCCCCTGACCCTGGACGGCCTCGACCGGGCCATGCGGGAACTGGTCCGCGCCTGAGCTTGGCCTGATCCTGGCCTGAGCTTGGCCTGACCCGGGGCGGGCGTCGCGGTTCAGGTCCGGCGACCCCTCCGGCCCCTTGTTTGCATCGCAGCAAAGCCTTATCGATAGGCGGCAGAGTCTGCATCAGATTAGTACAGGTCCGGCGTGACGTCGGCGGCGAGGCGTTGGAATGGCTGAGATCAAGACGGTGGGCGTAATCGGGGCGGGGCAGATGGGCGCAGGCATCGCCCATGTCTGCGCGCTGGCCGGCTATTCCGTGCGGCTTCATGACGTCTCGGCCGACAGGATTTCCGCGGGCCTTGCGGCGATCGAGCGGAACATGAATCGCCAGGCCGCCCGAGGCATGATCTCGGTGGAGGCCCTGCAGGGCGCCGTTCCCCGGATCAGCGCCGCGGTGACGGCGGCCGAGGTGGGCGACACCGACCTGGTGATCGAGGCGGCCACCGAGGACGAGGCTGTCAAGAAGATCATCTTCCGCTCCCTCACCGATCACCTGCGTCCCGACACGCTGCTGGCCTCGAACACCTCGTCGATCTCGATCACCCGGCTCGCCTCGGTGACCGACAGGCCGGAGAAGTTCATCGGCCTGCACTTCATGAACCCGGTCCCGCTGATGAAGCTGGTGGAGATCATCCGCGGCATCGCCACCGACCCGGCGACCTACGAGAACGCCGTGGACTTCGCCAAGTCCCTGGGCAAGACCACCGCCAACGCCGAGGACTTCCCCGCCTTCATCGTCAACCGGGTGCTGGTGCCGATGATCAACGAGGCGATCTACACCCTGTATGAGGGCGTCGGCACGGTGGACGCCATCGACACGGCCCTGAAGCTGGGGGCCAACCATCCCATGGGGCCGCTGGAACTGGGCGACTTCATCGGCCTCGACACGGTGCTGGCGATCATGAACGTGCTGCACGACGGGCTGGCGGATTCCAAGTACCGACCCTGTCCGCTGCTGGTGAAATATGTCGAGGCGGGCTGGCTGGGCCGCAAGGCGGGCCGCGGCTTCTACGACTATCGCGGCGAGACGCCGGTTCCGACCCGCTAGGACGCGGCCAGGGCGTCGGCGATCCGCCGCCGCACGTCCTCCGCCGTTTCGCCGGCGTCGCGCAGGGCTCGCAGGGCCGGCGCGCCGTTGCGCTTGGCCAGTCGCTTGCCGTCCGGACCCAGCAGCAGGGGATGGTGCCGGTACACCGGCGTCGGCAGGTCCAGCAGGGCCTGCAGCAGTCGCTGGATATGCGCCGCCTCGAACAGGTCGCAGCCGCGGATCACGTGGCTCACCCCCTGCCGGGCGTCATCCACCACCACCGCCAGATGATAGGCGACGCCCACGTCCTTGCGGGCCAGCACGATGTCCCCCAGGCGGTCCGGTTCGGCGCGGATCGTCCCCTGTTCCCCGGCCGGCCCGCGTCCCGCCTCCTGGAAGGTGAGCGCGTCATAGGCCGGCCCCAGCCAGCGGCGGGCGGCGGTCAGGGACAGCCGCCAGGCGAAGGCCTCGCCCCGGGACAGCCGCTCGGCCTCCGCGTCCGGGGGTAGGGCGGCGCCGGTGAACACCGCCGCCGACGGCCCGTGCGGCGCGCGGGTGATCTCGGACGCCACATCAGCCCGGGTCCGGAAACAGCGATAGATCAGCCCCTTGTCCGCCAGATCCTCAAGCGCTGCATGATAGTCGGCCAGATGCTCCGACTGCCGCAGCACCGGCGTCTCCCAGCGGATCCCGAGCCACGCCAGGTCTTCCAGGATCTGCGCCTCGAAGACCGGCCGGGCGCGGGTGGCGTCGATATCCTCGATCCGCAGCAGGAACCGCCCCCCGGCGGCGAAGGCGGCGTCCCAGGCGGTCAGGGCGGAAAAGGCGTGCCCCAGATGCAGCTCGCCCGTGGGGGAGGGCGCGAACCGGGTGACCAGCGCCGGGGTCATGCCGGTCTCACCGGGCCTGGAAGTTTCCGGTGCGCTTGAGCAGCTCACGATAGAAGTTCAGCTCGCCGCCCAGGGCCTCCTTCAGCGGCGCGAACTGGGCGAAGCCCCCCATCTCGGCGATGCCGTGGGCCGAGCACCAGGCGGCGATGGTCGCCAGCTCCACGTCGATCTCGCTGTCCGGAGAGGCGCGGCCCGCCTCGATCATGGCGTTGCGGACAATGGCGTAGGCGGAGTGGTCCTTCTCGTGCATTTCCGGGGGCAGGGCCTCCATGTTCCGGCTGCAGTCGTACATCAGCCGGTAGAGGGCCGGATTGTCCCGGGCGAACAGCACATAGGCCACCCCGATGGCGGTGATCCGCTCGGCCACGGCGCCGCCGACCCGGCGGATCTCGGCCTCCATCACCTCGCCCAACTCCTCGAAGCCCAGCTTGCCCACGGCCAGCATCAGCTCCTGCTTGTCCTTGAAGTGGTGATAGGGGGCCGCCGGCGACACGCCCGCCTCCCGGGCCACGCCGCGCAGGGACAGGGCCTGGGCGCCGTCGCGCACGATGATGGCCCGCGCCGCCTCGATCAGGGCGCGTCTGAGATCGCCGTGGTGATAGGGGCGATTTTCCGTGGCGTCGATGTCGGGGGGCAGGGTGTCGGTCACGCGGGAAATCCTTTGTACGCCTAGTGTCTACGTCCTTATTTGAACGCCGTAAAGATGATCTTGACAGCGTTCAGATGAATTGCTATCTAAGCATCGTCAAGATCAAGCGGCGGCCAAGGAATGGTCCTCAGGCGCCGCAGGTTCGAATTCTTGGGGATTTTATCATGACCACGCAAGACAAGGCTCGCACCCTGGTGATCCGCATCGTCGAGCGGATGTTCGACCGCGCCGGCGTCCTGATGCTTCTGGCTCTGGGCCTGGCCACCGCCGGCGCCACCGCCGGCCTCTAGGTCCGGCGTTTCCGGCGGCCTCGCGCCGCCCGCCGGGCCGGGTTAGGCTGAGGGATGCCCAACGTCAGCGACAGGCCCCCTCCCACCGACCCGGCTCGATCCGGAGGCGACACCCGTCCGTCTCGCCCGCCGGCCCCGGCGGTCGCGCCGTCCTCCCCCGAAGACGCGACCCGGGCCGGATCCGGGCGGACCTCGCCCGCCGCCATCGCCGAAGCCCGGCGATGGCTGGCGGCGCGGGATCCGGTCCTGGCGACCGCTGACGCCCAGACGCCGGCCTTCCCGTGGCGGCTGCGGCCGGGCGGCTTTTCCGGCCTCGTGAAGATGATCGTTGAGCAGCAGGTGTCCGTCGCCTCCGCCGCAGCCATCTGGCGCCGGGTGGAGGCGGGACTGGGGGAGGTGACCCCCGACGCCGTGCTGGCCCGCGACCTGGACACCCTTCGCAGTTTCGGCCTGTCCGCGCCCAAGGCCCGCTACGCCCTGGGTCTGGCCGACGCCGTGCGGTCGGGTCAGGTCGACTTCGAGCAACTCGACCGCCTCGATGACGCCGAGGCCGTTGCCGCGCTGACCGCCCTGAAGGGGGTGGGACGCTGGACCGCGGAGACCTATCTGATGTTCTGTCACCGGCGGACCGATGTGTTTCCCGCGGGCGACGTGGCCCTGCAGGAGGCGCATCGCGCCGCCGCGGGGCTTGCGGCGCGCCACGGGGAAAAGGCGCTCTATCTCTGCGCCGAGGCCTGGCGCCCGCATCGGGGAGTCGCCGCCCATCTGCTTTGGGCCTATTATGGCGCCTTGAAGCGGGGGGAGGTCGAGGCGCCGAAAACGGTCATTCCGCTGTCGTCGAATCGGCCATACTGAAGATGTCGGCCATCCGGGGACGAAAGATCCCCTGACGGTCGGGCATGCGGTTCGTCAGCTAGAAGGAGTCTCGCCTTCAGGTTTTCCGCTGTCATTCCCCGGTGCGCCGCCGCGCCCGCGTCCCGCTCGCCGGAGACGCTGTCATGAAGGTTCTGGACCGTCCCCCGTCGGGCTGGCCGGCCCTTGTGCTCAATGCGGATTTTCGTCCGCTGTCCTACTACCCCCTGTCCACCTGGCCCTGGCAGGAGGTGATCAAGGCCGTGTTCCTCGACCGGGTCGAGGTGGTGTCCTCCTACGACCAGATGGTCCGCTCTCCCTCGTTTGAGATGCAGCTTCCCAGCGTGGTGGCGCTGAAGAGCTATGTGCCCCAGGACCGGCCGCCGGCCTTCACCCGCTTCAACCTGTTCCTTCGCGACGCCTTCGCCTGCCAGTACTGCGGGATGGCCGAGGACCTGACCTTCGACCACATCATTCCCCGGTCCCGGGGCGGGCGGACGACGTGGGAGAACATCGTCACCGCCTGCGCGCCCTGCAATCTGGGCAAGGGCGGGCGCACGCCGCGGGAGGCGCAGATGGCGCTCCGCCGTCCGGCGCGGCGGCCCACGGCCTATGAGCTGCAGGATCTCGGCCGGCGCTTTCCGCCCCACTACCTGCACGCCAGCTGGATGGATTACCTCTACTGGGACATCGAGCTGGAGGCGTGAGGCCGCGCCGCTTGCGTCCGGGGCGCGGCGAGGGCTAGGACGAACCGGCGGCGCTGGTGTCCGCCTGCGGGACCCGGTCATGCCCCCGAGTTATCTTCTTTTGTGCGCCGCTGCGATCTGGGCGGGCGCCCAGAACGCCCTGGCCGGAGGCGGTTCGTTCGTCACCCTGCCGGCGTTGATGTTCACCGGCCTGGATGCGCGGACGGCCAACATCACCTCGACCCTCGCCCTGTTTCCGGGGCAGGTCAGCGCGGGCGTCCTGGGCCGGCGCGACGCCCAGGGGGTCGAGGGCATGAGCCTGCGGACCCTGATCCTGGTCAGTATCGCCGGCGGGATGGCCGGAGCCGTGCTCCTGCTGGCGACGCCGGCGGGGGCCTTCGCCAAGCTGGCCCCGTTCCTGGTCCTGTTCGCCACCGGTGTGTTCTTCTGGGGCAATTTCCTGCGCAAGCCGGCCGTCGCCGGGCGCCGCGCCCTGGGTCCCCGGGCCAGCCTCGCCGCGCAGTTCGCCGTGGGGGTCTATGGCGGGTATTACGGCGGCGGCAACGGGTTCCTGATGCTGGCGCTGCTGTCGCTGACCGGCCAGGCGGTGAAGACGGCCGGCGCCACCAAGAACCTGGTCGTGGCGTTGATCAACGGCGCCGCTGTCCTCTTGTTCCTGTTCACTCCGGGGCTCGACTGGATCCGGATCGGCGTGGTCGCCGCCGGCGCGCTGGTCGGGGGATGGGGCGGGGTCTGGCTGCTCCGCCGCATCGACGAGCGATGGCTGAAGATCGGCATTGTCGTGCTCGGTATGGCGCTGGCGGCCGGGCTTTTTCTCCGCGCGGGGTGATCCGCCCGCGCGAGGGGCAAATTACGCGCGAAAGTAGAAAGGTCCATCAGATTCCTGTTGCAGTTTTTCCATCAAAAGTTATCAAAGGTTGAATTCGGCGTTCGGCTGTTCTGTCCGTGATTGTACAGGTCTGGCGGCCCAGATGGAGGAGACACGGGTGCAGGACGGTCCACAGCACGGCGCAGGCGCGCACAACCGGCGCGGCCATGGGCTGACCCTGGTCCAGCTCGCAGCGAAACTGTCGGAGGTGTCATCGGCGCCTGGTGGGTCGGTGGAGCCGATCGACGCCGCCGCCGTCAGCTGGTTCGTCCGCTTCCACTGCGATCCGCCCCAGGCGTTCGACTGGACCCAGTTCGAGACCTGGATCCGCGCCCAGCGCGCACACCGCCTTGCTTACGAGCGGGTGGAGCAGCTGTGGTACGGCGCTGTCATCGATGATGACGGCGCGCCGTCGCCCCGGTCGCCGGGCGCCGCCCCGTCAGGTGCGGACGGTTCCGGCCGCGTCGTCCGGCTGCGGGTCCCGCCACATGCCCCAGATCAACGGCCCATCGGCAGCCGGGCGGTACTCGGTGACGGTCCTGAAGCCGAACCGCTGATAGAGGGGAACATTGCGGGGAGTGGCTGTTTCCAGCCAGCCGGCGCGGCCGAGGCGGTCCAGGCGCTGGGTCCGGGCCTGTAACAGCCGTGATCCCACGCCGGCGCCCTGGGCGGCGGGATGCACGCCGAGGAACCACAGATAGTCGTGCGGCCGGTCGGTGGGATGATGCCTGTCCATCACGTCGCGCAACGCCGCCAGCCGCGAGAACCGCGCCATGCCGGTGGCGTTCAACAACATCGGCAGGGCCCGCAACTCCCGCAGCAGGGGCTGGGCGCCCGCCTTTTCCGACGGCAGCCAGACCGCGGCGCCGCCGCCGGTGGCGGGGCGCTCGATCTCCCCGTCCGCCAGGGCGCTTTCGCGCATCAGGACCTGAAAGAACCGGCGGCGGGCGGCATGGCGGCCCTCGTCCTCGCGCATGAACCAGCTGAGGATCGGATCGTCGACAAAGGCGGCGCTGAGGTCATCGGCCGCGGCGGCCACCGTCGAGAGGTCGGCGAGCACCGGCGTTTCCGCCGCTCGTCGGATGGCGGCAAGGTCCAGGGCCATGGGGTGTTCTCCTCCGCAGGTCTGCTTCTGCAGGCGCGAGTCGGCTGGCGCCAACGGAGGAGACTATAATTTCTCCGAAATGGCGATGGCCAGATGACACACGGCGCGGATCCCGACGCTCAGCGCCGGATAGGCCGGGGCGGTGCGCGCGCCGCCGGCGATGGCCTCCTCCCGGTGTTCCAGCTCGTCGTCGCGGAAGCCGGACAGCTCGGCCGCCAGGGCCGGATCGCTGTCGGACAGCTCCGCGATCTGGTCCGCATAATGGCCCTCGATCACCGTTTCCACCGCTTCGGTGCAGGCGTGGGCGGCGGTCTCGCCGATCAGGGCGGTGGCGGCGCCCAGGGTGAAGCCCGCCAGACGCCACAAGGGGGTGAACAGGGTCGGACGCACCCCGTGCGCTGGCAGCAACCGCTCGAATGCGGCCAGGTGCGCGGCCTCCTGCGCCTCCATGTGCGCCAGCTGGGCGGGCAGGGCGCCGCCCCGGGCGTCGAGCACCGCGCGCTGACCGCGGTAGATGTAGACGGCGCCCAGCTCGCCGGCGTGATCCACCCGCAGGATTTCCGCCAGGCGCTGCGCCCGCGCCCCCGGACCGGGCTGACGCGGACGATGTGTCGCAGGGGCGGGGGAGGCGGTCGCGTCGCTCATGCCGGGGTCTCCTCGGAAAGGGGTGTCAGCGCTGACCAGGCGCTCAGCACCGTCAGCTTCAGGGCGATCAGGACGTTCCACCCGGCCATGGACAGCCCGAGAAAGCGAAACGCCGGCCGGTCGCAGCGCACGACGTCGTACCGCTTGCCGTGGGCGAAGGCCTGCAGGTCGGCCAGGGTGACATGCACGTGGGATCCGCCGGTGCAGGCCTCCGGCCCCCGCCAGAAGGCCCACTCGACGCCGGCGTGGTAGATCGCCACGCCCATCTCGGTGAGAAACGCCAGGGCCAGCAGGCCGCAGGCGATGCGCGCCGCGGTCAGGCGGGGGACGAGCCGGATCCCGACCAGGGCGGCGGCGCCGAGCCCGGCCGTGGCCCAGTAGACGTCCCGCTGCTTCAGGCACAGCTCGCACGGCGGCATGTGCGCGAAGGTCTCGAAGGCGTGCGCGGCGGCCAGCAGGCCCAGCGCCGAAATCACGGCCGCCCAGATCCAGCGCACCGGATGCACGAGCCAGAAGGGATGGGTCACGAGAAACACGCGGCTTGGCGTCCTGATGGCTGGGGTCCGCCGGACGGGCGGCTCGACCCCTTATCTAGTGCAGCAGGGCCTTCAGGGCCAGAAGGGCCAGCACCAGCGCCACCGACGCCGCCGATACCACCAGGGCGAGACGCTTCTCCACGAACTCCCGCACCGGCTCGCCGTAATAGCGAAGCAGCGCCGCCACGCCGAAGAAGCGGGCGCTGCGCAGGATCGCCGCGGCGATGATGAAGGTGGGGAAATCGAATCGCGCCAGTCCCGAGGCGATCGCCAGCAGCTTGAAGGGGATCGGCAGGGCCAGCATGACGAGGCCGATCTGGCTGTAGATCTCGTGGAACTTCTCCAGGCCGTTCGGCGTGCCGGTCAGCTTGAGGATCCACTGGCCGAAGCCCTGCAGGAAGAAGCCGACGCAATATCCCACCGTCCCGCCGAGCACCGAACAGACCGCCGTCACCGCCGCGTACAGCCAGGCCCGGTCCCGCCGCGCCAGCACCATCGGCATCAGCATCAGATCGGGGGGAATCGGGAAGAAGATGCCTTCCGCAAAGGCGTGCAGGGCCAGCCAGCGGATGGCCTGACGGCTCTCGGCCAGGGCCATCACACGGTCGTAGGTCTTGCGCAGCACGGTTTCCCAGCCTCCCGGGCCGTTTCGGAGGCGGCCACGACTATCAGGCTTTTGCCGCCGACACGAGAGCCAACACACGAGGCCGTGATCCCTCCGCCAGGGGGGCTGGGCCAGACTTCCCACGCACGAGCAGCGGTGTATGGTCCGTCGGATGAAGCTTGCATCTCTCAAAAGCGGCCGGGATGGCCGCCTCGTGGTCGTCTCCCAGGATCTGGCCTGGTGCGCGCCGGCGGACGCCGTGGCGCCTACGCTCCAGGCCGCTCTGGACGACTGGGAACGGGCCGAGCCCATGCTCCGCGCGCTCAGCCACAGCCTGGAGAGCGGGGCCCTGCCGCAGGACCGGTTCCACGAGCATGACGCCGCCTCGCCCCTGCCGCGGGCGTTCCAGTGGGCGGACGGGTCGGCCTATGTGAACCACGTGGCCCTGGTGCGCCGGGCCCGCGGGGCGGAGATGCCGGACAGCTTCTGGACCGATCCGCTCATGTACCAGGGCGGGTCGGACGGCTTTCTGGGACCCCGGGATCCGATCCCGCTGGCGGACCCGGACTGGGGCTGCGATCTGGAGGCGGAGGTGGCGGTGGTGGTCGGCGACGTGCCCCTGGGCGCGGACCGGGACCAGTGCGCCGCGGCGATCCGGCTGGTGATGCTCGTCAATGACGTCTCCCTGCGCAACCTGATCCCGGGGGAGTTGGCCAAGGGCTTCGGCTTCTTCCAGGCCAAGCCGGCGTCGGCCTTTTCTCCGGTAGCCGTGACGCCGGACGCCCTGGGCGACCGCTGGCGGGACGGCCGGCTGCACGGGGCGGTGGAGGTCTATCTGAACGGCCGCCTGTTCGGCGCGCCGGACGCCGGCGTCGACATGACCTTCGACTTCCCCGCCCTGATCCAGCACGCGGCGAAGACCCGGTCCCTGGCGGCGGGAACCATCATCGGCTCCGGCACGGTCTCCAACCGCGGCCCGGACGGCGGTCCGGGGCGCCCGGTGGCGGAGGGCGGCCTGGGCTATGCCTGCATCGCCGAGCAGCGCACCGTCGAGACCCTGGCCCACGGGGCGCCGCAGACGCCGTTCCTGCAGGCCGGCGACGTGGTGCGGATCGAGATGCCCGACGGTCGGGGGCGCTCGCTCTTCGGCGCCATCGAACAGACGGTGGGCGGCTGAGCCGCGCGACCGGGAGGGGGTTTCCATGAGCAAGACGATCCGGATCACGCGCCGGACGCTGGGCGCAGGCCTGGCGCTGGCGGCCGAGCTGGCGACCGCCGCGCCGGGGCGGGCGGCCGCGCCGACCGGGGCGGACACGGTGATCTGGGGCGGTCCCGTCTACACCGCCGACCCCGCCCATCCCCGGGTCGAGGCGGTGGCCATCCGCGCGGGCCGGATCGCCTTCGCCGGCGACCGGCGCGCCGCCCAGGCCCTGGTCGGGCCGGCGACCCGGGTGATCGACCTGAAGGGCGCGGCGCTGTTTCCAGGCTTCACTGACAGCCATGTCCATCTCGACGGGGTCGGAGAGCGGGAACTGACCCTGAACCTCGAGGGCGCGGCCTCCGCCGCCGAGGTCGCGGCGCGGGTGAAGGCCTATGCGGCGACGGTTCGGCCCGGCGAGGTGATCTATGGCCGCGGCTGGATCGAGACCGGCTGGCCGGAAATGCGGTTCCTCCAGGCGTCGGACATCGACGCCGTGGCGCCGGACAATCCGGTGCTGCTGCAGCGGTCGGACGGGCACGCCATCGTCGCCAACACCGCGGCCCTGCGCCTTGCGGGGGTGACCGACGCCACGCCCGCGCCGTTCGGCGGCGCGATCCTGAAAGACAAGGACGGACACATCACCGGCATGCTGGTGGACACCGCCATGTCCCTCCTGCGGGGGGTGCGGCCGGCCCAGACCGCCGAGCGCCGTATGCGCGCCCTCAAGGTCGGCATGGCGGTGGAGAACCGCTACGGCTGGACCGGGGTGCATTTCATGAGCGCGCCCTGGGCGGATGTGCTGGCGCTGGAATCCCTCGCCGCCCGGGGCGAGGCGCCGTTGCGGGTCTACGCCGCCGTGGATCGCCAGGATGCGGACAAGCTGTTCCAGTCCGGTCCGCGCAGCGTCGCCGACGACCGTATCGTCACCCGGGCCATCAAGCTCTATGCCGACGGGGCCCTGGGCTCCCGCGGCGCGGCCCTGTTCGAGCCCTATTCCGACGAGCCGACCACCACCGGCCTGCTGCGCCTGACGCCCGACGACACCCGCCCCGTGCTGGCGCAGGCCGCCGCCCGCGGCATCCAGGTCTGCACCCACGCCATCGGCGACCTGGCCAACGCCCGGGTGCTGGACCTCTATGCCGAGGCCCTGCCCAAGGCCGGCCCAGATCCCCGCTGGCGGATCGAGCACGCCCAGAACATCCGCGCCGCCGACATCCCGCGCTTCGCCCGGCTGGGGGTGATCGCCTCGATGCAGCCCAGCCACGCCATCGGCGACCTGCACTTCGCCGGCGCCCGGCTGGGGCAGGACCGGCTGGCCGGCGCCTATGCCTGGAAAACCCTGCTCAACGCCGGCGCGCTGGTGGCCGGCGGATCCGACGCGCCGGTGGAGCGGGGGGACCCGCTGATCGAGTTCTACGCCGCCGTGGCCCGCAAGGACCTGAAGGGACAGTCGGGGCCGGGCTGGCATCCGGAACAGGCCCTCAGCCGCGAGGAGGCCCTGCGCCTGTTCACGACGGCGGCGGCCCATGCGCGCTTCGCCGATGCGGAGCTGGGGTCGATTACGGTGGGCAAGCGCGCGGACCTGACGGCGTTCAGCGTCGACCTGATGACGGCCCCCGAAGCCGCAATCCCCAAGGGGCGGGCCGTCCTGACCCTGGTCGACGGGCAGGTGGTCTGGCAGGCGCCGTGATCCCGGTCCGTGGGTCCGCGCCGCAGCCCGGCGGCGCGGCTTGCCTTACCGCACAGGCTCCTTTATCCGCAGGACAGCCCTGTGCCCCAGTGGCGAAATGGTAGACGCGGCAGACTCAAAATCTGTTGCCGAGAGGCGTGCTGGTTCGAGTCCGGCCTGGGGCACCAGAAATCCGTCCAGGAGGGTCCGGGCTCGGGTGGAAAATGGAGTCGGTTAATAGCGATATTATTAGACTTAATGGATTGCGATTTTTAGGAAAGAACGCTACACTAAGGATTTGTATGAATATCTTTGAAGAAAGGTGCGGTGTCCTCATCTCCAAGATGAAGCAGATTGAGCACTGCCTGATGCTACACAGAATTCTCCATAGCTTCTAAGATTAGAAATAGTATTTAATGCGAATTATTATAATTTTATTCTCTAATTTGCAGGA
>CAINOV010000327.1 GCA_903851655.1 uncultured Caulobacterales bacterium
ACTCACCGGTTCAAGTTCGACGACATCCTCAAGGCCTATGACACCTTCGGCGACGCCGAGGAGACCAAGGCGCTGAAGGTGCTGATCGAGGCCTGACGCCCCCCGTCCGGCCCTCCCCCCTCCCGAGATACCCATCTCCCTCCAAAGAAGGCGCGACCCCATGACCTACCAGAGCCTGAGCCCGTTCGACGGAAAGCTGATCAAGGGCTTCGACGACATCAACGCAAGCGAGTACGAGGCCAAGCTGGCCGCCGCCCAGACCTGCTACGAAAGCTGGCGGCACACGTCCTACGCCGACCGGGCGGTGATCATCGCCAAGGCTGCGAAGCTGCTGCACGAACAGGCCGACGTCTTCGCCCGCATCATGACCCAGGAGATGGGCAAGCGGATCGGCGAGGCCCGCGGCGAGGTCGAGTTCAGCTCCCGGATCCTGGCCTACTACGCCAAGAACGCCGAGCGGTTCCTGGCCCCGGTGAAGCTGCACCCCACCGTGGGCGAGGCGCATATGGAGAGCAGCCCGATCGGCGTGATCTTCGGCGTGGAGCCCTGGAACTTCCCCTATTACCAGCTGGCCCGGATCGCCGGCCCGCACCTGATGGCGGGCAACACCCTGGTGGTGAAGCATGCGGGTATCGTGCCGCAATGCGCGCTCGCCTTCGAGAAGCTGCTGCTGGACGCCGGCGCCCCCGTCGGCCTCTACACCAACCTGTTCATCTCCCATGAGCAGTCGGACAAGGTGGTGGACGATCCGCGGATCAAGGGCGTGTGCCTGACCGGCAGCGTCGCCGCCGGCCGCAGCATCGCGGCCCGCGCGGGCAAGAACCTGAAGGTCTCGTCCATGGAGCTGGGGGGCAGCGACGCCTTCATCGTGCTGGAGGACGCCGACCTCGACCTGACCATCCCGTGGGCGGTCTGGGGCCGGATGTACAACACCGGCCAGACCTGCTGCGCCGCCAAGCGCTTCATCGTGGTGGACAAGGTCGCCGACGCCTTCCTGGAGCGGTTCCAGGCCGCGCTGACCGCCCTGAAGGCCGGCGACCCGCTGGACGAGAAGACCACGCTCGGCCCCCTCTCCAGCGAAGCGGCCCTCGTGCAGCTTTTGAAGCAGGTGGACCTGGCCGTGGCCAAGGGCGCCCGGCTGGTGATGGGCGGCAAGCGCATCGACCGCCCCGGCTCCTACATGCAGCCGTCGATCCTGACGGACATCAAGCCGGACAATCCGGCCTTCCGCGACGAGTTCTTCGGCCCGGTGGCCCTGTTCTTCCGGGTCAAGGACGAGGCCGCCGCCATCGCGCTCGCCAACGACTCCGACTTCGGCCTGGGCGGATCGGTCTGGACCCGGGACGTCGCCCGCGGCCAGCAAGTCGCCTCGAAGGTCGAGACCGGGATGATGTTCATCAACAACATCGACTGGTCCGACGCCGAGCTTCCCTTCGGCGGCATCAAGGACAGCGGCTACGGCCGCGAGCTGGGCGACATGGGCATCCAGCAGTTCGTGAACAAGAAGCTGGTTCGCACCGCAACGATGCACGCACCGGCCTGACCGGAACGACGGCGAGGGCGTCGCTCCGGCGCCCTCGCCCGCTTCCCTGCATCTCCCCTCCGGCCGCTTCGCAGCACTGGATGCCAAATGTATGTGAACGTCGCTGTCCTCAAGGAAACGAAACCCGATGAGCGGCGCGTCGCCCTCACCCCCACGGTGGCGCCGCGGCTGATCAAGCTGGGCGCCCGGCTGCACATGGAGGCGGGCGCCGGCGACGCGGTCCATCTGGCCGATGCGGCCTTCAAGGACGTGGCGATCCTGGCGGACCGCACTCGCCTCGTGGCCGAAGCCGACGTGGTGCTGGCGGTCCAGCCGCCCGCGCTGGCGGTGATCGACGCCATGAAGCCCGGCGCAATCCTGCTCAGCTTCATCTATGCGGAGCACGCGCCGGACCTGGTGAAGCGGCTCCTTGCGAAAAAGATCACCTGCTTTGCCATGGAGCGCATCCCCCGCATCTCCCGGGCCCAGGCGATGGACGCCCTGTCGAGCCAGTCGGCCCTGGCGGGCTACTACGCCGTGGCGCTCGGCATGACCCACATGGACACCGTCCTGCCCAAGATCACCTCCGCCGCCGGGGTGATCGGCCCGGCCCGGGTGCTGGTCATGGGGCTGGGGGTGGCGGGCCTCGAGGCCATCGCCACGGCCCAGCGGCTGGGTGCGGTGGTGGAGGGCTACGACGTCCGCCCGGCCACAAGGGAACAGGCCCTGTCCCTCGGCGCGACCTTTGTCGACACCGGCGTCGACGCCACCGGCAAGGGCGGCTACGCCCGGGCCCTGACGCCGGAGGAACAGGCCAGGGTCGACAAGGCCCTGACCCTGCACATCCAGGCGTCGGACCTGATCATCACCACCGCCGCGATCCCAGGCAAGGCGTCGCCCCGGCTGATCAGCCGCTCGCAGGTGGCGGGCATGAAGGCGGGCGCGGTGATCGTCGACCTGTCCGCGGAGGGGGGTGGCAACTGCGAGGACACCCGCCCCGGCCACACGACCCAGGTGGGCGCAGTGACCATCGTCGCGCCGCTGAACGTCCCGTCCCTGGTCGGTCGCGACGCCAGCGAGCTCTACGCCCGGAACCAGCACGCCTTCCTCGCCCTGATGCTGAAGGACAACGTCATCACCCTCGACTGGACGGACGAGGTGATCGCCAGGACCGCCCTCACCCATGACGGCAGGCTCTGCGACGCGCCCGGCCGGCCGGACCACGCCGCCAAGGCGCCCGCCGCCAAGTCCCCCATCCCCGCCGCCTCGCACTGACCGGAGCCGCTCCATGACCTTCGACATCGCCATGACCGGGTTCGTCGCCCTCTATATCTTCATGCTGGCGGGCTTCGCCGGCTGGGTGATCATCGGCAATGTGCCGGCGATCCTGCACACGCCCCTCATGTCCGGCTCGAACTTCGTCCACGGCATCGTCGTGGTCGGCGGCCTGTTCGCCCTGTTCAACGCCAGCACGCCGCTGGAGCAAGGCGTCGGCTTCTTCGCCGTGCTGCTGGGCGCCGGCAACGCCGCCGGCGGCTATGCGGTCACCGACCGGATGCTGGCCATGTTCAAGACCAGCGACGCCAAGCCTGCGCACCCCCACGGCCACGGCCACGGCCGGGTTCATCACCTCAAGAAAGTCTGAGACCCGCGATGTTCACCCTGATTCCCCAGATCGTCATCGGCGGGGCGGACCTGATCGCCGCCTTCCTGTTCCTGTTCGGCCTGAAGCGCATGTCGTCCCCGGCCACCGCGCCGTCGGGCATCCGCGTGGCGGGCGTGGGCATGGTGGCGGCGGTGCTGGCGAGCTTCCTCTATCTGTTCACCGTCGACGCCGCAGCCCGGCCGCACCTGCTGGTCAATGTCGGCCTCGCGGTGACCGCGCTGCTCGTCGGCGGCGCGGGGGCCTGGATGGTGGGCCGCAAGGTGGCCATGACCGCCATGCCGCAGATGGTGGCCATCTACAACGGCATGGGCGGCGGCGCCGCGGGCGCGATCGCCGCGGTGGAGCTGTTCGGCGGCCGCACCCAGGGCGCGACGCAGCTGGTCGTCACCCTGCTGGGGGGCTGCATCGGCGCCATTTCCCTGTCCGGATCGGTGATCGCCTGGGCCAAGCTGGACGGCCTGCTCAAGGCGCCGTTCCGGGTCACGGGCCAGCAGGTCCTCAACGGGCTGGTGTTCGCAGCCACCGTCGCCGTGGGCGGGGTGATCGTGGCCTCGGCCCTCGGCGTCGAGGGGCTGGGGCTGACCACCCCAACCTGGATCTGGGTGTTCTTCGCCCTGGCCTTGGTGTTCGGCGTGCTGATGACCCTGCCCATCGGCGGGGCCGACATGCCGGTGGTGATCTCCATCTACAACGCCTTCACGGGGCTGGCCGTGGGGCTGGAGGGGTTCGTGCTGCAGAACCCGGCCCTGATGATCGCCGGCATGGTGGTGGGGGCTGCGGGCCTCTTGCTGACGGTGCTGATGGCCAAGGCCATGAACCGCTCCGTCGCCAATGTGCTGTTCACCAATTTCGGAACCCCGGCCAAGGGCAAGCCCGGCGCGATCAAGGGCAGCGAGCGCCCGGTGGAGGCCTCCGACGCCGCCATCAAGATGCGCTACGCCACCAGCGTGATCATCATCCCGGGCTATGGCCTCGCCGCCGCCCGCGCGCAGCAGAAGCTCTATGAGTTCGTCAAGCTGCTGCTGGCGGCCAAGGTGTCGGTGAAGTTCGCCATCCACCCCGTGGCCGGCCGGATGCCGGGACAGATGGACGTCCTGCTGGCCGAGGCCGGCGTACCCTACGACATGATCTTCCAGCTGGATGACATCAATGACGATTTCGCCACCACGGACGTAGCCCTCGTCATCGGCGCCAACGACGTGGTCAACCCCGCGGCGCGCACGGACAAGTCCTCCCCGATCTTCGGCATGCCCATTCTCAACGCCGACAAGGCCGGCCAGGTCTATGTGATCAAGCGCGGCCAGGGAAAGGGCTATTCGGGCATCGTCAACGCCCTGTTCTACAGCCCCAACTGCAACATGGTCTACGGCGACGCCCAGGCGGTCCTGGTCCAGATGATCGAGGCCGTCCGCGGCCTTGGCGCCGCCGCTGCGTGATCCACGTCGAGGCGCGTCCGCCTCAGCCTGAACCCCGAAGGGGACCCCCATGCCCACCCAGATGCAGGCCGCCGTGGTGACCGCGTTCAAGACCCCCCTCGTACTTCAGGAGTGGGACGTGCCCACGCCCGGACCGGGCCAGATCCTGGTCAAGACCGAGGCCTGCGGCGTCTGTCACACGGACCTCCACGCCGCCAACGGCGACTGGCCGCTGAAGCCCACGCCCCCGTTCATTCCCGGCCACGAGGCCATCGGCATCGTCGTCGGCCTCGGCGCGGGCGTCACCCGGGTCCGGGAGGGCGACCGGGTCGGCGTGCCCTGGCTCTATTCCGCCTGCGGCCACTGCGAATACTGCCTGTCCGCCTGGGAGACGGTCTGCGACGAGGCGAAGTTCGGCGGCTACACGCAGAACGGCGGGTTTGCGGAATACCTGCTGGCTGACCCGGACTATGTGGCGCACATCCCCAAGGGCCTGGGTCCGAAGGAGGCCGCGCCCCTGATCTGCGCCGGGATCACCACCTACAAGGGGATCAAGGAGACCGAGGCCCGCCCGGGGGAATGGATCGCCATCTCCGGCTGCGGCGGCCTGGGGCATCTGGCGATCCAGTACGCCAAGGCCATGGGCCTGCTGGTCTGCGCGGTGGACATCGAGGACGGCAAGCTCGAGCACGCGAAGCGCCTGGGCGCGGACCTGACGATCAACGCCCAGACCGCCGATCCCGCGGAGGTGCTGAAGAAGACAACGGGCGGCGGCGCCCATGGCGTGCTGATCACCGCGCCGTCGCTCCCGGCCTTCCAGCAGGGGGTGGCCATGACCCGCAAGCGCGGGACCTGCGTGCTGGTCGGCCTGCCGCCAGGGGGCTTTCCCCTGGACATCTTCAACCTGGTGGCCGGCGCGGTCACGGTCCGGGGATCCTTCGTGGGCACGCGGCAGGACATGGCCGAATGCCTCGACTTCGCCGTGCGGGGCAAGGTGAAGGCCGATATCGAACTGCAGCCCCTGTCGGCGATCAACACGATCTTCGAGCGGCTGGAGCATGGCGACGTCCCCTCGCGGGTCGTGCTGGACTTCACCGACACCCGTATCGAGGCGACATCGGCGCCCACCCGGGACGCCGTGCGGACCGACCCCGTCACCGCCTAGCCCCGGGCGATGCGCCCCCGACGGTCGCCCCCGGCGGCCGGACCGGGGGCGCGACGTCCCGCCTCGACCCCGAACACCCCCGACCCGCGCCGGCTGGCGCGACGGTCCCGGACTGGAGACTGACCATGACCCACCCCCATCCCCCGCGATCCGCCGCGGCGCTGTTCGAACCCGTGACCGTGGGGGCGCTGCGGCTGGCGAACCGGATCGTCATGGCGCCGCTGACCCGCAACCGCGCCGGTCCGGGCCTCGTCCCCGGGCCCCTGGCGGCGGAATATTACAGCCAGCGCGCCTCCGCCGGGCTGATCATCGCCGAGGCGACCCAGATCTCGGCCCAGGCCCAGGGATACGCCGACACCCCCGGCTGCTACACCGACGCCCAGATCGCCGGCTGGCGAAAGGTCACGGAAGCGGTCCACGCCGAGGGCGGGACCATCGTCGTCCAGCTGTGGCACCCCGGCCGGGTCAGCCATGCCAGCTTCCAGAAAAACGGCGCAGCTCCGGTGGGCCCGTCCGACACCCGGGCCCAGACCCAGACCTTCGTGGGGGGGCAGGGCTTTGTCGACTGCTCCACCCCCCGCGCCCTGGAACTCGACGAGATCCCCGGCATCATCGCCGACTTCCGGCGGGCCTGCATGGACGCCATGGATGCTGGCTTCGACGGCGTGGAGCTGCACGGCGCCCACGGCTATCTGCTGGACGCCTTCCTGCGCGATGGAACCAATCACCGCACGGACGCCTATGGCGGCGCCATCGAGAACCGCGCCCGGCTGCTGCTGGAGGTGACGGAAACCTGCGCCAAAGCCATCGGCCGGGAGCGGTTGGGCGTGCGGATCTCGCCGGTCTCCACCGCGGGCGACTCCCATGACAGCAACCCCCAGCCTCTGTTCAACTACGTCGTCGAGCAACTCAGCCTCCTGCAGCCGGCCTATGTGCATGTGGTGGAGGGCGAGACCGGCGGGGCGCGGGACAGCCTGCCGTTCGACTATGCCGCCCTGCGCGACCGCTTCGGCGGGACCTGGATGGTCAATAACGGCTATGACCGCCAGATGGCCATCGACGCCGTCGCCAGCGGGCGCGCCGACCTGGTCTCGTTCGGCCGGCTGTTCATCGCCAATCCCGACCTGGTCGCCCGACTGCGGGACAACGCCCCGCTCAATCCGATGATGGCCCCGTCCACCCTCTATGGCGGCGGCGCCCATGGCTACACGGACTATCCGACCCTGCGCCGGATGCAATTGATCCCGTCTTGATCTCGCCCCTGTCGATCTGGTCGGAGATCGCCGCCTGGGTCGAGGCCATCGGCGCCATCAGCGCCGTGATCGGGGCGAGCTGGATTTCCGCCCGGGAGTCCCGGGCTGCGGTCCGGCGCGAGGACCGGGCGCGCCAGGAGGCCCTGAGCAGGGAGCAGCGCGCCTTTCTCGCCACCCGGACCGCGGCCCTCAACCTCGCGATCCTCGCGGCGACCCAGATCCACGACCTGCATGTCCAGCTGGACGACGACGCCTGGCGGGGGCGGCTGACCCGGGTGTCCCCCAGCCATTCCCTGCTCAGCACGGAGCGGATGCTGACCGCGTTTCCGATCCAGTCCCTGGAGGACGCCAACGCCATGGTTGAGTTCTCGCGCTTTCCCGCCGCGCTGGGAACGGCTGCGGAGATCTACGCCAATCTCGAGCGGGTGATCCGGGCGGCGAAGGAGGCGGACCGGCTGGGGGTGTTCGAGGAATACAAGGCGCAGATGGAGCGTGTGGACATCCAGGCGCAGAAACGGCTGCGGTCGCTCGAGATCGCCCTTCGACTGGCGACCGCCGCCCCGCCCGGCTCTCCCGACGACGATCCGGACGCTCCGCGACCGGCGGGCGCGCAGGTGTCGGCGGCGCCGGGTCGATAGGACAGGATCGGCGGCCAGCGACGTGCGGACATCGCGGCCCGATGCGGCGTTTCACGGAATTTGACATGGATTAAGCCCGGCCGCGCGATTTGGACGTCCAATCCCCCTGACAGCAGAGCCTGGGGATCCTGCCATGCGCATTCTCTTCATCCATCCCAACTACCGCTCCGGCGGCGCAGAGATCGCCGGCAACTGGCCTCCGGCCTGGGCCGCCTATCTGACCGGCGCGCTGAAGGCGTCCGGCTATGACGACATCCGGTTCGTCGACGCCATGACCAACGACCTCTCGGACGACCAGGTCCGCCAGATCCTGGAGGCCGAGACGCCCGATCTGGTCGGGGTCACCTCGATCACGCCGTCGATCTACAAGGCCGAACGCCTGCTGCAGATGGTCAAGGAAATCCATCCCGACGCCTTGACCGTGCTGGGCGGCATCCACGGGACCTTCATGTACCAGCAGGTGCTGACTGAAGCCCCCTGGATCGACGTGATCGCCCGCGGCGAGGGCGAGGAGATCATCCTCAACATCGTCCGCGCGCTGGAATCCGGCCGGTGGGGCGAGGCCCGCAGCGACATCCAGGGACTGGCCTTCCGCGACGGGGACGCCATCGTCGCCACGCCGGCCGCGCCGACCATCAAGTCTCTCGACGCCATCACGCCGGACTGGTCGATCCTGGAATGGTCGAAATACATCTACCTGCCGCTCAACACCCGCGTGGCCATCCCCAGCATGGCCCGGGGCTGCCCGTTCACCTGCAGCTTCTGCTCCCAATGGAAGTTCTGGCGCGACTACCGCATCCGCGACCCGAAGAAGGTGGTGGACGAGATCGAGGCGCTGATCCGCGACCATGATGTGGGCTTCTTCATCCTCGCCGACGAGGAGCCGACCATCAACAAGCGCAAGTTCGTCCAGTTCTGCGAGGAGCTGATCGCCCGGGATCTCAAGATCCTGTGGGGCATCAACACCCGGGTGACCGACATCCTGCGGGACGAGGCGCTGCTGCCCTTCTATCGCCGGGCCGGGCTGATCCACGTCTCCCTGGGGACGGAGGCGGCGGCGCAGCTGAAGCTCGACCGGTTCAACAAGGAGACCACGGTCGCCGACAACAAGAAGGCGATACAGCTCTTGCGGGACGCCGGGATCGTGGTCGAGGCGCAGTTCATCGTCGGCCTGGAGAACGAGACCCGGGAGACCCTGGAAGAAACCTATCAGATGGCCCGGGACTGGGCGCCGGACCTGGCCAACTGGGCCATGTACACCCCCTGGCCCTTCTCCGACCTGTTCCAGGAGTTGGGCGACAAGGTGGAGGTGTTCGACTACGACAAGTACAACTTCGTCACGCCGATCATGAAGCCGGACGCCATGGACCGCAGCGAGCTGCTGGACCGGGTCATGCACAACTACCGCCGGTTCTATTCCAGCAAGGCCCTGTTCTCGTACCCGTGGGCCGGGTCGGGCGAACAGCGACGCTATCTGCTGGGCTGCCTCAAGGCCTTCATGAAGGCCGGCTTCGAGCGCACCTTCTACGACCTGGGCCGGGTGAACTACTGGGGTCCGCAGTCCAAGGGCAAGGTCGACTTCGGCTTTGACGGCGACCGCAAGCGGGACAGCGCGCCGGGCGTGGAGTGGAAGACCAGCCACAACCGCAAGCTCAGCGGTCCGAAACAGGCAGAGCTGATGGCCTGCGGCGGCGGGGCCGAGCAGATGAGCGACGACGTCCCCGTCGGGGCGCCGCACACCCCGACCCTCACAGCCACGGAGGCCAGACCATGACCGCGTCCCTCTCCCACGCCGCGTCGACGGCGGGCAAGATCGGGCCCAACAGCGTCACCCGCCTCGCCGAGGCCCTGCGCGCAGTCGAGGGCGACAACACCGCGCACCGCCTGTTCCACGGGGCGGGCCTGGGCGCGCATCTGGACCAGCCGCCGCAGGACATGGTCGACGAGCGCGAGGCCGAAGCGCTGCACGCGGCCCTGCGAACGACCCTGGGGACGCAGCGCGCCCGCACGATCGGCTGGATCGCCGGTCAGCGGACGGCCGACTACCTGATCCGCGCCCGGATCCCTCGCCCGGTCCAGCGGGTTCTGAAGCTCGCCCCGGCGGGTCTGGCCAGCCGGCTCCTCACCGCCGCCATGGCCGCGAACGCCTGGACCTTCGCCGGCAGCGGCCAGTTCAGGGTGCGGCACGGACGGACGACGGTCCTGTCCATCACCGACTGCCCCATGTGCCGCGGCCAACGGGCCGCCGAGCCCCTCTGTGATTTCTACGCAGGCGCCTTCGAGCGGCTGTTCGCCAAGCTCGTCCACCCGGCGAGCCGGGTGGTCGAAACCCATTGCCAGGCCCTGGGCGACCCGGCCTGTCGTTTCACGGTCGACTGGCGACGCTGAGCGGCCCGGGCCCGTCGCTGATATCGGCGACGAGGGCGATCAGAACTCGGTCCAGCTGGCCTCGGCGCCCGCGCCGCCGCCGCCGCCGAACGCCGCTCGCACCCGGGCGCGGGCCGGCTCCACCGGACTTGCGACCGGGGCGTGACGCCCGGTCCGCGCCAGTTCCGGGCGCCCCGGTCGGGCCCCGCGTCCGCCGCCGTCGTCCAGGGTGAACCGTCCCACATGCTGCGACAGGCCCATCGCCTCGGTCAGCAGGCCCGCCGCAGCTGCAGTCGCCTGCTCCACCATGGCGGCGTTCTGCTGGGTGACCTGATCCATCTGGTTCACGGCGGTGTTGACCTCGTTGAGGCCGGTGGCCTGCTCCTGCGAGGATTCGGCGATCGAGGCCACCAGTTCGTCGATCTCGGCCACCTTCTGCACGATGGCGCCAAGGGACTCCCCCGTCTGGCCCACCAGCCGCGCCCCCTGTTCCACCTGGGACGTGCTGCTGGAGATCAGCGCCTTGATTTCCTTGGCCGCCTCCGCCGAGCGCTGAGCCAGGGCCCGCACCTCCTGCGCGACGACGGCGAACCCGCGGCCGGCGTCCCCCGCCCTGGCCGCCTCGACGCCCGCGTTCAGGGCCAACAGGTTTGTCTGGAAGGCGATCTCGTCGATGACCGAGATGATCTGGGTGATCTTGCGCGAGCTCTGCTCGATCTCGCCCATCGCCGACACCGCCTCGCGCACCACCTCGCCGGAGCGCTGGGCGTCCAGCTTTGCACTCGTCGCCGCGCTCGCCGCCAGCTTGGCGCCCTCGGCGCCGCGTTTCACCGTGGCCGTGATCTGGTCGAGGGCGGCGGCGGTCTCTTCCAGGCTGGCCGCCTGCTGCTCGGTTCGGCGGGACAGGTCGTTGGAGGCCTTGGCGATCTCGTCGGCGCCGCCCCGGATTCCGTCCGTGGACCCGGCGATGGCCGTCAGCGCGTCGCGCATGGCGGCGACGGCCTGATTGAAGTCAGATCGGATCTGCCCGTACCCGCCGGGAAAGTCTGCGTCGATCCGGGCGGTCAGATCCCCCTCGGACACCTGACGGAGGCTGCTGGCCAGGGCCCCGACAATCTCCGCCTGCAACTGTTCTCCCTCGACGCGCTTGCGCTCATTGTCCCGCGCCACGCGCTCGGACTC
>CAINOV010000328.1 GCA_903851655.1 uncultured Caulobacterales bacterium
CCGGATATGGCGCTTCATTCTCAACAAGGTTCCCGGGTCTTCGCCCGGGAATGACATCTGGTTTTGTATGGATCAAAGCCGTCATTCCCGCCCTTGAGGCGGGAACCTCGGTCGGGCCAGCCCCCTACCCCCGGTCGTTGGCCGTCATCAGCGGCAGGAAATCCCGCTCGCCCTTGCGGCGGCGCAGCGGGGTCAGCACCAGGGGCGGCTGGCTGTCGGACAGTTTGGCCTCCAGCTGGTCGCGCTCCAGCAACAGGGTGTTGGCGAGGCTGAGCAGCAGCGCCTGGACCGGACGGATCGCCGCCTCGGCCCCCGGCCCCTGCCGGTCGACCACCTGGCGCAGGACCTCGGCGGAGCGTTCGGCGGCGGCGATCTCCTCCGGTCGGGGCACGTCGGTGAATTCGGCGTCGAAGGCGTGGAGCGACGTCTCCTGCGGGGGCTCCGGCCGGTCCAGCCGCCGCAGTCGGGGCCGGCGGGGCGCCGGTGGGGCCACGGCGTCGCCCACCGGGGGCTGCAGGTCCCCCGTCTCCCAGAAACTCTCCGGCAGGGGCGCCCGCGCGGCGGCGGGACGCTCGGCGAACAGGTCGACCGTCTCGCCCCGTCGGTGGTCGGCGGTCGGATCCGGCGCCGGCTCCTGGCGGCGACCAAAGGGGCGGGCCCGGTTGGCGGGACTGACGGGCGCCACCACCGGCGGCCAGTCCGGGGCGGGCGGGGCGGCGGCGTCCGGCGGCGCGGTCCCCGCGTCCAGACCCGCCCATTCGAACAGGCCCGGCCCCAAGGGCTCGGACCCGGCGGCGCCGGACCGACGCGGCGGCTTGCGGCGGTCGACGCCGGCGGCGTCGCGCAGCTGGCGTCGCAGGGCCTGAATGTCGAACTCGTCTTCCACGCGATCCGCCCCGTCGCGACGCGGCGCGTCAGGTGCGCCGCCGCTGGTCAAGCGGGGCTAGTTGAATACCCGGAAGTTCAACAAGAGGTGAATTCGGGCCAACAGCCGTCCTGATCATGGCGGGACCGTGGCGCCGCCCCGCCCCGCGCGGGGCCCTTGATTTCCCGCGACGGTCGCCGATGATGGCCTGCTGGTGCAGCTGCAGGCGGCGGGGATCGCGGTGATCACCCGGGCGGAGTGGGACTCCCCCGGAGGCCGGCCGCTTCGCCCGCATCCACGACCCCGAGGGCAATCCGGTGGAGCTGTGGGAAGAGCCGGCGGAGTAGCCCGACGGGGGTTTCCGGCGCGAGGCTGGGAATGACAGCCATACGATCAAGCCGTCATTCCCGGGCGAAGACCCGGGAACCTGGGTCAGGATCAAGCGCCATGTCCGGATGGAGGTTCCCGCCTCAAGGGCGGGAATGACGACTGATTAAAATACAAAATCAGCCGTCATTCCCGGGCGAAGACCCGGGAACCTCTCTCCGGACCGCAGACCCCTACTCCTCGCCCGGCCGGCCCATCCCGTGACGGCCCATGCCGTGCATGTGCGCCTCGGCCATCAGGTCGAAGGCCTTCTGCTGCGAGGGGTTGAGGGCCGCGTAGAAGGTCTTGGTCGCCGCCGCGTGTTTTTCCAGGCGATCCAGATGCTCCCGGGCCCGGGCGATCATCCGGTCCAGCTTTTCCGGCGTGGGCGTGCGGGCCATCTCGCCCCGCTCGCCCCACTTGCGCTCACGCCCCTCGCCCGCCGGGGGCTGCATGGAGGCGACGAAGGCCTGCAGGGCGCCGTCCTGGTCGGGCCGCAGCTGCAGGGCCGTGCGCAGATGGGCCGCCATCCGGGCCGGATCGGGCCTGTGCTCGCGCCAGCCATGGGCGCCGGCCATGGGATGTTCCGGCGGCGGCGGGGGCGCGGGCTGGGCGAAGGCGGCGCCGGCGAGAAGACTGGAGGCGGCGAGGATGGAAATCAGCATGCGCATCGTTCGGATGTCCTTCTGGGTATCCCGGTGACTGTGTTCTACCGCCGGAATGTCTCCCGCGAATGTCGCCCATGCAGCAAACCGTTGCGCCGCCGACACAATGGCGCCCGATCGTCCAGACAACGTCCGCAAACACAAACGGCGGAGCGCCTGGGCGCTCCGCCGTCCATGGGGTCGACCGCGTCGGGGCTGGATCAGCCCTCCGACGCCTCCGGCTTGACCACGGCGCGCTGGCGCTCGGCGATGCGGGCCGACTTGCCGCGACGGTCGCGGAGATAATAGAGCTTGGCGCGCCGGACGACGCCGCGACGCTTCACCTCGATGGATTCGATCATCGGGGACAGGGTCGGGAACAGACGCTCCACCCCTTCCCCGAAGCTGATCTTGCGGACGGTGAAGCTCTCATGCAGGCCGCCGCCGGCCCGGGCGATGCAGACGCCTTCGAAGGCCTGGACGCGCTCGCGCTCGCCTTCCTTGATGCGCACGTTCACGCGCAGGGTGTCGCCGGGCTCGAATTCCGGCACGCCGCGCAGGGCCAGAAGGCGGGCGGATTCTTCTTTCTCGAGTTGCTCGATCACGTTCATGGTCTACTCCTTCGGGGCTTGAACGCCCTTTGCCTGTAATTTGGCGAGATGCTCGGCCCAGAGATCCGGGCGTCGCTCCCGCGTGGTCGTCTCACGCTGCGAACGTCTCCACCGGGCGATCTCGCCATGGTGGCCGGAGCGCAGCACCTCCGGTATCTCCAGCCCCTCGAACACCTGCGGCCGCGTGTACTGCGGGTGTTCCAGAAGCCCGTCCTCGAAACTCTCCTCCTGCGTGCTCACCGCGTTTCCCAGAACCCCGGGAACCAGGCGCACACAGGCCTCGACCGTCACCATGGCCGCCGCCTCGCCCCCGGCGAGGACCGCGTCGCCCACGGAAATCTCCATGAACCCCCGGGCGTCGAGCACCCGCTGGTCCACCCCCTCGAACCGGCCGCACAGAACGACCAGTCCCGACCCCGCCGACCAGTCCCGAACCCGGGCCTGGGTCAGCTTCCGACCCCGGGCGCTCATGTACAGAAGCGGCCGGTCGCCGACCTCGACACTGTCGAGGGCCGCAGCGATCACGTCCGCCTTGAGCACCTGCCCCGGGCCGCCCCCTGCGGGGGTGTCGTCGAGGAAGCCGCGCTTATGACCGGAAAAGTCGCGAATGTCCACAAGCTCGAGGTCCCACAGCCCCGCCTCCCGCCAGGCCGTGCCGATCAGCGAGGCCCCCAGCGCGCCGGGAAACGCCTCCGGCGCCATGGTCAGGATGGTGACCTTGTAGGTCATCCGGGCTCATCCCCTCCGGGACCGTCGGCGATGATCTCCGGCAGACGCACGGCGACCACGAAGCCCTCGGCGATCTTCACCTCCGGCACGGCGTCCCGGGTGAAGGGCTGCATCCAGCTGGCGCGCCCGCCGCCAGGCTCGATCTCGAGAATGTCGCCAGCGCCGAAGTCATGCACGGCCTTGATGCGACCGAGGCTCTCCCCCTCCGGCGAACGCACCGCGAGCCCGATCAGGTCGGCGAGGTAGTATTCCTCCTCTTCCGGCTCCGGCAGGGCGGCGCGGGGCACGAACAGACGGAGGCCGCGGAGCGCGTCCGCGGCCTCCTTGTTGTCCAGCTCCGCCACCCGGCAGATGATGGCGTCCTTCACCGGCCGGGCGCCCAGCACGGTGAGGCCGGGGCTGCCGTCCTCCCGCAACAGGGCCCGGTAGCCGGCCAGCGCCATGGGATCGGCGGTGTAGGCGGTGAGGCGAACCTCCCCCTTCACCCCGAAGGCGCCGGCCACGCGACCGACCAGGATCAGCCGCTCTGGAGCCACGGCCGGCCTCAGCCTTCGACGGGGGCGTCTTCGGCGGCAGGCGCTTCGGCGGCCGGCTCTTCAGCAGCGGGAGCTTCCGCTTCCACGGCGGCTTCCGGCTCGGCGACCACTTCCGGTTCCGGCTCGGGGGCCGGCGCAGCGGCGGCGGCGGCGGCGGCTTCGGCCGCTTCGGCCTTGGCGCGGGCCTCGGCCTCGATGCGGTCGGTTTCCTTCTGGGCCTTCTCGGCGGCGCGTTCCTGGGCCTTCTTGCCCGGGACGGCCTTCTTCGGGTTGTTGCCGTGGGCCCATTCCACGAGACCGGCCTGCGCCAGGAAGCGGGCCACCCGGTCGGTGGGCTGGGCGCCCTTCTTGATCCATGCCTGGATGGTCTCGATCTTCAGGGTCACCCGGGTCGGGTCGTCACGCTTCAGCAGCGGGTTGTAGGTGCCCACCTTCTCGATGAAGCGGCCGTCCCGGGGGGAGTGGCTGTCGGCCACGACGATGGAATAATAGGGACGCTTCTTGGTGCCGCCACGGGCCAGTCGGATCTTCAGCATTTCGTTGTCTTTCTTCAGGTTTTTCAGGTTTTATGGAGATTTCGAAGTCTATTTCTTCTTGAAGCCGGGGAAGCCGCCCAGGCCCGGGAGGCCGCCACCGCCGCCAGAGGCCGGCGGCTTGCCCGCCCCCAGCGCCTTCAGCTTGTCGAGATCGGGGCCGCCGAGGCCCGGCGGCAGGCCCATGCCGGGGGGCAGGGCCCCGCCGCCACCGCCCATGCCGCCGCCACCGCCGGGCATGCCCGGCATGCCGCCCATCATGGCGGCCATCTTGGCCATGCCCTTGCCCCCGTCGCGGCTCATCATCTTGAACATGTCGGCCATCTGCCGGTGCTGCTTGAGCAGGCGGTTCACCTCGGCCACGTCCACGCCGGCGCCCTTGGCGATGCGGCGCTTGCGGCTGGCGGCCAGGATGTCGGGCTTCTTGCGCTCCAGCTTGGTCATGGAGGAGATGATCGCCTCCTGCCGCTTGAAGGCCTTGTCGTCCACGCCGCTCTCGGCGATCTGCTTCTTCACCTTCTGCACGCCGGGCAGCATGCCGAGGATGCCCTGCATGCCCCCCATGCGCTGCATCTGGCGCAGCTGCTCGGCCAGGTCGTCCAGGTCGAACTGACCCTTGGCCATCTTGCGGGCCATCTTCTCGGCCTGGCCGCGGTCGATCTCCGCCGCCGCCCGCTCCACCAGGGCCACCACGTCGCCGGCGCCGAGGATGCGGCCGGCCACCCGGCGGGCGTCGAACAGCTCCAGCGCGTCGATCTTCTCGCCCGCGCCCAGGAACTTGATGGGCAGGCCCGTGACCGCGCGCATGGAGAGCGCCGCGCCGCCGCGCCCGTCGCCGTCGGTGCGGGTCAGCACCAGGCCGGTGAGGGGCAGGCGCTCATGGAAGGCCTTGGCCGTGCGCACGGCGTCCTGGCCGGTCAGGCTGTCGGCCACCAGCAGGGTCTCGATGGGGTTGGCGATGCGGGCGATCTCCGCCGCCTCGCTCATCATGGCCTCGTCCAGGGTCGTGCGGCCGGCGGTGTCGAGGATCAGCACGTCGAAGCCGCCCAGCTTCGCGGCATTCAGGGCGCGACGGGCGATGTCCGGCGCGGACTGGCCCGCCATGATCGGCAGGACGTCGATCTCGGCCTGCCTGCCCAGCGCCGCCAGCTGCTCCATGGCCGCCGGGCGACGGGTGTCGAGGGAGGCCATCAGCACCTTCTTGCGGTCCACCTTGGTGATCCGCACGGCCAGCTTGGCCGAGGTGGTGGTCTTGCCGGAGCCCTGCAGGCCCGCCATCAGGATCACGGCGGGGGGCGCGGTGGCGAAGTTCAGGGGCTGGGGCTCTTCCCCGCCCAGCATCTCCACCAGGCCGTCATGGACGATCTTGACCACCTGTTCGGAGGGCTTCACCGCCCGCAGCACCGCCTCGCCCGTGGCGCTTTCCCGGGCCTTGGCGATGAAGTCCTTCACCACCGGCAGGGCCACGTCGGCGTCGAGCAGGGCCAGGCGCACCTCGCGCAGGGCCTCGTCAATGTCCTTTTCCGACAGCACGCCGCGACCGGTCAGCCGGTCGAACACCCCTGTCAGTCTTTCGCCCAGTGCTTCAAACATGTCGTGCTTCAAACATCATCCGCTCCGCTTCGACGCAGAACCCGGCCAAACGCAATCAGCCCCCGTGGACGATCACGTCGACGGGGGTCCTCGCCGCCCTCGTCCGGGGGATCCCGCTGTAGGCGGGCCGGGGTCGTGGCGGAGGAGGCGCGTTTGGAAAGGCGCCGAAGAAGCCGGGTTTATGCGCAGGGATGGGCGGGAGAGTCAAGATTTGGGGGGGGAGGCCTTCCGGACGGGCCGTTCCGGCCGTCCTCGGGATGACCCGCGTCTGCAGTCCGGTCGGACGGGGGCGGCGGAAACCCTGGCCCGCTGCGGGACGGTCCCGATGCGACTTCCAATCACATCTTCGAAATACACTCTATGATTGCTTTTTACGGTGAATATGCGTTCCATGGGGTGTCTTTTCGTCACCGCGTCCGTCGCAATGGAGCCGCCCTGTGCAGAAAACCGTCACCGCGTCTGTCTCAGCCCTCGCCGTCACGGCGGTCATGGCCCTGTCCACGGCCCCGGCCCTCGCCAGTGCCGTCCCCGCCGCCGCAACGGGCGCGGCGCCCGCAACGGCCGTGATCGATGGGAACGGTGTGATTACCTTCAACGGGGGTGATATCGCGGACTTCATCTCCGAGGATGCGCGTCGGTTCGTTGCCTCCCGGCCGGCGGGCAACTCGTGCTCGAACACGAACTGTGGCTGCCGGCCGAAATAGACGTGGATCGGGGTCCGGGCGCGGGTTTGCCCCTGTGGCGTCCTCCGTGCCCGGACAGCGGCAGACCCGCTTTCACCACGTGTCAATTTTGACTCGATGCGAAGACCTCTGGGGGATGACACATGCAGGTATTGCCGAGGCTCGGTGCAGCAGACGGCGCGGTGGAGCCGGCGGAGTCCGCTCAGGGCGAGATTCTGAGACAAGCCCTGGTGTTCGATGCCTTCACCTCCACCAAGCTCGAACTGACCCTTTCGCCCACCGAGAAATGTAATTTCAGGTGTGTCTATTGTTATGAGGATTTCAGCATTGGGCGGATGCGCCCGGCTGTGGTCTCCGGCGTCCGGAACCTGATCCGGAGGCGGGTCGCGGGCCTCAAGACGCTGCAGATCAGCTGGTTCGGCGGCGAGCCGCTGTTGGCCTATGACATTGTCACCGAGATCGGTGAATTCGCCGCGCGGGTCGCGGGCGAGCACGACGTCACGCTGATCTCGGGGATGACCACGAACGGTGCCTTGCTCAGCGAGGAACGGTTCCAGCGCCTGACGGACATGGGCATCGGTGAGTTCCAGATTTCCCTCGACGGCGACCCGGCCGAGCATGACAAGACCCGCGTGCGCATCGACGGATCAGGGACCTTTTCAAGGATCTGGGACAATCTTCTCCTGTTCGATCGGCTGAAGGCGGCAGGCCGCCTTCAGGACGCGAAGATCACGCTCCGACTGCACATGCATCAGGACAACATGGACTCCGTGCTCCGACTGGCCCGAAGGATCCGCGAGACCCTGACCCCGGCCCATTTCAACATCCATCTGCGCAAGATCGCCAACCTGGGCGGTACCCACGACGCCCGGCTTCCGGTCATCACGCGGGAGACGGAGCGCTACCGGACCCTGAGCGCCCGGATCCTGTCGGAAGTGCACGCCTTCACCCCCGAGGCGGGGGTCGGTCTGGATGTCTGCTACGCCTCGAAGGGGAACGCCTTCTTCATCCGTCCCGACGGGCGGGTGTCGAAATGCAACGTTGCGCTCGGTGATGACTTCAACACCATCGGCGCGATCGACGAAGACAGCCGCCTCAGCCTCGATCCCGAGCGACTGACACCGTGGCTCCATGGATTCTCGACCCTGGACGCGGCCGACCTCGCCTGTCCGCTGATGCGGATCGCCGCGGCCCGGCCGATCTGACAGGTCGGCCTGTGACCTGTCCTGCGATGTCACAACCGGTCTTGCGCCCCGCGGATCGGCGCCCGCGCCGGTCATGCCGGATCGCGCTGCCCGCGGCCCTGGCGCTGGCGGCGATGATCCCCTCCGGCCCTTGCGGGGCGGAGCCGGTGGAGGCGAACGCGGTGCTCGGCGCCAGTGACGCCTTCGGTCTGAGCATCGGGCACGAGGCCATCGGGCTCTACGATCCGGGGTCAATTCGCGGCTTTTCCCCGGCCGTGGCGGGCAATACCCGGATCCAGGGTCTGTACTATGACGACATGTCGGGGCTGAGCAGCCATGTGAGCGACCAGACCACCTTGCGGGTCGGTCTGGCGGCTCAGGACTACGCTTTCCCGGCGCCCACCGGCATCGTTGATATCAGCCTGCGCACGGCAACGGCGCAGCCGCAGGCGTCCGGCCTTGCGGAGCTGGGCCCCTGGTCGAGCGGCGGGGCGGAGATCGACCTGGCCGGCCCCCTGCCGAGCTCCGCGAACACGGCCACCGTCACCGGGGGCGCCAGCTGGTACCGCAATCACTTCGGCAACGGCGGAGGGTCGACTTCGTGGTCCGCGGGGGCCGCGCCGCGGTGGCAGATCACGCCGCACGTGACCCTTACCGGCTTTGTCGACCTCACCGGCTCGCTGCACGAGACGTCCCAGGGCGTCTATGAGGCGGATGGGGACGTCCGTCCCGCCGGCCTCCCCGAGAACCGCTATCCCGGCCCCGACTGGACCCGCACGGACAGCTCCGCCGGCGCCGCTGGGGCGATCCTGACGGGGGAGGACGGGGACTGGAGCGGCGCCCTCGGCCTTTTCCGATCCCAATACCGGTCCGGTGCGGGCTTTCTGAACCTTTTCACCCTCGAGACTCCGAGCCTGGCCACCCGGTCGGTCACGGCCTTTCCCCCCGGCGGGTCCCGCGCCACCAGCGGCGAGGCCCGGCTGGCCCGCCGCTGGACCCTGTTCGGCCTGACGGAGGTGCTGACGCTGATGCTCCGCGGCCGGGACGAGCAGACCGCCTATGGCTCCGGCGACGCGCGGGACTTCGGATCGACGACTGTCATGTCCGTGCTCGACACGCCGCAGCCGGTCTTTCACCTGCAGCAGACCACCCGGGAACAAGTCCGTCAGTGGACGGAGGGTATCTCCCTCAGCATCGGGCGGCCCGGCTGGGCGGAGCTGACGGCCGGCCTCCTGCACACCGACGACCGGCGCTTGGTGAAGACCCAAGGCCTGGCTGACGCCGCGCACCGGGACGACCTTTGGCGGCCCAGCGTCTCGGCCGCCGTGCATCCCCTACCGGCGGTGACCCTTTACGGCAGCCGCGTCCTCGGCCTGGAGGATGCCGGGACGGCGCCGAACTACGCCCTGAACGCCTTTCAGGTTCTGCCGGCCAACCGGACCCGCCAGTCGGATTTCGGGCTGAGATGGGCCCTGTCGGACACGGCGAGCCTGCTGCTGGGGGGGTTCTCTGTGTCCAAACCCTCCCTCGCCCTGCGGCCGGACGGGATCTATGGCCGAGCCGGTCGCGAGACTCATCACGGGATCGAACTCAGCATCACCGCGCATCCTTCGGCCGGTCTCACCCTGGTCACCGGCGCGGTCCTCGCCCGGCCGAGGGTGCGGCCGGACGCGGGCGAGGCCGCCATCGGCGCGCGGCCAGTGGGCCTGCCAGACACCACGTGGCAGGTGAATGTCGACTATGCGCCGCCGGTCTGGGCCGCCCTGTCCGTCGACGGGACCGTTTCGGGAACGTCCCATGTGGCCGCCACCCTCGACGGCGCGGTGAGCCTGCCGGGCGCCACAACGGTGGAGACGGGGTTCCGATACCGGCTCACCACCCGCGGACACACGGTGACCCTGCGGGGACAGATCAGCAACGTCACCGACGTAACCCGGCTGATCGCCATCGGATCAGGGGTCTATGTGCCGGGCAACGGGCGCAGGGCCTCGGTCTATCTGACGACGGCGTGGTGAAGCGACGGTCAGGGTCCGGGGGCGTGCGTCCTTCGCGACGGGCCGGGAGGGGTATTTGCCTCGGCGCCGTCCCGTCGGCTATCACCTTGCGAAAGGAGACCCCATGAGCCTGCGCCCGTTCCACCTCGCCTTTCCCGTTCACGACATCGCCGCGGCCCGGGCCTTCTGGGGCGGGGTGATGGGCTGCCGCGAGGGGCGCAGCGCGGCGGAGTGGATCGACTTCGACTTCTACGGCCACCAGATCGTGGTGCATCTGGTCGCCGGCGCCGCCGCTGCGCCCGCGCCGGACGCCGGCTCGAACCCGGTGGACGGGCACGACGTGCCGGTGCCGCATTTCGGCGTGATCCTCGACATGGCCGACTGGCGGGCCCTGGCCGACCGGCTGACGGCGGCGGGAACCCGGTTCGACATCGCCCCCCATGTCCGCTTCCAGGGCCAGCCGGGGGAGCAGGCGACCATGTTCTTCCGCGACCCGTCGGGCAACGCCATCGAGATGAAGGCCTTCGAGGATCTGGGTCAGCTCTTCGCCACCTGAGGCCCGGCGCCCTCAGGTCGGGGTCAGGAGCCGGGTCGGACGGAGGGCGCTGGCCGGCTGCGGCGCCGTCGCCGACTCCGGCGCCTCGGCGAGGTCCAGTGCGTAGCCGCCGCCCCGGCGGGTGGCGATGACCACCCCGCTGAGGTCCGCCTGGGCCAGCTTGGCGCGCAGGCGGCGGATCATCACGTCCACGGTCCGGGGCTGGGCCCGGTCGGCGTCCCCGTGGCATTCGTCCAGCAGCTGCTCCCGGGACAGGGTCCGGCCCGACGCCCGGAACAGGGCGGCCAGCAGGGCGAACTCCAGCGGGGTCAGCGGCGCCGGGACACCCGTCCGGCTGGTCACCCGGCGATGGAACAGATCGATCTGTCCGTCGCCGAGGGGCCGCACATTGACCGGCGGCCGGACCACCGGACGATAGCGGCGCCACACCGCCTTCAGCCGCGCCAGGGCCTCGCCCAGGTCCGCCGGCTTGGCCAGGAAATCGTCGACCCCCATTTCCAGGGCGAGGATCCGTCGGGTCACATCCGCCCGGCTGGACATCATGACAATGCCGCAGTCCGTGACGTCGCGGATCGCCTTCACAAGGTCGAAGCCGTACCCGTCCGGCAGGTCGTCATCCAGCACCACGATGTCGAACGCCGTCTGTCCGAGATAGGCCATGGCGGCGCCGATGTCCCAGGCCTCCCGCACGGACCAGCCCATGGACAGCAGGCTGCCGGCCAGTGCGTCGCGGTGCGCATAGTCCGGGTCCACCAGCAGAACCCTGATCGGCTCTGAAGCCTGCGCCACCGCCACCCCCGTGGGACTCATTCGTCACGGTTGCAACATATCTCGACTTCTGACCAAGCTGCAAATATCCGACACCCCAAATTGCGCATATGACAGAATTTTAATCTTCAATCACAGTCAAGCTTCAATTAATCCGTCCAAATATCGGTTCAATTGCGACGAGAACCGGGTCGTTTATTGTGGTTTGAAATCGAATGCACAGCCTGGGGGCGCGGCAACGCGCAAATATATCGAAAATGTAACAATAAACCCAGTAAACCCGGAATCCCTTACACGGCCTGCCATTGTTTGTGGGACTCCGGGTCCATTCCCGGTCAAACGGTCCGCCGGCGCGGCCCGGCGGGCGTCGGCGGGGCCTCAGGGGCGCCAGAGAGCCGCCAGAGAGCCGTCAAGAGGCTCGGAACGCCGTCAGGGAGCGAAGTTCCGCAACTCGGCCACCTTCCCGGCGTCCAGCTCGGTGAGCAGGGTGACCACCAGGTCCACGGTCCGGTCGAAGTCGGCCCGGTTGACGATGCCGTTGTGCACATGGGTGTAGCGCACCGGCACGACGATGTTCACCGTGGGCACGCCGCCGTTGCTGCGCTGGATCTCGGCGGAATCGTCGCCATAGCCCTGCACCAGATCGAGCTGCAGGGGGGACCGGTTGCGCCGGGCGGCGTCCTTCACCAGCTCCACGAAGCGGCGATTGGGGATGGTGCTGGAATCATACAGGAACAGGCCCGGGCCGCCCCCCAGCTTCGCCTGGGTCTCCTCCGGCCGGTCGCCGGGCACGTCGCCGGTGATGCCGCCCTCAAGCGCGATGCCGATGTCGGGCTTCACCACCGCCGCGGCGGTCTGGGCGCCGCGCAGGCCGACCTCCTCCTGCACGGTGGCGACGAAGAACAGCTGGTTGGGGTGGCGGGCGTGGGCCATCCGGCGCAGGGCCTCCACCAGCACGGCGCAGCCGATCCGGTCGTCCCAGCCCTTGCCCACATAGTTTCCCGTGCCGTTCAACTCGGCGAAGGGGGCGTCGGGGGCCACCGGGTCGCCCGGGGTGATCCCGAGCGCCGCCACCTCGGCGGCAGACTTGGCGCCCACGTCGAGGAAGATCCCGTCCCGGGGGAAGACCTTGGTCCGCTCGTCCGCCGGGGCCACGTGGATGTCGCGGATGCCGGTCACGGCGCGCACGGGGCCCTTGGCGCCCAGGATCACCCAGCGCTGGCCCACCAGGGCCTGGTCCAGCCAGCCGCCCAGCATTTGCATGCTGATGAAGCCGTCCGGCGTCACCCGGCGGACCATGCCCCCCAGCTCGTCCATGTGGGCGTCGATCATGATCCGCGGTCCTGTGGACCCGGACTGGGCGATCACCGAGCCGACGCCGTCATAGCGGATCGAATCGGCCAGGGGCTTCATCTCCTGGACCATGATCTTCCGCACCGGCTCCTCGAAGCCCGGCGGGCCCGGGGCGTCGGACAGGCGCTGCAGC
>CAINOV010000329.1 GCA_903851655.1 uncultured Caulobacterales bacterium
CCCCGGCCTCCGCCCCGGCGGCGGCGACGCCCGCCCCTCCCGCCGCGCCCGCCGCGGCGCCGGCGCCCTTCAAGACGGACTCCGGCGACACCGCCTGGATGCTGACCTCCACGGCGCTGGTGCTGATGATGACCATTCCGGGTCTGGCCCTGTTCTATGGCGGCATGGTCCGCCGCAAGAACGTCATCGCCACGGTCACCCAGTCCTTCGCCATGACCGCGGTCGTCACGATCGTCTGGGCCATGGCCACCTACAGCCTCGCCTTCTCCACCAATCCGGACGCGAAGCTGAATGACTATATCGGCGGCACGGCCAATTTCGGGCTCAAGGCCATCACGATGGACAAGGCCTATTCCATCGCCGGCGCGACGATGACCATCCCCGAGTACGTCTACATGACGTACCAGATGACCTTCGCCATCATTACCCCGGCCCTGATCTGCGGGGCCTTCGCCGAACGCTTCAAGTTCTCGGCGCTGCTGCTCTTCACGGTTCTCTGGTCGATCTTCGTCTACGCGCCCATCGCCCACTGGGTCTGGGGCGGCGGCTTCCTCGGCAACCTCGGCGTGATGGACTTCGCCGGCGGCACCGTGGTGCACATCAACGCCGGCGTCGCGGGCCTCGTCTGCGCCCTGGTCCTCGGCAAGCGCAAGGGCTACGGCGTCGACAACATGGCGCCGCACAACCTGGTCTTCACCATGATCGGCGCGAGCCTGCTGTGGGTGGGCTGGTTCGGCTTCAACGCCGGTTCGGCGGTGGCCGCCAACGCGCTGGCCGGCGCGGCGATGGCCAACACCCAGATCGCCACGGCGGCCGCGGCGCTGGCCTGGATGACGGTGGAATGGTTCGAGCGCAAGAAGCCCGGCATTCTCGGCCTCGCGTCCGGCGCGGTGGCGGGTCTGGTCGCGGTGACCCCGGCCTCGGGCTTCGTCAATCCCATGGGCGCCCTGGTCATCGGCCTGGTCGCCGGCGCCGGCTGCTATCTGTCCGCCGTGTGGCTCAAGAAGCTGTTCAAGTACGACGACAGCCTCGACGCCTTCGGCGTGCACGGCATCGGCGGCCTGATCGGCGCGATCCTGACCGGTGTGTTCGCCGACGCCTCGATCAACACCCTGCCCAAGGGGCACGGCGTGCTGACCCAGGTGGAAGGCTGCGCCGCCACCATCGTCTGGACCGCGGTGATCACCTTCGTCATCCTGATGGTCTGCAAGTTCACGACCGGTCTGCGGGTCTCGGAAGAGGCCGAGGTCGAGGGTCTGGACACGGCCCTGCACGGGGAAGCCCTGCACGATCACGCCTGATCGCTGCGGACATCTCTGGAACACCAAGATGGACCGGGCGCCTGGAGACAGGCGCCCGGTTTCATTTGCAGCATGGGTTGCGAAGACGACAGCCGCCGTCAGCCGGTCCAGGGCCCGCCCAGCCGGCAGACCCGGGCCCACCAGTCCGGCCGCAGGTCGTTGATCCGCTCCAGAAGGCTCTGGGCCTCGTAGTCCCCGGCGCACAGGGCGAAGCAGGTGGCGCCCGATCCCGATACCCGGGCGAGCAGGGTCTCACGCTCGTCGCGGAGGGTGGCCAGCACCTCGGTGATGTCCGGGCAGACGGTCTCGGCCGGCGCCTCGAGATCATTGCGGGTAAAACTGAGCCAGGCGGCCACCTCCTCGATGCTCTCCAGCGCGTCGGGCATGGGCGGCGGCGTGACATCCGGCGCCCCGGCCTGCTGGTCGAACGCGGCGTAGACCGCCGCCGTCGAACAGGGGACCCCCGGGTTCACCAGCACCGCATGCAGCATCGGCATGTCCGGCGCGGGCCCCAGCTCGTCCCCCCAGCCTGAGGCGAGGGTCGGCCGCGCCCGGAAGCAGGCCGGCCCGTCCGAGCCCAGCTGGGCGGCCAGGGCCTGAAGGTCCATGTCGTCCAGGGGCAGGTCCAGGGCGTCGCGGACCAGGGCCAGCGCTGCGCCGGCGTCGCTGGACCCGCCGCCCAGGCCCGAGGCCACAGGCAGGGACTTGATCAGCGTCAGCCGGAACGGCGACACGGGTCGCCTCAGGCGCTGCAGAACCAGGTCGCGGGCGCGGATCACCAGATTGTCAGCGGCGGACGCGCGGAGCAGCTGGGCGGCCATGGGGCCGTCGAGGACGAATTCGGGATGGTCCGCCGGCTCGATCGTCACCCGGTCGCCGATATTGGCGAACACCATCAGGCTTGAGACCGGGTGACGCCCCTCCTCGGCGTCGAGGGCGCCCACGTGCAGGAACAGGTTGACCTTGGCGGGGGCGAGCGCGGATCGACGCATGGGTGTCCGGACGGTCTGGCGTTGGAGGGCGTGTCCGGTCAGATGACCGGTGCGGGCTGAACGGCCGCGGGTGACGGGGGCTTGGCGCCGGTCGCGGGCGGACCGGCGGAATCGAGGCCCCGCTCGAGCTTGGTCTCGAGCGCAGAGCGAAGGGCGCTGTCCGCCGTCAGGGTGAGGGCGTGCCGCCACTGGTAACGGGCCTCCGTCTGGCGGCCGATCCGCCAATAGGCGTCCCCGAGATGGTCGTTGATGTCCGCATCGCCGGGGTCGAGGAACACGGCGCGCTCCAGATCCCGCACCGCGCCCGCATAGTCCCGCATCCGGAACCGCGCCCAGCCGAGGCTGTCGATGATCGCGCCGGAGTCCGGGGCCAGCGCCACAGCGCGCTGCAGCATGTCCAGAGCCTCCTTCAGATGCTCCCCGCGATCCACCCAGGCGAAGCCCAGATAGTTCAGCACATCCGCGGCGTTGGGAGCGAGCTTGAGGGAGTGCTTCAGGTCCGCCTCCGCCTCCGGCCATTTTCCGGACCGCTCCTCATTGGCGCCGCGGAGGTAGTAGATCCGCGCATCCGCGTCATGGCTCCCGGCGCGGGAGATGATCCCGTTGAGCACGGCGATGGCCTCGCTGTAGCGCTGGGCGTCCCGCAGGAGTTCCGCATAGACCACCTCGGTCTCCACGTCGCCCGGGGCGGACGCCAGGACGTCATGGGTGATCTTCAGCGCCTGGGTCCGGTCGCCGACCTCCTGAAAGCTGAGGGCGAGCCGCACCCGCGCCGCCGTATAGGCCGGGCTTCCGGCCTTCACCTGCAGAAACGCCGCCCGGCTGCCGGTCACGTCCCCCAGCTGGGCCAGCGTCTCCCCCGCCAGCACCCAGGCGTCGGTGCGCGACGGGTCGAGGCGCAGCGCCAGCCGGAGATAGCTCAGGCCGATTTCGGGCTGATGGTCGGCCACGAGCAGCGCCGCCAGATTGACAAGGGAGTCCGCCGGGCCTTCCAGCAGGCTGGGCGGCGCAGGCGGCGCGCCATGCCCCTGGGCGCGCTTGCGGGCGAGGGCAAGGGTCGCGTCGTCCGGCGCCCGCGCGGCGGCCTGGCCATAGAGCGCCACAGCCTCCGCCGTGCGGCCGCGCCGCTCCAGAAACGCGCCATAGGCGAGGACGAAGAGCGGCTCCCGCGTCGACGCGATCGCCTTGAACGCGGCGTCCGCGTCGCTCAGCCGGCCGTTACGTTCCAGCAACTGGGCCCGTCCCAACCCGCCGAACGCCACCACCAGCTTGTCGGCGCCGGTCCCGAACGGGGCCGTGGCGGTCTTCCAGTCCCCGGCCGCTGCGGCGGCCCAGGGCCGGATCAGGGCTGCGGCGATGGAATGGGGGCCGAGGGCCGGGCTGTCCGACAGGTCCGCAAGGGCGTCGCGGCCCCGGCCCTCCGACAGGGCGTCGACCCCGCGGGACAGGAGGACCAGCCCCGTCACCGTCTCGTCCCCGTCCACCGGACCGGCGGCGGCGACGGCGTTGGCGCGATCGATCTGACCCGCCAGCAGAAGCACGGAAAAGGCCTTGGCCCGCAGATAGGGGTCGTCGGGATCGCTCACGCTCGCCTGGTCGAACAGGCCCGCGGACCGGCCCAGATCCCCGTCGGACGCCGCCTGCTGACCGGACAGGAACAACCCATAGCTGTCCGCCGGAGACAGGGCCTGCGGCGGCGGCGGCGACAGATGCGTCACCGGGCTGTTGGCCGCCGTCGTGGCGCAGCCGGCGAGGCAGATCGCAGCGAGGACGCTGGCGCGGCGAGGCGCCCGGAGGCGCTCGCGCCATGAGGAGGAAGCCGGAACTGCTGAAACCATCATCCTCTGACAGTCCCACGATTTCCACCGGCCCCGCAAGGGCCGGAGCGGGGTCCGCCCCGCCCCGCCCGCCTACATGTTCGGATAGTTGGGGCCGCCGCCCCCTTCGGGCGTGGTCCAGGTGATGTTCTGGGACGGATCCTTGATGTCGCAGGTCTTGCAGTGCACGCAGTTCTGGGCGTTGATCACGAACTTCGGATTGGCCTTCTGCTCGTCATAGACGACTTCGTAGACCCCCGCCGGGCAATAGAGCCGCGCCGGCTCCCCGTATTTCGGCAGGTTCACCGAGATCGGGATCGACGGATCCTTCAGCCGCAGATGGGCCGGCTGGTCTTCCTCGTGATTGGTGTTGGAGATGAACACCGAGCTCAGCTTGTCGAAGCTGATGACGCCGTCCGGCTTGGGATAGGCGATGGGCTTGTAGTCCGCCGCCAGGCCCGTGGACTGGGCGTCGGTCTTGCCGTGCTTCAGCGTGCCGAAGGGCGAGACGCCGAACAGCTGATTGATCCACATGTCGAGGCCGCCCAGCGGGATGCCGATGAAGGTGCCGAACCGCGACCAGAGCGGCTTGGCGTTCCGGACCAGTTTCAGCTCCTTGTAGACCCAGCTCGCCTCGTAGGCCGTCTGGTATTCCGTCAGCTCGTCGCCGCCGCGACCCGCCTGCAGCGCGGCGAAGGCCGATTCGGCGGCCAGCATGCCGGTCTTCATGGCGTTGTGGCTGCCCTTGATCCGGGGCACGTTGACGAAGCCGGCCGAGCAGCCGATCAGCACCCCGCCGGGGAAGGACAGCTTGGGCACGGACTGCCAGCCGCCCTCGGTGATCGCCCGGGCGCCATAGGCGATGCGCCGTCCGCCTTCCAGATGCGGGCGCACGGACAGGTGCTGCTTGAAGCGCTGGAATTCGTCAAAGGGCGAGATGTAGGGGTTCTTGTAGTTCAGGTGCAGCACGAAGCCCACGGCCACGTAGTTGTCGCCGAAGTGGTACATGAACGATCCGCCGCCGGTCTTGTCGTCCAGCGGCCAGCCGAAGCTGTGCTGGGCCAGGCCCGGCTGGTGCTTTTCCGGGGGAACCTGCCAGAGCTCCTTGATGCCGATGCCGTATTTCTGCGGCTCACGCCCCTCGTCCAGCTTGAAGCCGGCGATCACCTGCTTGGCCAGGGAGCCGCGCACGCCCTCGGCGATGAACACGTAGCGGCCGTGCAACTCCATGCCCGGCTGGTAGTCGGGCTTTTCCTCGCCGTCCTTGCCGATGCCCACCACGCCGACGACCACGCCCTTGATCGAGCCGTCATCCCGACGCACCAGGTCCGACGCCGCGAACCCGGGGTAGATCTCCACCCCCAGCTCCTCGGCCTGGGTGGCCAGCCAGCGGCAGACATTGGCCAGAGAGGCGATGTAGCAGCCGTGATTGTGCATGAAGGGCGGCATGGCCCAGACCGGCAGGGACACCTCTCCCGAAGGACCCAGCACCAGGAACCGGTCCTTGGTCACCGGCGTCTCCAGCGGCGCGCCGCGGTCCTTCCAGTCGGGGAACAGCTCCGTCAGCGCCTTGGGGTCGATCACCGCGCCGGACAGGATGTGGGCCCCGACCTCGGAGCCCTTTTCCACCAGGGCGACCGACACCTCGGTCCCCGCCGCCGCCGCCAGCTGTTTCAGCCGGATCGCCGCGGAGAGGCCGGACGGGCCGCCGCCGACGATCACAACATCATATTCCATCGACTCGCGTTCGGGGGCGTCGCTCATGCGCAAGGTTCCTTGACGCGGATCCATTGATCCGGAGGCTGTCTTATCCGAATGTGCCGCAAGGGTGGTCAAGCCCCATCTTCTGCATCCGCGACGCAACTTCCCCCTCAGGAAGGACAAATTGAGCCTCTCCCCGCCCCTTTCGTCCGATCCGGCGCCCGATCCCGCCCTCGTGAGCCTCCTCGCCTTCTGGGCCGACGCAGGCGTCGACACGACCTATTCGGAGCAGCCGATCAACCGGCTGGAGGCCGGACGGCGGCGGCTGGAGGCGCCCGCGCAGGTCGCGGCGGCGGTGGTTCGCGGCGAACCAGCCCTGGTGCTGAGCCCCGTCGGCGGCGGCGTCGGCCCGGCCACGGCGACGGCCATCGCCCGGGATCAGGCGCGGGCGGCGAACACGCTCGACGAACTGGCGGCCGCCATCGCGGCCTTCGAGCTCTGCCCCCTGCGGTCCATGGGCGCGCGGCAGTCCGTATTCGCCCGCGGGCGGCCCGACGCCCCGGTGATGATCATCGGCGAGGGTCCCGGCGCGGACGAGGACGTGCAGGGTCTGCCCTTTGTCGGCAAGGCGGGCAAGCTGCTGGACCGGATGCTGGCCGCGGCCGGGCTGTCCGAGGCGGTCTTCATCACCAACACGGTTTTCTGGCGGCCGCCGGGCAACCGGACCCCTACGGCGGAGGAGCAGGCGATCTGCGCGCCCTTCGTCGCCCGGGCGATAGAGCTGGTGGACCCCCGGCTGCTGGTGCTGGTCGGCGGGGCCGCCGCCAAGTCCATGCTGGGCCGTCCCGAGGGGATCCTGAGCCTGCGCGGACGCTGGACCGACTGGACGGGGGAGGACGGCCACCCCCGGCCGGTGCTGCCCACCCTGCATCCGGCGTTCCTGTTACGACAGCCGGCGGCCAAGAAGCACGCCTGGGCCGACCTGCTGAGCGTCGCCGCTAGGCTTGAACGGGACCGCGGTTCCCCCTAGAAAGACAGGATGTCCGTAGACCTGTCGGGCGATGGGCGTGGTGTTTCACGCCGCATGAGGGCTGCTTGCGTGAAGCCGACCGGTCTTGCCGCCGTTCTGATGTCGCTCCTCCTGGGTCTGGGGGCGGGCGCCGCCGCCGCCGAGGCGCCGGCCGTCAAGGTCCTGCGCCCTGCGGATGTCGGGGCCTATGCGGCCGCCTTCGCCGCCGTCCGGCGCGGGGATTTCGACGCCGCCGACAGCGAGCTGCGCAAGGTCCGGGACAAGTGCCTCGTCGGGCGCGTCGTCTACGAAAAGCTGATGTCGCCCAGCTATCCCGCCAGCTTCGACGAACTGAAGCTCTGGCTGGAGAAATACCATCAGCAGCCCGGCGCCGACCGCGTCTGGTCGGTGGCGCGCAAGCGGCAGATCGCGTCCGAACTGCCGCTTCCCGCCCCGGACGCCAGCGCCGAAGGGGGCGCCGACGCCGCCGCCTGGTCGCGGGTGGAGCGGGTCGCGGAACGCCTCGAAGCGCCGCCCAAGCCCAAGGCCGCCGTGTCCCGGGCTGTGGAGTCCGCGCGGGAGGCCTATTATCGCGGCGATGTCGCCCTGGCCTATCGCCTGTCCCGCAACGCCGGGGAGCACTGGGTGCTGGGCCTCTCCGCCTATCGGCTGAAGCATTATGACGAGGCCCGGGACGCGTTCGGGGCCCTGGCCCACGACCGGGCGCAGAATGACTGGGTGCGATCGGCCGGGGCCTATTGGGCCGCCCGGTCGGCCATTGCCGGCGGCCATGCAGAGGCCGCGCCTGGCTATCTCCGCACCGCGGCGGCGACGCCCTACACCTTCTACGGCCTCATCGCGGAGCGGCAGCTGGGCCTCGATCCCGCCGTGGGGGCTGACGGCGGCCTGATGTCCGACGACGGCGCGCGGGGCGATGATCCCTCCGCTGCGCCGTCCGCGGCGCACGCCCCGGAAACCCTGATCATGAAGCTGGTCCGGACCGACCCCCGCGCCCACCGCGCCGCCGCCTTCGCCCAACTCGGTCTGCGGGCGGAAGCCGGGCTCGAGCTCCGGACAGCGCTGCTGGGCGCCCCTGCCGGCGCGGACCGCCGGCGATGGGCGACGATGGCCGTCGCCCTCGGCGCGCCCCTGTCCTCGCCGGCGGATCTGGGTCGGGGCCGGCGGAGCGTCGATCTGTCGTCGTTCCAGACGCCGGACTTCTATCCCATCGGCGGCTACACCCTCGACAAGGCGCTGGTCTACGCCCTGGTCAAGCAGGAGAGCCGGTTCAATCCGGACGCCTCCAGCACCGCCGGGGCCTATGGCCTGATGCAGCTGACCCCCTCCACCGCCGCCCGGGTGACGGAAGATGACGGGTTGATCCGCGATCCGACTGCGCTGAAGGATCCTGCGCTGAACCTCCGGATCGGCCAGGACTATGTCAGCCGTCTGCTGGATGCGACCAAGGGAGATCTGGTGCACGCCATTGCAGCGTATAATTCCGGACCGGGGACGATCATCAAGACCGCCGCCCAGATGCCCGGCGCCGACAGCTTGCTGATCCTCGAAAGCATGCCCGGCGGCCAGACCCGGGAATACGCCCAGCGGGTGCTGGCCAACTACTGGATCTATCGCCTGATGCAGGGACAGACGTCCCGGACGCTGGACGCCGCCGCCAGCGCGGCCCGGCAGATCCGGGCCGTTCTGGATCAGCCCTGACCCGCCTCCCTCGGCGATCCGAGGGGCGTGCTGTCGAGACCGACGGTGGCCGCCGCGGCCAGGTCGGCGGCCGTGCGTCCCGTGACCGGATGGCGCCAGTGCGGCGCAAGCTCGGCCAGGGGCCCCATCACGAACAGACGCTCCGCCGCCCGCGGATGCGGCAGGATCAGGTCCGGCGTCTGCAGGATCATCCGCCCGTGGGCGATCAGGTCGAGGTCAAGGGTCCGCGGGGCGTTGGCGCCGCCTCGGGTGCGGCCGTGGCGGACCTCGATCCGGTGGAGGGCGGCCAGCGTCGCCCCGGGACCGAGGGTCGCCTCGACAAGCGCAACGCCGTTGATGTAGTCAGGGTCACGGGAGTCGGGCCAGGCGGCGGATCGCCACCAGCCGGACACGGCGATGACCGGCAGGCCCTCTGCCGGCAGGCTGGCGATGGCGGACGTCACGGTCTCCATCGGCGTGCCGGATGGGCCGGACAGATTGGCGCCGAGGGCCACGATTATTGCAGTATCTAAGTTGATCAAATTCATTTCGCGACTGGAAAGTAATATTTATGACATTTTATCCGACGGATCGTCTGGCTCTATTCATCGACGGATCGAACCTATACGCTGCAGTCAAGACACTCAACTTCGATATTGACTACAAGCGTCTGCTGGAAGAGTTCCGCAAGCGGGGCATCTTGGTTCGCGCCTATTATTACACGGCCATCGTCGAGGATCAGGAATATTCCCCGATCCGTCCGCTGGTGGACTGGCTGGACTATAACGGGTTCACCATGGTGACCAAGCCCGTCCGCCGGTACACGGAGCAATCCACCGGCATCACCCGCACCAAGGGGAACATGGATATCGAGATCGCCGTGGACATGCTGGAGATCGCACCCTCGGTGGACCACATCGTCCTCTTCTCCGGCGACGGGGATTTCCGCCGGCTGATCGACGCCGTCCAGCGCAAGGGGGTGCGGGTCACCGTGGTCTCCACGGTGAAGTCGCAGCCGCCCATGGTGTCCGACGACCTGCGCCGGCAGGCCGACACCTTTGTCGACCTGCAGGACCTGGCCACCCTCATCGGCCGGCCGCGCCAGGCCCAGTCGCCCCGGTACATGGCCGAGGACGACGGCGACGAGGCCGCTGCGCGACACGAGGACTGACCGTCATGTCCTCCCCCCGAAGCCGTCCCGCGGACCCGATGGCGCGTCCCCCCGAGCCGCCGAGGGACTGTCCCCTGTGCCCGCGCCTCGTGGCCTATCGGGACGCCAATCGCCGGGAGCTTCCGGAGGGGTTCAATGGTCCCGCCCCGTCATTTGGCGACCCTGGGGCGCGGCTGCTGGTGCTGGGGCTGGCGCCGGGACGGATGGGCGCCAACCGGACTGGCCGACCCTTCACCGGGGACTATGCCGGGGTGCTGCTGTATGAAACGCTGCTCCGGTACGGCTTCGCCCGGGGCGTCTACGCCGCGCGGCCGGACGACGGGCTGGAACTGGTCGACTGCATGGTCTCCAACGCGGTCCGTTGCGCGCCGCCCGGCAACCGCCCAACCCCGCAGGAGGAGGCCACCTGTCGCCCCTTCCTCGCCGCCCGGCTCGCAGCTCTGCCGAACCTGCGGGCGGTGGTGGCCCTGGGCGACCTGTCCCGGCGCAATGTGCTCCGGGCGCTCGGCCGCAAGCCGGGGGACGCCGGCCCCGGCCACGGGGTCGAAACCGACCTTGGCGCGGTGCGGCTGTTCAACAGCTATCACTGCTCACGCCTGAACACGAATACGGGCCGCCTGACGCCGGAGATGTTCCAGGCGGTGTTCGCCTCGGTCCGGCGTCATCTGGACAGCTGACGCGCATGGCCCCGCCCCCCCTTCCCGAGGCTGCCCGCCCTGCGCCTGACCGGGGCCGATGGGCGGTGCTGTTCATCTTCATCACCGTCCTTCTGGACATCATGGCGCTGGGTCTGGTCGCGCCGATCCTGCCCGGCCTGGTCCGCCAGTTCGTCGATCAGAACACCTCGCAGGCGGCGGTGATCTTCGGCGTCTTCAACGCCGTCTTCGCGCTGATGCAGTTCTTCTGCTCTCCGGTGATCGGCTCCCTGTCGGACCGGTTCGGGCGGCGGCCGTTGATCCTCGCCTCAAACATCGGACTGGGTCTGAGCTACGCCGCCATGGCCTGGGCGCCGTCCCTGATCTGGCTGTTCATCGGCCGGGTGCTGTCCGGGGTGACCGGGGCCAGCTTCAGCATCGCCAGCGCCTATGTCGCCGACACCACCACGCCGGAAAAGCGGGCCAGCGCCTTCGGCCTGCTGGGCGCAGCCTTCGGCGCCGGACTGGTGCTGGGCCCCGGCATCGGCGGCGTGCTGGGCGCTCACGGGGCCCGCCTGCCCCTCTATGTGGCGGCCGCCTTCAGTCTGGCCAATGCGGTCTACGGCTTCTTCGCCCTGCCGGAATCCCTGCCCAGGTCCATGCGTCTGGATTTCAGCTGGCGCCGGGCGAACCCGGTGGGCGCCCTGGTCCTGCTGCGCCGGCACCCGGAGCTGTTCGGGCTGGCGGGCGTGTCGTTCGTCTCGACCCTGGCCCAGGTGTCCCTGCCCTCCACCATCGTGCTGTACGCCACCTACCGGTACGGCTGGACGGTGCAGACCCTGGGGATCACCCTGACCCTGGTGGGCGTGGCCCTCGTGGTCGCCCAGGTCCTGGTGGTGCCCCGCGCCATCCAGTGGATCGGCAACCGCTACGCCATCATCGCCGGCCTCTGCTTCGGCGCGGTGGGCATGATCATCGCCGGCACGGCGCCGTCCGGAACCGTGCTGTGGCTCGGCATTCCGGTGCTGGCGCTGTGGGGCATCTGGGGGCCGGCGGCCCAGACCATGATGACGCGGCACGTCACCGCCGGCGAGCAGGGTCAGTTGCAGGGCGCCACGTCGAGCCTGACCGGCATGGCCGAGCTGGCGGGGCCGCTGATCTTCCCCTTCGTGTTCGCCTGGTTCGTCCGGCCGGGCCAGCCCATGGCCCTCTCCGGCGCGCCGTTCCTGCTGGCGGCGGTGTTCCTGATGGTGGCGGCGGTCTGGGCCTGGTGGACCACCCGCGGCGAGCAGGAGCCGCAGGACTGAACCGCCCCGGCCCCGCGCGCGTCAGCCCCGGTCCCGCATCAGGCGAGCCTGGTCGCGCTTCCAGTCCTTGTCGGCCTCGGTGGCGCGCTTGTCGTGCAGCTTCTTGCCCTTGGCGAGGGCGATCTCCAGCTTGGCCCGGCCCTTCTCGTCGAAGAACAGCTTCACCGGCACGATGGTTCGCCCTTCCCGCTGCACCGCCTGGGTGAGCTTGGCGATCTGCCGCCGGTGCAGCAGCAGCTTCCGCCCGCGCCGCGGCTCGTGGTTGAAGCGGTTGGCGCCGGGATATTCGGGGATATAGGCGTTGATCAGCACCATCTCGCCCCGCTCCACCGAGGCGTAGCTCTCGGCGATGTTGGCGCGGCCGAGGCGCAGGGACTTGACCTCGGACCCCGTCAGGACAAGGCCCGCCTCAAGGCTGTCCTCGAGGAAGTAGTCGAACCGCGCGCGGCGGTTCTCGGCGATCAGCTTGCGGGCCTGTGACTTGGGTTCGGTCATGGGACGGGCCTACAGCCCCGCCTCCTTCATCGCCGTGAGGATCTGCGGCTTCACGGCCTCGGCGCAGGGGGCGAGCGGCAGCCGCACGTCCGGGTCGCAAAGACCCAGCTCCGCCAGGGCGGACTTGGTCGGCGCGGGAGAGGCGTCCAGGAACAAGGCGCGGTGCAGGTTCAGTAATCGGTCCTGCCAGTAGCGGGCCGTGGCGAAATCGCCGGCGAGGGCCGCGTTCATGAAGGCTGCGCACGCTTCCGGCGCGACATTGCTGGTGACGGAGATGCAGCCGTGGCCGCCGTGCGCCACATAGCCCAGGGCCGTAGGGTCGTCCCCGGACAGCATCACCCAGTCGGGCCCGCACCGGAGGCGCTGGTGGCTCGCCCGGACAAGGTCGCCGGTGGCGTCCTTGACGCCCACGATGTTCGGGTGGACCGACAGGCGCTCGAGGGTCTCGTTGGAGATGTCGCAGCCTGTCCGGCCCGGCACGTTGTAGACCAGGATTGGCAGCTCCACCGCGTCCGCCAGGGTCGAGTAGTGCTGATACAACCCCTCCTGGCTGGGACGGTTGTAATAGGGCGTGACCACCAGCGCCGCCTCAGCGCCCACCGCCTTGGCGTGACGGACCAGTTCGACGCCTTCGGCCGTGGCGTTGGATCCGGCGCCGGCGATCACCGGAATACGACCGGCGACGATCTCCACGCACAGCTCCACCACCCGGCGATGCTCGTCATGGCTGAGGGTGGCGGTCTCGCCGGTGGTGCCCACGGGCACCAGACCATGGACGCCGGCGGCGATCTGACGCTCCACCAGGCGACGGAACGCCGCCTCGTCCAGCGCGCCGTCGCGAAACGGGGTGACCAAAGCCGTAAACACGCCCTTGAACAGAGGTTCCGCCATCATCCTGCCATCTAATGTCGAGACGCCGCGGTCCGGCGGCGGGGGTGACGCGGCGGCCGGCGGCCCCGCATCGCGAAAGGCGGCACACTAGCGATCAGGAGCGCTTGCCCGCAACTGCGGTTTCGCGCATCACATCGCTTTGGTGAACCGATAGCGGTGATCTAGTCCGGAGCAGCAGGTCGTGCAACGCAGGCCCACAGGCAAAAGCAGAGGCGTCGCCCTGACCGGGGGCGCGCTGGCGCTGTTGGCGGGGACCGCAGCCCTTGTCCCGCCAGGTATCGACCTGTCGGCCCGGGCCGATCCTGTGCCCTATACCAGCCTGCAGAAGGACCCGACCCACCCCGCCCCCGCGCCGGACGCGCCGGCCCCGGCGCCGGGTCCGCCCACGACGGCGCAGATCCTCGCTGGCGACGGAACCATGCGCCCGATCGCCGATTCGGCCGACGCACCGGAGCCCAGCACCCCCCTGCCGCCGGTCAGCCCGGCCCTGGCGGGGTTCCGCGACGCCCTGCGCGCGGCCCGGGCCGGGGACGCGGTGTCCGCCAACGCCGCCATGGCCCGCCTGTCGGACCCGCTGGAGCGCAAGATCGTGCTCTGGGCGCTCATCGACAACGCCGCCACTAAGGTCGACTTCGCCACCCTCGACACGGCCCGGCGGGAGATGACCGGCTGGCCCCGCGCGTCTCGCCGGGACGCGGGCGCAGAAAAGGCCATCGAGGCCTCGGGCCTGTCGCCAACGGACACGATCGCCTGGTTCGCCGGTCGGGACCCGGACACGCCGGAGGGCGCCA
>CAINOV010000330.1 GCA_903851655.1 uncultured Caulobacterales bacterium
ACGCTCGACAGCCCCTTGTCGGTGTCGCTCATGGGGAAGAACACCTTGGTCGCCAGCACGTAGCTGTCCCGGGGGCGGTCGGCGAGGGCTTCGCCCAGGAAGGTCTCCGCCGCGCCGCGGCCATAGACATTGGCGGTGTCGATGAAGTTGATCCCGAGGTCGAATGCGCGGTCGACGCAGGCCCTGGCCTTGTCCCGCTCCACGCCGACGCCATAGGTGAGCCACGAGCCCAGGGCGATTTCCGAGACGGTCAGGTCACTGTCGCCCAGCTTGCGATATTTCATGGTTTCAAACGCCTTTTTCAAATGTCATTCGCCGGGACGCCGGTCGGCGCCGCGGTCTGCAGGCCGGCGGGTCTAGCGGCACCACTGATACCGGGACCGGTCGGTCGGGACAAACATGTCCGGCGGGTAGCAGTCATAGGGATAGGCGTCGGGATCGTCATAGATCAAGGGCGGCGCCGGATAATAGCCGCCGTACCAGCCGCCCCACAGATAGCCGTCATATCCGCCAAAGCCGGGACGCCCGCCAAATCCGCCGCGGTCGCCGCGACCGCCGCGACCGCCGAAGCCGCCCCGCTGCGCCGGGCCCGGACCTCCCCGGAAGCCATGGGCGCCGGCCATGGCCCCGCCGCCGCGTCCGCCTCCGCCGCCGCGATGGGGCGGCGCGGCCTGGGCGAGGCCCGCGCAGACCAGACCGAGGGACAGGGCCAGGCCCAGGGTCAGGGTCAGGGCCGCGGCCATGTGGCGCGCGGAGGAACCGCGGTTCAGGATCGTCATGACTGTTTCCTCGATGGGGCGGCGGCGCCGACGGGCGCGAGGGCGTTCGGCGACGGCGTCATCAGCTCTGCGCCCGATGCGGACGTCGGCCGAACTTCTTGAACACCATGTCGGCATTGACCTTCTGAGCGTCGGGCATGGTGTTGTAGAGGGTCTCGAACGCCTCGATCAGCGACTTCAGTCCAACCACATGGGCCTTGCCGAAGGCGGCGTAGGTGCGCAGATCCTCGACGGCGGTGGCGGTGTGGCCCGCCGTGGGCGCAAGGTCGCCGGCCAGCTTGCGCATGGCCGTCTCATTGTCCCGCATGACCTGGGCGACGGCGCGCCACGCCGGCTCTTCCGCGTCGGTGATCTTCAGGGCGTGGTGCAGGCGCTCGATCCGCTCCTCCACCGTTTCCCGCGCCGGGTCGGCATGGACCGGACCGTGCAGGGGACGGAGCGGAGCGGCGGCCGACACCGCCGACGCGGTCAGCAAGGTGGCGCCCAGCGCCGTGACAATAGCCAGCACGCGACGGGAGGCGCGGGGGCGACGACGGACGGCGGAGCCGCCTTTGACCGTGATGCGGGCTGTCATGAAAGGCGCCTTCCGGAGTCTGAACGTGGGGAACGGGATCCCGCGGAAGCCCGGAACCACCGTCCGCTTCCCCGGCATACCAAAGGCTAGCGGAGGCGTGGGGCGGGCTCATCCGCCGGAAACTACACAGGACCGGCGGTGACGATCCGTCCCCCGGGCGGCTGCGTATATCCCGACCCTGCTGCGCGCCGGGCCTGCGCGATAGCGTCTCGCTCGCCTCCGGACTGTCCGCGACGGCCGCCATCGGGCGGCTGCGCCGGACCGGGGCATGGAGCATCAGGCCAATATGAGACCGACCCAGAGCGTCATCGGCGTCTTTCTGAAGCATGAGGCCGCCGAGGCGGCGGTGCAGACCCTCGCCTCGTCCGGGGTCGACATCAAGAACCTGAGCGTCGTCGGCAAGGGCTACCACACCGAGGAGACCCATTTCGGCTTTTACAACATCGGCGACCGGATGGCCTTCTGGGGATCGCGGGGCGCCTTCTGGGGCGGGCTCTGGGGCTTCCTGTTCGGGGGCGTGATCCTTGCGGTCCCGGTGGTGGGGCACGTGATCGTGCTGGGCTATCTCGCCACGGCGGTGATCTCGGCCCTCGAGGGCGCGGTGATCGTCGGCGGGGTCAGCGCGGTGAGCGCGGCCCTCTACAGCGTCGGCGTGCCCAAGGACAGCGTGGTGCGGTACGACACGGCGTTGAAGGCGGACAGCTTCCTGGTCGTGGCCCGGGGCTCGGCCGAAGAGGCGGCCCTGGCCGCCCGACTGCTGCGGGAAGCCGGCGCCGACAGCGTCGAGGCCTTTGACGGCGCCGTCAGCCCGGTGGCGGCGTGACGCCGGCGGATGCGGACACCGACGGCGGGCCCGGCGCGCGCCGCATGACCCTCATCATCGGCGACGGGCGCACCCGGGCGTCGATCCCGTCCGACGCCGCCCTGGAGGCCGGCCTCAGATTCCAGGGCATGACCGTGGCCGAAGCCTTGCGGCAGTTCGGGCGAGCGCCCGAGGCGCTGCAGCCGGCGGCCTTCAGCCTCGCCATTGATGACCGGGGCGGGGGCATATCCCTGCTCGACATCGCCGACGCCTTCGCCGAGCTGACGGATCAGTCTCGCAGGCAGGCGGGGGCGAATTCGGCGGAGTCGGACTTTGGCGGCCTGCGCCGGCGACTGATCGATCTGATCGCAGAGGGACGCGTCTACTAGGCCGCCGCCTATTGGCCGACCACCAGGATCTCGAACGAGCCCGGTACGACGGTCGGCCAGCCGCCCGCGGCGGCCGGGGGCGCGAACCGGGCGGAGGGCAGATAGACCTTCCCGGTCCTCGGATCGACCATGCCCAGCCGGGCGCCCTTGGCCGTGGGCAGGGTCTCGACGATCCGGGCGGTCTGGCCTTCGACGGCGATCACCGTCAGCGTGCCCGTGGCCCCGGACGGGACATAGGCCAGCTTGCGCACATCGTCATAGAAGGCCGCGTCCGGCCCCGCGCCGACCTTCAGGGTCTGGACCACGGCGCCCGTGTCGGGGGAGACCAGGGCCGCGACGCCGTTGCCGCAGGCCGCCAGCAGCAGGTTGTTGGGGGCCAGATAGGCGAGGCCGGTGGGCTCCTCGCAGCCGGCCATCGGATAGTGGCCCAGCACGGTGCGGGTCTTCATGTCGATGGCCACGAGCTCGCCCTTGTCCTCGACATTGACGAAGGCCTTGCCCTTGCCGTCCGCCGCGGCGAATTCCAGCGTGCCGCCCACGGGGATCGATCCGGCCAGCGCGCCGCTGGCGGGGTCGATCAGGTCGACAGAGCCGCTCTTGTGACCCATCACCAGAACCAGTCCGGTGGTCGGCTCGAGGATCGCCGCATCCGGTCCGGCGCTGACCTTCGTGGTGACGCGCACCTTGCCGGTCTTCGCGTCCACGATGATGACGGTGGCGTCGCCGCCGTTGGTGATCAGCAGCCCACCGCCATTGACGGGCACCACCTGGTGGGACCGGTTGGTCGCCGCGACGCCGAGGGTCGGCTTGCCCGTGTCCAGGTCCAACGACATGATCGACGCGCCCCGGGTGACATAGAGCTTGCGCGCCACGGGATCGATCGAGGCGTAGTCCCAACCGCCCTCGCCGCCGGCGGCGATGTGCTCCACCACCTTCAGGGCAGGGTCGGCCAGGGCGGGGGTCGCCGCGGCGAGGACGGCGTAGCCCAGTCCGGCAATGGAAAGTCCGGCGATCAGTCGGGATTTCAGGGTCAAGGGGCGGGCTCCAGTCGCGCAGCCGGTCACGGTCCCGGCGTCCACGCGGGCAACATGGCCCCGATGTCGCGGCCGGACAAGCCGTCAGCCGAGAATGCCCGGCAGGTCCAGCCCCTGCTCCCGGGCGCAGTCCACGGCGATGTCATAGCCCGCATCGGCGTGGCGCATCACCCCCGTGGCCGGGTCGTTCCAGAGCACGCGGCCGAGACGCCTGGCCGCCTCCGGCGTGCCGTCGGCGACGATGACCATGCCGGAATGCTGCGAATAGCCCATGCCGACCCCGCCCCCGTGGTGCAGGGACACCCAGGTCGCCCCGGACGCGGTATTGAGCAGGGCGTTCAGCAGCGGCCAGTCGGACACGGCGTCCGAGCCGTCGCGCATGGCTTCGGTCTCGCGGTTGGGGCTGGCCACGGACCCCGAGTCCAGGTGGTCCCGGCCGATGACGATGGGCGCCTTCAACTCGCCCGAGGCCACCATCTCGTTGAAGGCGAGGCCCAGCCGGTGCCGGTCGCCCAGACCCACCCAGCAGATCCGCGCCGGCAGGCCCTGGAACTGGATGCGCTCCCGGGCCATGTCCAGCCAGCGGTGCAGCGGGGCGTTGTCGGGCAGCAGTTCCTTTACCTTGGCGTCGGTCCTGTAGATGTCCTCCGGGTCGCCGGACAGGGCGACCCAGCGGAACGGTCCGATCCCCCGGCAGAACAGGGGGCGGATATAGGCGGGCACGAAGCCGGGGAAGGCGAAGGCGTCCTTCACCCCCTCGTCGAAGGCCACCTGGCGGATGTTGTTGCCATAGTCGGTGGTGGGCACGCCCGCCGCCTGCAGGTCGAGCATGGCCTGGACATGGACGGCCATGGACGCCTTGGCGGCCTTCGCCACCCCGTCCGGGTCGCGCTCCCGCCGGGCGATCCAGTCGGCCACGGTCCAGCCGGCGGGCAGGTAGCCATTCACCGGATCATGGGCCGAGGTCTGGTCGGTCAGCAGGTCGGGGCGGATCCCGCGCCGGACGATCTCCGGCAGGATCTCGGCGGCGTTGCCCAGCAGGCCCACGGAGACCGGCTTGCCGTCGCGCTTCGCCTGGTCAAGGATCGCCAGGGCGTCGTCGAGGGTGGTGGCGGAGGTGTCGAGGTAGCCGGTGCGCAGGCGCATGTCGATGCGGCTGGCCTGGCATTCGATGGCGAGGCACGAGGCGCCGGCCATGACCGCGGCCAGGGGCTGGGCGCCGCCCATGCCCCCTAGGCCGCCAGTCAGCAGCCACCGGCCGGTGAGATCGCCGGCGTAATGCTGACGGCCCATCTCCACGAAGGTCTCGTAGGTGCCCTGCACGATCCCCTGGGTGCCGATATAGATCCAGGACCCGGCGGTCATCTGGCCGTACATGGCCAGCCCCTTGCGATCCAGCTCGTTGAAATGCTCCCAGTTCGCCCATTTGGGCACGAGATTGGAATTGGCGATCAGGACCCGCGGCGCATCCGGATGGGTCTTGAACACGCCCACCGGCTTGCCCGACTGGACCAGCAGGGTCTCGTCGTCCCCGAGCCGCTGCAGGGTGGCGACGATGGCGTCGTAGCTCCGCCAGTCCCGGGCGGCGCGGCCGATGCCGCCATAGACCACCAGTTCCTCCGGCCGCTCCGCCACGTCGGGGTGCAGGTTGTTCATCAGCATGCGCAGGGGCGCTTCGGTCAGCCAGCTCCTGGCCGACAGGGTCGCGCCGGTGGCGGCGCGGATGATGCGGCTGTTGTCGATGCGGCTCATGGGCGGTTCCTTCAGGCGCGGGCGAAGGCGATGCAGGCCTTCAGGATATCGGTGAGCGTCGCGACGAGGGGCGCGGCGTAGGCGGGGTCGTAGGGCGGCGGCCAGCTGTCCGGCGTCGGCGGGTCCGTCTCGCGGAGATAGCTGCGCAGGGCGAGCTCCATCTGCACGGCGTGCACGCCCTCGGCGGGCCGGCCGAAATGACGGGTGGTCCAGCCGCCCTTGAACCGGCCATCGACCACATGGCCGTGGCCGCTGTCCGCGCAGATCGCCGCAACGGCCGCGGTCAGGGCCGGATCGCAGGCGCGTCCGCTGTTCGATCCGATGTTGAACTGGGGCAGCTCGCCATCGAACAGGCGCGGAATCCGGCTGCGGATGGAATGGGCGTCGTACAGCACGACCCGGCCATGGTCCCGCCGCAGCCGCGCCAGCTCTTCGCCGATCGCGGCGTGGTACGGCGCGTGCCACCGGGCCGTGCGCCGGGCGATCTCCGCGGCGTCCGGCCCGGCGTCGCGGTAGAGCGCCTCCCCGTCGAAGGTGGTGGTGGGGCAGAGCTCCGTCGTTGTCTGGCCCGGATAGAGCGAGGCGCCCGACGGGTCCCGGTTGCAGTCGATGACCGAGCGGGACACGCCCGTGCGCACCATGGTCGCGCCCAGGTCCGCGGCGAAGGCGTAGAGCCGGTCGATCCACCAGTCCGTGTCCCGCCGCGCCAGCCAGGGGGAGACGAAGCCCGCCTCCAGCTCCGCGGGAATGTCGGTCCCCGCGTGCGGCATGGCGAGGACCAGCGGCGCCTCGCCCCGATGGATGAGGAGCTCGTCGGTCATTCCACCCCCGGCAGTGAAAGTCCCGCCCAGTCGACCAGTTCGCCGGAGCGGACGATCTCCGTGGCCGCCTCGAGATCGGGATGGAAGTACCGGTCGTCCCCAAGGGCGGGGACCCGAGCGCGCAGCTGGCCGCGGACCGTGTCCAGCGCCGGGCTGGACCGGAGGGGCGCATGGAAATCGACGCCCTGGGCGGCGGCCAGCAGCTCGATGCCGATCACCGCCTGGGCGTTGGCGGCCATCTCCAGCAGCCGGCGGGCGCCGTGGGCGGCCATGGAGACGTGATCCTCCTGGTTGGCGGAGGTGGGGATCGAATCAACGCTGGCCGGATAGGCCCGCTGCTTGTTCTCCGACACCAGGGCCGCGGCGGTGACCTGGGGGATCATGAAGCCGGAGTTCAGGCCGGGCTTCGGCGTCAGGAAGGCCGGAAGGCCGGACAGGGCGGGGTCCACCAGCATGGCGATCCGCCGCTCCGCCAGGGAGCCGATCTCGCAGACCGCCAGGGCGATGATGTCCGCGGCGAAGGCGACGGGCTCCGCATGGAAATTGCCGCCGGACAGGGCCTCGTCCGTTTCCGGGAAGATCAGCGGATTGTCGGTCACGCCGTTTGCCTCGGTCTCGAGCGTCCGGGCCGCCTGCCGCAGGATGTCCAACGCCGCGCCCATCACCTGCGGCTGGCAGCGCAGGCAGTAGGGGTCCTGCACGCGGATGTCGTCCACCAGGTGGCTGGCCCGGATCGGCGAGCCCGCCATCAGGGCCCGCAGGGCGTCGGCGGTCTCGATCTGGCCGCGATGGCCCCTGAGGGCGTGGATGCGCGGGTCGAAGGGGGTGTCGGACCCTTTGGCCGCCTCCGTCGCCAGGGCCCCGGTGACCAGCGCCGACTGGAACAGCCGCTCGGCCTCGAACAAGCCCGCCAGCGCATTGGCGGTGGAGAACTGGGTGCCGTTCAGCAGGGCGAGACCCTCCTTGGGGCCCAGCGCGATGGGCGCGAGGCCGGCCGCGCGCAGGGCTACCGCGGCGGGGAGACGCGCCTCGCCGACGAAGATCTCGCCAACGCCGATGAGGGTCGCGGTCATGTGCGAGAGGGGCGCCAGGTCGCCGCTGGCGCCCACGGAACCCTGGCAGGGCACGACCGGGACCAGCTGCGCGGCGAGCATGGCCTCCAGCAGGGCCACCGTTTCCGGGCGGACGCCGGAGGCGCCCTGGGCCAGGCTGGCCAGCTTCAGCGCCATCATCAGCCGGATGACGCGTCTCGGCGACGGCGCCCCGACCCCGGACGCATGGCTCAGCACGATGTTCCGTTGCAGGGTGGCGAGATCCTGGTCGTCGATCCGCACGCTGGCCAGCTTGCCGAAGCCGGTGTTGATGCCATAGACCGGCGCGCCACGGGCCAGGATCCTCGCCACGGCGGCGGCGCTTTCGGCGATGATCGGCCACGCCGCAGGATCGAGACGCGCCGACGCCCCGTGATAGATGGCGCGCCAGTCGGCCAGGGGCGCATGGCCCGGCTTCAGTTCCACGGTCGTCACTGTCCCCTCCAGATGCGGGCGTGGAGGGGGTTGAACCCCATCCGGTACACCAGCTCCGCCGGGCGTTCGATGGCCCAGATCGCCAGGTCGCAGCTCTTGCCGACCTCGAGCGCGCCGGTCTCCGCCGCCAGGCCCAGCGCCCGAGCAGCGTGGCGGGTGACGCCCAGCAGGCATTCGTCCACCGTCAGCCGGAACAGGGTCGCGGCCATGTTCATCGTCAGCAGCAGCGATGTCAGCGGCGAGGTGCCGGGATTGCAGTCCGTGGCGATGGCCATGGGCACGCCGGCCGCCCGCAGGGCGTCGACCGGCGGCCGTTGCTGCTCCCGCACGAAGTAGAAGGCGCCGGGCAGCAGGGTGGCGACGGTCCCCGACCGCGCCAGGGCGGCGATCCCGGCGGCGTCGAGATGTTCCAGATGATCGGCCGACAGGGCGCCATAGCTGGCCGCCAGTTCGGCCCCGTGCAGGTTCGACAGCTGTTCGGCGTGGAGCTTGACCGGCAGGCCCAGCGCGGCGGCGGCGTCGAACACCCGGCGGACCTGCGACAGGCTGAAACCCACGCCCTCGCAAAAGGCGTCGACGGCGTCCACGAGCCCTTCGCCGGCCAGGCGCGGCAGCATCTCGTCCGCCACCAGGGCGATATAGGCGTCGGGGTCGTGGACGAATTCCGGCGGCGTGGCGTGGGCCCCGAGGAACGTCCGGCGGATCCGGATCGGCCGGTCCCGCCCGAGGCGGCCCGCGGCCTGCAGCATCCGCCCCTCGACCTCCAGCGACAGGCCATAGCCCGACTTCACCTCGACCGTGGTCACGCCTTCGGCGATCAGGGCGTCCAGCCGGGGCAGGGCGCCGGCCACCAGCTCCGCCTCCGTCGCCTGACGGGTCGCGGTCATGGTGGAGACGATGCCGCCGCCGGCGCGGGCGATCTCCTCATACGAGGCGCCGTTCAGCCGGAGCTCGAACTCCTGCGACCGGTCGCCGCCGTGGATGAGGTGGGTGTGGCAATCGATCAGGCCCGGCGTGATCCAGCGACCGTCGCAGGTGATGGTGTCGCGGGGGGAAAGGTCGGGCGCATCCCGCCGGGCGCCCGCATAGACGATGCGGCCGTCGGTCGCGGCCACGACCCCGTCCTCGACGCGGCCGACATCGCCGCCGGCCATCGTCAACAGCCTCGCATCGGTCCAGACAGTGCCGCAGCGCATGGTCACGCTCTCCAGGATCGAGGCATCATTGCACCGGTCAGTTATAATGTATAGACATATAATCCGGGATCGGGAGGTCACCCATGACAGGGACGCGTCACCTGCATTTCGCCGAGGCCCTGCTGCCGGAGGGTTGGGCCGGGAATGTCCGGATCACCGTCCGGGACGGGCTCTGTGCGGCGATCGAGACGGAGGTCGCTCCGGCGCCCCAGGACGAGCGCCACGGGCTGGCGATTCCCGGTCTGCCCAACCTGCACAGCCACGCCTTTCAGCGGGGCATGGCGGGGCTGGCCGAGCGGCGAGGGCCGTCCAGCGACAGCTTCTGGACCTGGCGGGAGATCATGTACCGCTTCGTCGATCGAATCGGCCCGGCGGAGCTGCAGGCTATCGCGGCGCTGGCCTATGTGGAGATGCTCGAGACGGGCTTCACCCGGGTGGGGGAGTTCCATTATCTGCATCACGATCTGGACGGCCGGCCCTATGACGATCCCGCCGAGATGGCGGCGGCGCTGGCTGCGGCGGCCCATGAGACGGGAATCGGCCTGACCCTGCTGCCGGTCTTCTACGCCCATGCCGGATTTGGCGGCGATGAGCCCGGCGCCGGGCAGCGGCGCTTCATCTGCGACATCGACCGGTTCGCCCTCTTGCTGCAGTCCAGCGGCCGGGCCCTTGCGGACCTGCCGGACGCCGTCCTGGGCGCCGCGCCGCACAGCCTGCGGGCGGTGACGCCGGAGGAACTGGCGACGCTGCAGCAGATCGCGCCCGCCGGCCCCTTTCATATCCACATCGCCGAGCAGGAACGGGAGGTGGCGGACTGCCTCGCCTGGTCCGGCGCCCGGCCGGTGGCGTGGCTGCTCGACCACGCCGCCGTCGACGGGCGCTGGTGCCTGGTCCACGCCACCCACATGCAGGAGAGCGAGACCCTCCGGCTGGCCCAGACCGGCGCCGTTGCCGGACTTTGCCCGATCACCGAAGCCAATCTGGGGGACGGCCTGTTCAACGCCCCGGCCTATCTGGCGGCCGGAGGACGGTTCGGGATCGGCAGCGACTCCAACGTCCTGATTGACGCCAGCGAGGAGCTGCGCCTGCTGGAATACGGCCAGCGCCTGGGCCACAGGGGGCGCAACATCTTTCCGCAGGCGGCGGGCGCCAGCGCGGGTCACGCCCTGTTCGACGGCGCAGTCCGCGGCGGAGCGCAAGCGCTGGGGGTCCCGGGCGGACTGCGCGTCGGGGAGGCCCTCGATGTGGTCTCGCTCCGCCCCGACCATCCGTCCCTGGCGGGCAAGTTCCGGGACGCAGTCCTCGACAGCTGGATCTTCGCCGCCGGCCGAACGGCTCTGGACGGCGTCTGGCGGCGGGGCCAGAAGGTGGTGGTCAATGGCCGCCATGTGGCGCGGGAGGGGGTTGAAATGCGCTACAGACGCGCGCTGCAGAGCCTCCTGTGACCCGCATCCCCGCGCTGCACGACCGGATTCGCACGGAGATCGAAGGCCAGATCCTGTCGGGACGGCTGAAGCCGGGGGACCGGCTGCCCTCCGAGCTCGAGCTCATGGCCGTCTATCAGTGCTCCCGCATGACCGTCAGCAAGGCCCTGTCGGCCCTCAGCGGGGCGGGACTGCTGCAGCGGCGCAAGCGGGCCGGCACCGTCGTGGCGCCGCGTCCGGCGGAGACCATGGTTCTGGACATTCCCGACCTGGCCGTGGAGGTCGCCCGTCGCGGCCAGGCCTACCGGTTCCGGCTGATCGACCGCGAGGTGCGCGCGGCTCATGCCGACGACCCGCGGGAGGTGGGACTTGCGGGGGCGGGTCAGCTGCTGTTCGTCCGCGGCGTGCACTATGCCGATGAGGTCCCGATGGCGTTCGAGGAGCGCCGCATCAGCCTGGAAGCCGTGCCCGAGATCGCCGCCGCGGACTTCTCCGTCGAGGCGCCGGGCTCCTGGCTGCTGCGGCACATTCCGTGGACCGAGGCGGAAAACCGCATCGGCGCCGTCGGCGCCCACGAAGCCTGGGCGTCCCTGCTGAATCTCGCCCCCGGCGCCCCCTGTCTGTCGATCGAGCGGCGGACCTGGCGTGGCGAGGCGCGGATCACCCTGGTGCGCCAGACGTTCGTCGCCGGGGCCTTCGAGCTGGTCGCCCGGTTCGGCGCCGCCTGAAGGCGCGCGCCCCGCGCCAGGGGGTCAGCTGGCGCTCAGATTGTATTTCATGATCGCGCCGTGACGCCCGGTGCGGTCCCGCTCCAGCGCATAGACCTCTCCGGTGGGACCCGCGCGCTGGCTCAGCACCGCGGCGATCTCGGCCCGGTCCCGGGCGTTCAGGCGCAGGTCCTGGGTCGCCAGGGTGGCCGGCAGGTGGCCCGCATGCCGGGCGCCCACGATCACGGCGGCCACGTGCGGCTGGTCGAGGACATGCCGCGATGCGACCGCCGACAGGCTGACGCCATGCCGGTCGGCCACCGCCTGCAGCACCTGCAGCAGCTGCTGGAACAGGTCCCAGCCGCCGAACTCGTCGATGATCAGCCGGTACTTCACCAGGGAGCGGTTCTCCAGCGGGCCGGTGGGCGCGGGCTGTCCCAGCCATCGTGCGCTGAGAAAGCCCCCCGCCAGCGAGCCGTAGCACAACAGCCGCACGCCCAGCGCCGCGCAGGCGGCGGCCAGGGACCCGGCCGGCCGGGCGTCCAGCACCGAATACTGCACCTGCAGGGTCGAGAACGCGACGCCGGCGGCGGCGATCTCGCGCACGTGGGCGGCGTCGAAATTGGTCCCACCGATCAGCCAGATCTTGCCCTCGGCCTGCAGCGCCCGCAGGGCCAGGGCCGTCTCCAGATAGCGGGGCTGGTCGTAGTCCCACCAGTGGAACTGGACCAGATCCAGCCGGTCCGTGCGCAGCCGTTGCAGCGACCGGTCGATGGTCCGCCGGACATCGGCCGCGGTGAGGGTCGGCAGCAGCTCCAGATCCGGCACGTACTTGGTGTGCACCCGCAGCCGGGCCAGGGCCTCAGGCCCGCGCGTCCGACGCAGGCGGTCGCGGAAGGCGCCGATCATCTCCTCGACCCCGGTATAGATGTCGGCGCAGTCGAACGTGGTGACACCGGCGTCGAAGAAGGCCTGCAGGTCGTCGCTGACGGCGTCCTGCGCCACCGGGCCGTGCCCGCCGGCCAGTTGCCAGCCGCCGCGGATCACCCGGGAGATGCGGTAGTCCGGGGCAAGGTCGAAGGTCTCGTTGAAGCTCACTTGGCGGGTCTTTCGGTGGCGGTCACGTCGCCATGGCGGAACCGGCGCAGGCCCAGCCGGGTGATGCGCAGGCGGGAGGGACAGTTGGGATCCGGGCAGGCGACCTCGGCGTCGGTGGACATCCAGTCATTGGGATGGGTCTTCCGCTGCTTGGCCGCCAGCAACGGCAGCACAGCGGCCAGGGAATAGATGGAGAAGCCCTGACCCTCCGGCAGGAACAGGTTCTCGCCCCGCAGCTCGAACCAGTCGCCGGGGCTGGCGGAGCAGTATAGCCGCGCGCCGGGCGGGGCCACCACCTCCACCCGCAGGTCATACAGCTCGAAACTGTCGTCGCTCTCGTTCATCACGTCCTCCGACGGCGCAGGGCGGGGATCAGCGCCAGTCCCGCCAGGCCATAGCACGCCACCACGGTGAAGCTGATCGCAGGTCCCAGCCCCGCCGCCGGGCCGAAGATCCGCTCTCCCGCCAGCGCGACGGCGGTGGGGCCGAATCCGGCGCCGATGGCCACATTGAGGAAGAAGCTGATGGCCATGGCCCGCCCCCGGGCGCGGTTGGGCGTGCCGTCGAGAATGGCGGACAGGCCCGACGCGGTCACCACGGCGGACAGGGCGAAATAGGCGGTGACGGCGGCCAGCAGCAGGGGCAGGCTCGGGCTGTTCAGGGCCAGCGCCGCGGGCAGGGCGGCCAGGACGGCGAGGCCGCAGAGCTCCACCTTGCCCCGGGCGCCGCGCCACCGGGCGAACCGGTCGGCCAGGGCGCCGCCGGCCAGCATGCCGCCGCCGTATCCCAGCATCAACAGCACCCCCAGCTCCACCCCCACCGCCGCCGGGTCGACGGCGAAGCGGCGGATCAGCAGGGACGGCGCCCAGGCGCCCACGGCGTTATCCACCAGGGAGGCGACGGCGACCACCAGGAACACCGGCGCGATGGCGCGCCAGCCGGTCGCGGCCGCCGGCGAGGCGGTCGCGGCGTCCGGGCTGGGCGCGGCGTCCCCGTCCTGACGTCGCACCGGCTCGCGCACGGTCAGCAGGAC
>CAINOV010000331.1 GCA_903851655.1 uncultured Caulobacterales bacterium
GGTCCCCGGGACGAGGCCGGTCTGCCGGAGCTGTCGCCCCTGGGCGGTCGCCTGAAGCGGGCCCAGGACAACCTGGTCGAGACCCTGCCCCTGGTCATCGCCGCGGTGCTGGTGGCGCACATCACCAACCGGGAAAGCGACATGGTGACCCTGGGGGCGGAGATCTGGTTCGGCGCGCGGGTGCTGTACGTGCCGCTCTACGCCTTCGGCGTGCGCCAGGTCCGCTCGCTGGTCTGGATCGTCAGCATTGTGGGCCTGGGGATGATCGTCGCCCCCCTCGTCATGCCGTGACCCCAGGGGCGCGGTTGCAGGCCGCGATCGAGGTCCTTGATCTGATCCGCGACAGCCGGGCCCCGGCGGACGGCGTGCTGAAGGCCTGGGGGCGGGAGCACCGCTTCGCCGGATCCGGCGACCGCCGGGCCATCGCCGAGCGGGTCTATTCCACCCTGCGGGCCCGGGTGCGCCTGACACACGCGATGGACGGGGAGGACGGGCGGGCCCTGATCCTCGGGGCCCTGCGTCATCTCGACGGCCTCGAACCTGATGCAATCGAGGCCCTGTTCACCGGCGGACATCATCCTTCGCCCCTCACGGCGAGGGAGCAGGCCCTGCTGCTTCGGCCGGAGCCGCCTGCGCCGGACTGGGTGGAGGCGGGCGCGCCGGCGTTCATCGTCGAGGCCTTCAAGACCCAGTTCGGCGAGGCCTGGAAGGCCGAGGCCCAGGCCCTGGTCCTGCCCCGGGCGCCGGTGGACCTGCGGGTCAACGCCCTGCGCGGCGGCCCCGACGGCGCCGTTCGTCTGCTGGCCACGGAAGACTTCACCGCCGAGCCCACCCCCTGGTCCGCCCGGGGCCTGCGCATGCCCCCCGCCGCCGCGCCGGACGTGCAGAAGCTGCGCGCCTATACCGGCGGCTGGATCGAGGTGCAGGACGAGGCCAGCCAGATCGCCGGCTTCCTGGCGGATGCGAAACCCGGTGAGATTGTGGTGGATTATTGTGCGGGGGGAGGGGGAAAGACCCTGATCTTCGCGCAGTGCATGAAGGCCGTGCGCGGCCATGCGGGCCGGCTGATCGCCTGCGACGTGAACCAGAAACGCCTCGATGTGATCCCCGAACGGCTGGACCGGGCGGGCGCTGTGGCCGAGCTTCGCCGCACCGGCCCGGACGGCGAGGGGACCGAGGATCTGGCCGGCGCGGCGGACCTGGTGTTCGTCGACGCCCCCTGTTCCGGCGCCGGCACCTGGCGGCGGCATCCGGAGGGGGCGTGGCGTCTCGTCCCGGCCTCCGTCACGCGGCTGGCGGCCCTGCAGCGGGAGATCCTCGCCCGGGCGGCGAAGCTGGTCCGTCCCGGCGGGCGGCTGGCCTACGCCACCTGCTCGGTGCTGCAGGAGGAGAACCACGCCGTGGCCGACGCGTTCCTCGCCGCCCATCCGGACTTCGCGCCCCTGCCGATCGCCGAGGCCGCGACCACGCCCAACCTCACAGACGCCGCCCGCCAGCGGCTGTCGCAGATCGCCGAGGGGCACCGCCTGCTCCTCACGCCGCATCGGACCGGAACCGACGGCTTCTTCCTCGCCCTGTTCACCCGCCGCCCCGCCGCCAGCTAAGGACCTCGCCATGACCGCCCCCCACCACCAGACCCTGCTCATCGTCGATTTCGGCAGCCAGGTGACCCAGCTGATCGCCCGCCGGGTGCGCGAGAGCGGCGTCTATTGCGAGATCCATCCGTACGACAAGGTCGACGCCGCCTTCCTGAAGGCGTTCCGCCCTTCGGCCATCGTCCTGTCCGGCGGCCCCGCCAGCGTGCACGAGGCTGAGAGCCCGGCCGTGGATCCCGCCGTGTTCGACCTTGAGGTTCCGGTGCTGGGCATCTGCTATGGCGAGCAGACCACCTGCGCGGTGCTGGGCGGCGCCGTGGTTCCGGGGACGACGCGGGAATTCGGCCGGGCGGAGATCGAGATCGTGCGGGAAAGCCCCCTGCTGGAGGGGCTGGGCGCGGTCGGCCATCGGGAGACCGTGTGGATGAGCCACGGGGACAAGATCACCGCCCTGCCGGCGGGCTTCGAGGCCGTGGCCGTGTCCGAGGGCAGTCCCTACGCCGTGATCGCCAACGAGGCCCGGCGCATCTACGGCGTCCAGTTCCATCCGGAGGTGGCCCACACCCCCCGCGGGGCGCTGATCCTGAGGAACTTCACGCATCGCATTGCCGGCCTGAGCGGCGACTGGACCATGGCCGCCTTCCGCGCCGAGGCCGTGGCCCGCATCCGCGCCCAGGTGGGGGACGGGCGGGTGATCTGCGGCCTGTCCGGCGGCGTCGATAGCAGTGTCGCCGCCGTGCTGATCCACGAGGCCATCGGCGACCAGCTGACCTGCGTGTTCGTCGACACCGGCCTGATGCGCGCCAACGAGGCGGCCGAGGTCGTGACCCTGTTCCGCGACCACTACAACATCCCCCTGGTGCACGTGGACGCCGGCGACATCTTCCTCGACGCCCTGGAGGGGGTCAGCGACCCGGAGACCAAGCGCAAGACCATCGGCCGGCTGTTCGTGGAGATCTTTGACGAAGAGGCCGGAAAGATCGGCGGCGCGGGCTTCCTGGCCCAGGGCACCCTCTATCCGGACGTGATCGAGAGCGTCTCCGCCCGGGGCGGTCCGTCTGCGGTGATCAAGAGCCATCACAATGTGGGTGGGCTGCCCGAGCGCATGAAGATGAAGCTGGTGGAGCCCCTGCGGGAGCTGTTCAAGGACGAGGTCCGGGCCCTGGGCCGCGAGCTGGGCCTGCCGCCGGCCTTTGTCGGTCGCCACCCGTTCCCGGGGCCGGGCCTGGCCATCCGCATCCCCGGCGAGATCACCCGGGAGGCTGTGTCGATCCTGCAGAAGGCCGACCTGATCTGGCTGGACGAGATCCGCAAGGCCGGCCTCTACGACACCATCTGGCAGGCCTTCGCCGTGCTGCTGCCCGTGCGCACCGTTGGCGTGATGGGCGACGCCCGCACCTATGAGCGGGTGCTGGCGCTCCGGGCGGTCACTTCCACCGACGGCATGACCGCGGACTTCTTCGAGTTCCCCTGGGATGTGCTCGGCCGCGCCGCGACCCGCATCGTCAACGAGGTGAAGGGCGTGAACCGGGTGGTGTACGACGTGACCTCGAAGCCCCCGGGGACCATCGAGTGGGAGTAGGGGAGTAGCGTGGTCCGGCGTAGGTTGGCGTAGAATATCGTTGAAAAAGCAGTGGTTTAGAGTCTCTTCCTTTGATGATCCGAGATCAGTCGCCCCACCGAATTCAATTCAACGAGAATGGGCGCCCTCCACACCCTTGGCGTATCCGAGAGCATAGTACGTCTCGATCGTGAGCAGGGATGGGGTCGGCGGAATGGATGCGGGGGTCGGCGGGATGGAGGGAGTGGGCGCACGTTCGCCTTTTACGCTCTTCCAGCCATCGATATAGCCGAGCTGAAACTCATCGTAAGTCAGCATGGATAGCTCCTACAGCCTAACAAGACGAGCCTGGTTTCGAGCGCCACTCAAAGTTCTGGTGTAAAAAAACCCCCCGACCGAAACCGAGGGGCAATTTTACACTTTGGCGGACCCGGCAGGACGCGAGGACGTTTCCGACAGTCACCATCTAGTGCTTGTTTTTGGCCTTTTCGGACATCTCGTTCGCCGCCATGGAGGCCTTGTGTGCATCCTCAGAACTATGCAGACCCTTGGCTGCATGGGCTGCAGCGCCTCCGTTATCGTTTTTGCCGTGCAAGTCGGCGGCCATCCGGTGGGACTTTGCAGCCGCCTCGTGATGCTCGGCTGCGGTTGTGTTTGCGGCTTCTGACATTGTCGTTTTCCGATCCATTGGACGTCGTCATTGCGACAACCAAACCGTAGTCCGATCCCACTTCTGGAGAAGGTTCGGAAACTACGCGGCAGGCCCCGCCGCTCGGCGGCGGCCCGACGCGATCAAGCGCGAGCCGGCGGCGCTGCAACCGCTCAATGGCGTGGCGGCTAGACCGGGCCTTTTGTCAGCCTGATGGGGTGAGCGGCGATCCGGGCGCGGAGCCGGGCGACGGTGTCTCTGCCGACTGCGGGTGCGGAATTGCCCCAGCTGTTGCCGACATAGGTGGAGACCGCGGCGACCTCGTCGTCGGTGAGTTTCCAGGCGAAGGCGGGCATGGCCGGCTGGCTCGGCTTGGCCTTCGTCGCGGCTGCCTGGGCCCCGGCCAGTATGGCGTGCAAGCCGGTCGTCGCGCTGGGCTGAAGTACGCCCGGATTGCCCCGCAGCGGCGGGAAAAGGCCGGCCACCCCCGAGCCGTCGGCGCCATGACAGGCGGAGCACTGGTCGGTGTAGATCGCCTGGCCCGCGCGCATCTTCTGCGGATCGGGCCGGTCGGCGTCCGGTTCGGGCGTTGCCGGCAACGCCTTCAGATAGACCGCGATGGCGCGGAGATCGGCGGCGCTCATCCGCGAGGTGGACAACTCCACGACCGCCTGCATGGATCCGGACGCCGCCGCGTGGTCGTTGGAACCGCGGCTCAGATAGGCGACGATGTCGTCGGTCGACCACCCCTGCAGCCCTCCGTGTGGGCTTCCATTGAGGTTGGGGGCGTACCAGTTGTCGAGTTCGCCGCCGCGAAGGGGCTTGTCCCGCTGATCCCCGCCAAGGAAGGTCTTGGGCGTATGGCACGCGCCGCAGTGGGCGAGGCTGTTGACGATATAGGCGCCGCGATTCCACTCCGCCGACCGGGTCGATGTCGCCGTGAAGGGGGCCGGCCGGAAGTTCAGCCAGTTCCAGCCCTGGATCAGGACCCGCAGGTTGAGGGGAAAGGGCAGCCTGTTGGCCTGGGCCTCCGCGTGCGCTGGCGGAACCGTCATGAGGTAGGCGCGCATGGCCTCGATGTCGGCGGCGGCGATATGACTGAAATAGGGATAGGGCATGGCCGGGTAGAGGTTCTGGCCCTGATCGTCCCGACCCTCCTGCAGGGCGCGGCGGAACTGGTCGGGCGTCCAGCCGCCGATGCCGGTCGCCGTGTCGGGTGTGATGTTGGTGGAATAGATGACGCCGAACGGCGTGTTGAGCGGGACGCCGCCTGCAAAGGGCGTTCCGCCGGGCGCCGTGTGGCAGGCGGCGCAGTCACCCAGCGTGACGAGATATCGACCGCGCTCTACCGCCGACGCCGAGGCGGGCGGCGGCTGGATGACGGGCGCTGTCGGGGGCGCTGCGGGCCATGAGCCGACCGGCGAAGGCGCCCCGGGCTGGCCGTGGCTCAGGCCGCTGACCGCCAGGGCGGTGACGGCGGCCCCGAAAACCAGCGCGGCCTTCCAGCGGAACCGCACCTGGAGCGTCACGTGCGCACCATCGGCTGGCCGGGCGCCTTGAGGTACTCGCGCTTGATGGCGTCCGCGGCGTGGTAGGCCAGCGCCGCCAGCGTTCCGGTGGGGTTGAAGCCGGCGTTCTGCGGAAAGGCGTTGGCGCCGATCACGAACAGGTTGGGCGTGTCCCAGCTCTGAAGGTAGCGGTTGACGGCCGAGTTGGAGGGAGAGGACCCCATGATCGCGCCGCCGGTGTTATGCGTCGTCTGATACGGAACCACGTCCCACGAGCCCACCCGTCGGTTCACCTTGATCTCGCGCCCGCCCATCGCCCGGGCGATCTCTGTTGCGCGATCGGTGAGATGGTCCGACATCCTGTGCTCATTGTCGGTGTAGTCGAAGGTCATGCGCAGCAAGGGTCGGCCCAGGACGTCGCGATAGGTGGGGTCGAGATCCAGATAGTTGCCCCGGTGGCTCATCACCGCGCCATGGGTGGAGACCGTGGTGGAGCGCAGATAGTTCCGGGCGATCGCCGCCTTCCAGTCGGCGCCCCAGGCCGGGGATCCCTGCGGGGCGAGGTGGGTCTCGATCGGGCGGGCCCCGGTCTGCAGAACGCCGACATAGCCGCCGCCGATGAACCCGAGCCCCCCATGATCGAAATTGTCACCGTTGTAGTCATTGATGATCATGCCGAGCGCGCCGGCGCCGACGAAGGGGTTCAGGATCTCCTTGTCGTAGAAGACATTGACCGAGGAGGTGATCTGGTAGGCGTAGTTGCGCCCGATCTGACCTTCGCCGGAGACCGGGTCGTACGGTTTGCCGATCCCGGACAGCAGCATCAGCCGGACATTGTTGGTGATGTAGGAGCAGAGCAGCACCATGTCCGCCGGCTGCTCGACCTCCTGACCGGACGGGTCCAGATAGGTGACGCCCGTGACGGTCTTGCCGTCGCCCGCGAGATTGACCTTCAACACCTCCGTCTCGGTCATGAGGGTGAAGTTCGGCTTCTTCATCAGGACGGGCAGGATGGTGGTCTGGGCCGAGGCCTTGGATGAATTGCCGCAGCCATACTTCTCGCAGAACCCGCAATAGGTGCAGGGGCCCAGCGTCACGCCGAGGGGGTTGGTGTAGGCCCGGCTCATATTGGCCGCAGGATGCGGAAAGGGATGCTTGCCCAGCTCGCCCGCCGCCTTGGCGAACAGGGTGGGCGCATAGGGCATGTCCAGGGGCGGGTTGGGATATTCCCGCGACCGCCAGCCTTCGAAGGGGTCGCCGCCCGGCTGGAGGGCGCCCTTCAGGTTGCCAGCCTTGCCCGACACCCCGCAGAGATATTCGAACTTGTCGTAATAGGGCTCAAGCTCGTCGTAGGTGACGGGATAATCCTGAATGGTCATGTCGCTGGGGAGCGCTGCGGCGCCGTATCGGCCGGCATTGTGCGACCTGGCCTGCAGGTCAGACGGCAGGAAGCGCCACACCTGGCCGTTCCAGTGCACGCCCGCCCCGCCCACGCCGGAGCCCAGCAGGAACGAGCCCAGCCGGCGCATCGGCAGAGCCGTCTGTCCCCTGGTGTTGCGGACGGTGATCGTGTCATGGGCGAGCCGCTGGAACAGCTCGTGCCGCCAATAGTAACGCAGTTCGTCCTGGGCGAACGTCGGGGCGAAGTCGGTGGCGGCGTCGCGCCAGGCCCCCCGCTCGATGGCCAGCACGTTCAGCCCGGCGTCCGTCAGTTCCTGCGCCATGATCGCGCCGGTCCAGCCGAAGCCGACGATCACCACGTCCGTCCGGGGCAGGGTCGTCGTCATCCTTCGGTCCCGCGCCAGCCTGGCCGTCCCAGGATCCCGACCGGCGGGAGGGGGTAGGCCTTCCCGTAGGTCGTGACATAGGCGCGCTGGTCATAACGGGCGCCGGGGAACCCGATCAGCTTCCACCCCGCCATGTCGCGATTGCCCCCATAGAGGGGATCGGCGAAATATCCCTCCATCACGTTCTGCAGCAAGACCTTGAAGAAACCGGCGGGGTCGATGCCGCCGCTCAGGGAGGCCGTTCCCGCCTCCAACCGCTTCAGAAAGGCGATCTGGTCGGCGGCGGGCAGCATGGCGAATGTCGTGCTCGACGTTCGCTGTACGGCGTCGTCGATCGCCGCAATGGCGGCGCGGTAGAGCTGCGCCGGGGTCATCCGGCTCTGCCACCCTTGAGTCGTCTCGCCCTTGGCCCAGGGCCCCTGCATGTACCAGTCGCTGGCGGCGCCGAAGGCGCCAGCCAGTTGGCGATCGATGAAGATCGGAACCCCCGCCTCCACGCCGCCGGGTCCGAGCGCGTCGTTCGGGATCATCCGCTCCACCGCAGCCTGCACGAAGGCTTGCTCGACGGCGGTGAAATACAGGAAGTCATCGCCGCGTTTCGGAACCGTCGGCGACGCCGCCGCGTCGGGCCGCCAGGGAATGTCGGGTGGGCGATGGAAGGTCTCTGCTCCAGCCGGAGCCAGGGGGATGGCGCCCACGACCACCCCGGCGCTCAAAAGCCCTCGCCGACTCAGGCCGTTTATCGCCATGGTACCGACCCCAAAGCCGGGAGCTCTGAGCGCCATCGCTCGCGCCGCCAGGTGGTTTGCGCATTTCGCAGCGGGCGAGCGACGCGAATCCTCGCGGCGCTCGACACTCGATCGTTAGGTTCGTCGGGGGGGCGGCGGCAGAATCGGAAACTACTCAATGCCGGATTGCGCGGCGTCATCGGCTAGTGTGCGCCCTGCCGCGGCTGGGCCGCGGCCGCCGCGTCGTCGCCGTTTGCGGCCGCCAGCACAGCCGGGCAGTCGGCGTCCTTCGCCTGGCCGGCGTCAACGAACGGCAGGATCGCCGCCAGCGGTGACAACACCGCGCCCACCAGCAGCCCGACCCCGCCCTGGGCTATGGCCGGCCCCGGCTGGACACCGAGCGTGGGACTGCGGAAATGGCCGCCCACGGTGATTGGCAGGAACACATGGGTCAGGCGGAATTTCTTGGTGGCCCCGGTCAGGACGATCTGGAACGTTTCTGAACCCAGATTGCCCCCGCCCGAGCCGTTCACCTGCACAACATCGGTATCCAGCATGATCTGACGCACGCTCATTTCCCCGTTATGAACGTCAAACGACGCAACGCCGCATCGGATATTCGTCTCGCCCTTGTTCTTCGACAGCAGGAGCGACAGTCCTTTTCCGACATTCACGCCGAGCAATTCGGCGAAGGCCGTGCGGATACGGCCCTTTGGCGCAACAAGGGTGATGGACCCGTCGGCGGCCGCGGCGGCCCTGTGCACGCTGTCGCCCACACCATGCAACCTGGCGTGAGCGGCGAGCAGGCCCTCCACCGGCGCGGCGCCAGGCCTGGCCCCGGGAACCAGGCTTCTGAGCTCCAGTCCCGTCAAATGGGCGTCCAGGTCGGTGACCGGTGTCGGCCCGCGGGCATTGAGGGTGATCGTGGCGTTCAACACCCCTTGCTTGAAGGCGGCGTGCAGCGGGTTGATGATCAGGAGTCCATGATCGAGCGTCAGCTTGAGCTGAACACCCCGTAGCGGCAGAGGGCTGTCCGTGATGCTGGCGGCGCGGAAATCCAGCCTGGCGTCCATTTGGCGAAGCCGTTCCGAGTAAAGGGCGGCGTCGGGCATCATGCGGTCTTCGGCCGCACGACGAGCGGCGGCGACCCTCACCTCGGACTTGACACCGGCCATGGATGATTTCGAGGGCGCCCCTCCGAAGATCGCATTCAGGTCTCTGAAATCGAGCGAGCGGGAGCGCAGCTGTGCATCGACGAACGGCCGGCTAGAGGCGGTGGAGACGGTGAACGCCCCCGCCACGTCGCTCCCCCCAATGCGGCCGGCGAGATGGTCGAACCTGTACAGTTTCGCCGAATACCCCACCGCGCCTCTCAGGTCGTAGGCGGGAGAGTTGGGCAAGGTCAGTCCGGTCACGTAATAGAGGTCCGACAGGTCTCGACCTGTCGCATGCAGGACGGCGCTGTAGCCCGAAAAATCGAAC
>CAINOV010000332.1 GCA_903851655.1 uncultured Caulobacterales bacterium
ATGGAGCTGCATGACCATGCCGTCCTCGACGGACATGGCCGCCATTTCGGTGAGCATCTGGGCGCGGAACAGTTCGGCGTCCGGGGCCGAGGCGCCGCCCCGGCGCACCCGGGCGAACAGGACCTCGCAGTCCGCCGGGCTTAGATCGGCGGTGCGGGCCGTGGGATGGCCGTGATCGGTGGCCGTGGCGCCGGACAAGCGGCGGAACGCCTCGCGCCGGGTCGCCAGCGCCGCCAGATATCCGCGGAAGCCGCCCGTGGAGTGGCCGGTGAGGGCTTCCAGACGGTCGAGATTGTCGGCGAAGTCCTCCCGCGACGGGTCCACCACGTCATCCGGGCGGAAGGTGGACACGACCCGCCCGCCCCAGCCGGAGGCGCGGATCGCCTGATGCTGCGCCAGGGGGTCGAGCGCGCCTTCGGTGGTGGCGAGGACCTCGATGCCGAACCGCTCGAACAGGGCCCGGGGGCGGAAGGCCGGGGCGGCGAGCGCCGCGCCGATGACATCGTAATAGTGGTCGGCGGTGTCCGCCTCGAGCTGCACGTCCAGGCCGAACACCGTGGCGAAGGCGTGATCGAGCCACAGGCGGGACGGGGTTCCGTGGAACAGGCGATAGGCCGCCGCGAAGCGCCGCCAGATCACCCGGCGGTCCCGCTCCACCGGGCCGGCGCCGCCGGACAGCCCGAGGGCGCCCAGGTCGATTCCCTGGCTGTAGAGCATGCGCAGCACATAGTGGTCGGGCCAGAGGAACAGGCTGACCGCGTCCTCGAAGGGCGCGTCGGCTGCGAACCAGGCGGGGTCCGTGTGACCGTGGGGACTGACGATCGGCAGGGCCTCCACCGCCTCGAACAGCGCGCAGGACAGGCGCCGGAGGGACGCGTCCGGCGAAAAGAACCGGTCGGGGGGGAGGTGCAGCGCACGCGCCATGACGATCTTTCGTTCCAGCGACGGGAAAGGGTCGGGTCCGGCGCCGCGGCGAGCATAGCCCGAAATTCGCTCCCCCGCCGCCGGATCCCGTCCAAGCGATGCGGATCGATAATTGGTAAGTCCAATTCGGTCAATTCAAACTGGACCGGGCCCCGCCCTGCGCCGCCATCTGGGCAGACCACCCGCGCGCATGCTACAGGGCGATCCTGATGACGCCGCCGCCCCCACGCCCGCCTTCGCCTCGAACCGGTCGCGCCGCCGCCGCTGGCGCAGCGGTGGGGCGACGGCTGTATGAGTCCGTCGCCCAGGCGCTGGCCGGCCGCATCCGTTCCGGCGAATACCGGATCGGCGGCCGACTGCCGTCGGAGCGGGAACTGGCCCAGTCCCTCGCCGTGTCGCGCCCCACGGTGCGGGAGGCGATCCTGTCCCTGGAACTCGACGGCCTGGTGGAGGTCCGGCTGGGGTCGGGCGTCTATGTGCGCCGCGAAACGCCGCTCCCGTCCGCGGGCGTCCCGGACGTAGGCCCCTTCGAACTGCTGGAGGCCCGGCGGATCATCGAGAGCGAGGTGTGCGCCTGCGCCGCCCTGCGGATCACGGCCACAGGCCTTGAAAGGCTTGCGGAACTCGTCGCAGAGATGGAGCGGGAGAACGAACGGGACGTGGTCCTGAGCGAACGCGCCGACCGCCGGTTTCACGAACTGATCGCCGAGGCGACGGAAAACACGGCCCTGATGGCCGCCGTCACCGCCCTCTGGGACGCCCGCGCCCGCTCGCCCCTGATCCAGAGGCTGAGCGTCAAGGCCCACGCGGCCGGGGTGAAGCCGGGAGTCAGCGAGCACCGGGCGATCCTGGCGGCCCTGTCGGCGAGGGATCCGCACCAGGCCCGCAACGCCATGTCCGCCCATCTGGCCCGGGTGATGGATCAGCTCCTCGAAGCCACCGAGGTGGAGACGCTGGAGCAGGCGCGGCTCGAGGCGGAGGAGCGTCGCCGCAAGTTCAACATTCGTCCCGCACTGGGGATCTGACAGTCCGGCCGGAGCTGCCGCCGGGCTGCGGCCAAACTCCCACACCCCCCACGCAATCGGACCTTTTCTGCGACGGTCCCTTGACAGATGCGCAACAAACCCAAACCTTCCGGCCATACTGGTCAGACCGCCTTGCGCCGGCGCCGCGTCGCGCAGCGGGCAAGGTCTGACCCGAAAAGAATGAAACCGGGAAGGACCAACTCCATGACATACGGGATCACCCGCGGCCTGATGCTGTCCGCCGCGTCGATCGCCCTGCTGGCGGGCGCGGCGGGCGCCGGACCGGCCCTTGCAGCCGCTGCTCCGCCGGCGTCATCCCCCGTCGAGACCGTCGCCGACGTGATCGTGACCGCCCAGAAGCGGTCGGAAAACCTGCAGAAGGTGCCGGTGGCCGTCAGCGTCGCCAGCCAGGAGACGCTGCGCGACAACGCCATCGGCAACGCCGAGAGCCTGGACGAGGTGGTGCCGTCGCTGACCTTCAAGAAGGGCACGGCGAACGTGAACTCGACCCTGTCGGTGCGCGGCATCGGCACCCAGTCCTTCTCCTCCGGCGCCGAGCCCAGCGTCTCGACCGTGGTGGACGGGGTGGTGTTCGGCCGGTCCGGCATGGCCTTCCAGGAGTTCACGGACCTGGATCACATCGAGGTGCTGCGCGGACCCCAGGGCACGCTGTTCGGCAAGAACGCCTCGGCCGGCGCGGTGAACATCATCACCAAGGGCCCCACGGCCGCCCCCGCCGGCGACTTTTCCATCGCCGGCTACCAGCACGGGGAGGTTCGCGCCGACGCCAATGTCAGCGGTCCGATCACGGACAAGATCGGCTACGCCCTGTCCGCCGTCTATGGCGACTTCAAGGGCAACATCTTCAACAACTACACCAACAAGTGGACCAACGGCTATCGCCACGAGGGCCTTCGCGGGACCCTGACCAACCAGCTGCAGGACAATCTGCTGCTGACCCTGCGGGCGGATTATGTGAAGGCCAACGACAACTGCTGCGCCGATGTGCTGGGCCCCTATGTGCCCGGCGCGTCCCCCATCGCCAACATCCTGCTCCCCTCGATCCCGGGCGTGCAGGCCTATTACGGCAGCAAGCGCGTCTATGACAACCTGACCCCCGGCACCCTGGACGACAATGGCGGCCTGTCCGCCCAGCTGGACTGGAGCGTCAAGGGCCTGAAGGTCACCTCGATCAGCGCCTGGCGGGAATGGCGCAACAAGCAGATCCGGGACGGGGACTTCCACGCCACCAATTCCAACTACGCCAACTCCATCGATGTCGCCGACGCGGACTATGGCGAGCTGAACTACAACCAGTTCAGCCAGGAGCTGCGCGTCGCCTCGGACAATGACGGCAAGCTGCAGTACGTGGCCGGCGTGTTCCTCTGGTACACGCACGAAAACGACTGGTTCAACCGCTTCGTCCAGCAGTGCACGGCCTCGACCCTCCCCGCCGACGCCACCACCTTCAAGCCCTGCAGCACCACGCCGGGCGTCTCCACCCTGATCAACGCCCAGGGCCCGGCCCAGTGGACCACGGACTTCTGGAACCAGGCCGTGTTCGGCCAGGCCACCTACGCCGCCACGGACGCCCTGAAGCTGATCGGCGGTCTTCGCCTCAGCCACGACCGGGTGGCCTACTCCCTGTCGCGGACCTCGTACACCGCCGGCGCGGCCAATGCGCCGGCCGGGATCCAGCCGACCTTCTCCGGGGCGGAGCATGCGGACAAGGTGGGCGTCTCCGGCAAGCTGGGCGCGGAATACCAGCTGACCGCCGACGAGATGCTCTACGCGACCTATTCCCGCGGCTACAAGGGGCCGTCGCTCAACGACTTCTACAGCGAGAACACGGGCAACAAGGGAACCATCGCGCCGGAAACCTCCAACGCCTATGAAGTCGGGGCCAAGAGCCAGTTCTTCGGCCACCGCCTGACCCTGAACGCCGACCTGTTCTGGGAGGACTTCGAGCACTTCCAGGCCAACACCTTCGTCCTGCAGGGCACGACGACCTTCGTCACCCTGGGCGACGCGGGCAATGTGCGGTCCAAGGGTCTCGAGCTGGATGCGACCTGGCGGGCGACGTCGGACCTGACCTTCAGCGGCGGCTACACCTTCGATGACGCCACGATCGTCACCTACAACTGCGCCGCGGCTCAGGCCGTCTACGCCGCCAGCCCGACGACGGGCAACCAGCAGACCCTGACCAAGTGCGTCCTGCACAATGGCCGGCCCCTGCCCTTCGCCCCGAAGAACAAGTTCAACGTGACCGGCGTCTATGAGGTGCCGGTGCCGCAGGGCCTGCCCTTCGACCTGAAGGTCAGCTCGACCTACACCTACAGCAGCACCATCAACTTCGACCTCGACCAGTCCGACCTGGCCCGGCAGAAGGGCTACGGCCTGTGGGACGCCCAGGCGACCTTCTCCACCAAGGACGGCCGCTATCGCCTGTCCTTCATCGGCAAGAACCTCGCCAACCAGTACTACACGACCTTCGTCACCCCCGGCGGCGCCGGTCCGGCCCCGGGCACCCTGTCGCCCCTGCGGGCCGGGTCCTTCACCCGCCTGCAGGTGCCGCGGGACGCCACCGCCTATGTGGGCGTGAAGCTGACCGCCAGCTACTGATCCCTCCGCGGCGTTCGCGCCCCGAGATCGCCGCCGCCCGGTTCCTGGACCGGGCGGCGGTTTTCGTTTGTGACAGGGCGCACTCTACACCCTCGGGTCTGTAATTCTTTCGCAAATCTTCTCTAAATTGGCGAAATCAGCGGGGTCGCGCCCGCGGCGGATCCCATTAGACTCGACATGCGAGAGCAGACGACTCCGGAACGGAACGCCGTTGGCGGCGGCGAGGCGACGCCGGATCCGACGGGCCATTGTGGCTCGATCTGACATGCGCGTCAGCGTCCTCGCCCTTGGTGTCGTTCTCACCCTGTCCGGTCCGGCCGTCGGATGGGCGGCCGCGGACGCACCACCCGCCGCGCCCTATGTCAATGCGACCTATGGCGTCGAGGTCACGCCGGGCCCCGCGGTCACTCTCTGTCCGGACCGAACCGCCGCCACCAACCATGGACTGACCCTGCGGCCCGGCGGCGCGACGTGCGAGGCGCCGCCCGCCGGCGTGTCCGCGATGCTGTTCGCCGCCTACAACGCCCTGGATCACCGCAACCTCGCCGCCTTCGCCCGAAGCGTCTGCGGCGGATCCGGCGGACGCAGGTCCCATCTGCGGATCGGCGGCCTGCCCACCCGCTCATGCGTCCCGGCGGCCGGCCGATCCTCCCCGGTGAGGGAATACCTTGCGCTTCGACGCACCGGACACGGAACTTCCGAGGAGATCACCTATGATGTGACCGTCCGTGGCGTCGACCCGGGCCGCCGCTTTTCCAGGACCGTGATGGCGCACACCAGATTGATCAAGCTCCCCTCACCCCACCGCCCCGCCGTCCGGCCATAGGCGCCGTCTTGCCCTTGGCGTATTCCTGAACGGACATTCAATCACGCGGCCGGGTCTGTGCGCCCTGGCCATCGGAAATCGTCCTTGCCTGCCGGGAAACCCTGCCGCACTCTCACGATTGAATGATCGTTTAGCGGAGGCTGCATGAGACGGGGCGCGCCCGAGACACGCACCGGCTGGCCCGCAGACCTTCGGGCGCTTCTGGGCATGCTGGTGCTTCTGGCGGCGGCGCTCGGGCCCGTCTCCGCCGGGATCGCCACGGCGGCGGACCCGCAGACCTGCAAGGTCGTGCGGCTCTCGGACATCGGCTGGACCGACGTCACCGCCACCACCGCCCTGACCAGCGTGATCCTGGAGGACCTGGGCTACGCGCCGAAGATCACCGTCCTGTCCGTTCCCGTCACCTATGCGGCCCTGAAGAACAAGGACGTGGACGTGTTCCTGGGCAACTGGATGCCGTCCATGGCCCAGGACCGGGCGCCGTTCCTCAAGGACGGTTCGGTGGAGGTGGTGCGCATGAACCTGGACGGCGCCAAGTACACCCTGGCGGTCCCGGCCTATACCTATGACGCCGGCCTGAAGGATTTCAACGACATCCAGCGGTTCGCCGGCCCCCTGAACCACACCCTCTACGGGCTGGAGCCCGGCAATGACGGCAATCGCCAGGTGCTGGGCATCATCCGCGCCAACGGCGACAACCTGGGTGACTTCAAGCTGGTGGAGTCCTCCGAACAGGGCATGCTGGCGCAGGTGGAGCGGGCGATCCGCGACAAGCGCCCGATCGTCTTCCTGGGGTGGGAGCCGCACCCCATGAACACCCGCTTCGCCATGCGCTACCTGTCCGGCGGCGACGCGACCTTCGGCCCCGACTTTGGCGGGGCGAAGATCTACACCAACACCCGGGCGGGCTATGTGCGGGACTGCCCCAATGTCGGGCGGCTGCTGCAGAACCTCAGCTTCACCCTCGCGGACGAGGACGCGCTGATGGACGCGATCCTGAACGGCCACCAGCCGCCGAAGGACGCCGCCACCGCCTGGCTCGCCCGCCATCCCGAGACGCTGAAGCGCTGGCTGGCCGGGGTCACCACCTTTGACGGCCAGCCGGGGACCCGTCTCGCCCCGGCGGCGACGGCGGCGGGGCCGGTAGCCTGGATCACGGCGCACAAGCTTCCCATCGGCCCGGCCATGTCCAGCCTTGTGGACGAGGTCAAGGCCCACGGCGCCGGCCTGTTCGACGGCACCTCCATCGGCGTCCACGGAGCGGTGGACGGCCTGACCTTCCTGCTGAAGGCGATCCCGCCCCTGTTGCTGGTGGCGCTGATCGCCGCCGCCGCCTTCGGCCTGCAGCGGTCGGTCCCCCTGACCGTGTTCGTGGCGGCGGCCCTGCTGCTGATCATGAACCAGGGCTACTGGGACGCCATGCTCGAGACCCTGTCCCTGGTCCTGTTCTCGGCCCTGATCTCCACCCTGATCGGCGTGCCCCTGGGGGTGGCCGCGGCTCACCGGCCGTGGCTGTACAACGCCCTGCACCCGGTGCTGGACCTGATGCAGACCCTGCCGACCTTCGTCTATCTGATCCCGACGCTCGTGCTGTTCGGCCTGGGTGTGGTGCCGGGTCTGATCTCCACCGTGATCTTCGCCCTGCCCGCCCCGGTGCGCCTGACCCACCTGGGCGTCTCCTCCACGCCGAAACCCCTGCTGGAGGCGGGGGAGGCGTTCGGCGCGACCCGGACGCAGCTGCTGTTCACCGTCGAGCTGCCGTCGGCCCTGCCCACCATCGTCGCCGGGATCACCCAGTGCATCATGCTCAGCCTGTCGATGGTGGTGATCGCCGCCCTGGTGGGCGCCGGCGGCCTCGGCGTGCCGGTGGTCCGGGCCCTGAACACGGTGCAGGTGGCCATGGGCTTCGAGGCCGGGTTCGCCATCGTGTTGCTGGCCATCATCCTGGACCGGATCACCCGCCCGCGGAAGGACGCCGCATGACCGCCTCGCCCGCCCCCGCCGTCGCGGTGGAGTTCCGCGGCGTCGACATCCTGTTTGCGCCCAAGGGGCCGCGGGATCCGGCGCTGGCCCGGGCGGAGGCTCTGCTCCAGGCGGGCGCCGACCGCTCCCGCATCGCCGCCGAGACTGGGGTGGTGCTGGGGGTGGCCGGGGCGGAGCTGACGGTGCGCGCGGGAGAGATCTCGGTGCTGATGGGATTGTCCGGGTCCGGAAAGTCCACCCTGCTTCGCGCCGCCAACGGCCTGAACCGCGTCACCCGCGGCGAGGTGCGGGTCCGGCACCAGGGCGGGACCGTGGACGTGGCCGCGTGCGACGCCGCCACCCTGCGGGAGGTGCGGCGCAAGTCCATCGCCATGGTCTTCCAGCAGTTCGGGCTTCTGCCCTGGCGCACGGTCCGGGACAATGTCGGCCTGGGCCTGGAGTTCCAGGGCGTCGAGAAGGCAGAGCGCCGCCGCCGGGTGGACGAGAAGCTGGCCCTGGTGGGCCTCAGCGAATGGGCCGACCGGCGCACGCAGGAGCTGTCCGGCGGGATGCAGCAGCGGGTGGGGCTCGCCCGGGCCTTCGCCACGGACGCCGACATCCTGCTGATGGACGAGCCGTTCTCGGCCCTGGACCCGCTGATCCGCAGCCGGCTGCAGGACGAACTGCTCAGCCTGCAGGCCAGCGTGCACAAGACCATCCTGTTCGTCAGCCACGACCTGGATGAGGCCCTGAAGCTCGGGGACCGGATCACCATCATGGAGGGGGGGCGGATCATCCAGTCGGGGGTGGCCGAGGACATCGTGCTTCGTCCGGCGACGGACTATGTGGCCGAGTTTGTCCGGCACATGAACCCGCTGTCGGTGCTCACCGGCGCCACGGTGATGCGCCCGGTGGACCCGGCGCGGGACGGCGCTCCGTCTGCGGACGACATCGCGCCGGCGGACACGACGCTGGGGGACCTGATCGACCGGCTGCACCGCACAGCGCGGCCGGTATTCCTGTCCGTGGACGGACAGATTGGCGGCGTTTGCGGCCCCGAGGAGATTCTGGCGGCCCTGGCGAAGCGCTGACGGGGCTGGGTTCGGGTTCGGAACGAGGTTCCCGGCTCAAGGCCGGGAATAACGACTTGTTTTAGATAATAAATTCAATGTCATTCCCGGCCTTGAGCCGGGAACCTCGGACAGCCCCCCCCTAGTTGAAGTGATAGGTCAGGTTGACCCCCCAGGTCTGCGGCTTGGCGTAGACGCTGGGGATCTGCCCGGTCGAGGCTGCCACGTCATAGGTGTAGATGCGGTAGATCTCGTTGGTGATGTTGTTGAGGAAGAAGGCCACTTCCCATTTCCGGCTGGCCGGCGTCCAGCTGACACGGGCGTTGTAGACGGTGTGCGCGCCCTCCCGCTCCACCGGCGCGCAGAGCACCGAGAAGCAGAACTTGCCCGTGTATTCCGCATCCCCCTGCAGGGCCAGATATCCGGGACCCACCGGGAACTCGTACCGCGCCAGGCCCTGGGCCGAGGTGTGCGGCGCCTGGGGCAGATGCCGGTTCACCAGGGCGCCGTCCGGCAGGTTCACATTCTTCACCTGGTTGTCCAGCAGCGAGGTCGACCCCTGCAGGGTCAGGCCCGGAACCGGGTGCGAGATCAGCTCCACCTCGAAGCCTTCCTCGTTCGCCTTCTTGTTGACCACACTCTCCACGAACTGCTGGTAGGTGAAGGCCTGATAGTTGGTGTAGTCGTAGTAGAAGGACGTGACGTTCAGGGTGGTCTTCAGGGGCAGCGTCGACTTGAACCCCACCTCGTAGGCGTTCAGCACCTCCGGCTTGTACGGAATGCCGTTGAGGAACGCCGCCTCGTAGCCGGCGAAGGGCGTGGCGGTGGACAGGGTGAAGCCGCCGCTCTTGGAGCCCCGGTTGAAGCTGCCATAGACCAGCAGGTCCTGGGTCGGCTTCCAGTCCAGCTCCGCCCGGACGGAATAGTCGTCAAAGGTCTTGTCGGCGTCCGACGGCTTCACATTGATGCCGGCGGTCACGGCCGAGGTTCCGTTGAAGGCGTAGACCTGGCTGGTGTTGAAGATGATGTGCTCGGAATAGGTGTCGAACGCGTCGTAATTGACCTTGCGCTCATCGTTCCAGTAGCGGGCGCCGAATATGGCCTTGAAATTATTGGGCAGGGTCCACTCGTCCTGGGCGAAGACGGCGTAGGACGTGGTGTCCTGGGTGAAGGTGACGTTCGGCACATAGGGGCCGTAGGCGCCGCCCACGGAATAGACGTCTGTATAGCCGTTCTGCGGCGCCGGCAGGGCGTAGGAGGCGGTGTAGTAGCCGCTGACATTCATGGCGAAGGCGCCCACCACCAGCTCATGATCGCCGAAATGGCCGGACGCCCGCACCTCCTCCGAGGCCTGCTTCACATTGGCGTTCTGGGCGAAGTTGACCTGGTGGCTGGGGGACGCGCTGGGGTCCTCCAGATAGTGCTTGCCGTTGCTCTGCACGTCGGTGATCGAGGTGATCCGGAAGGCCCCCAGGGGGAACTCCACCTTCAGATTGGCGCCGAACAGGGTGCGGTCGGTGTAGGACGGTCCGCGGGCCTCGGTCAGGAAGGGATTGCCCCCCCGCTGCGGGTCCAGGGCGGTGTTCTCGTAACCGCTGAAGTCGGGGCCGGACGCGGTGTAGGTCCCCTGGCCGTTGGCGTTGGGCGCGGCGCCCTCCCAGGCGTACATGCCGGCGGAATGTTCATGCGGATTGCGGGCGAAGCGGACGTTCAGGGTCACGTCCACCTGGTCCGTCGGCTGCCAGGCGAAGATGCTGCGCAGGGCCCAGTGGTGGATGGCGCCGCGGCTGGCGATGGTCGGGTCGAGGTTCTTGATGTAGCCGTCCGCCTCCTCCTGCATCCCGGACAGGCGGGCCTGCAGGCGGTCGGTGATCGGGCCGGAGACGGCGCCCTCGATGTTGAAGTCCTGATAGCTGCCCGTGCCGACGGTCAGGTCCGACTGGAAGTCCTTGGTGGGCTTGTTGGAGATGAACTGGATGGCGCCGCCGGTGGCGTTGCGGCCGAACAGGGTGCCCTGGGGTCCGCGCAGCACCTCGACCCGCGCCAGGTCGAACAGGGGAAAGCCCGCCGAGACGAAGGAGCTGGAATAGCTGTCGTCCTGATAGACGGCCACCGGCGGCTCCTGCTCGTCGCCGAAGTCGTTCTGCGACACGCCGCGGATGTTGAAGACCACCGCCGACGGCGTGTACTCGTTCATCTTCAGGCCCGGCACGTCGCGGACCAGATCGGTGGAGTCCTTGATCCCCTGGTTGGCCAGCTGGGCCGCGCCCACCACGGTGACGGCGATGCCCACGTCCTGCAGCCGCTGCTCCCGGCGCTGGGCGGTGACCACCACCTGCTCCACCTGGTCCGCCGGCCCTGCGGCCGGGGCCGCGGCCTCCGCCGCCGCTGCGACCGATGTGGCCGCGCCGACCGTCAGGGCGGCGATGGCCGCCTGGGTCATGAGCCGCCGGCGAACGCCCGCGGTCGATCCGATACCCGAACGAGAGACTTGCGCCATGAACCGTGCCCCCTCTGCGCCATTGCGCCAGACGGGAAAAGTCTATGCCCGTCCGCCCGACGCCCCTTGAACGATTACGTCACGCATCGTCGCAATTGCGTCACGGATTCATCATTCGGAATTCTGGACGCCGGCGGTTGCATTTGCGCAACTACCGCTGCGCCGTCTCCCAGGCCGCGGCGACGAAATAGTCGGCGTTGGACGGCGCCAGGGGCGGCCGGCCGAGGATATGGTCCGAGGCCTTTTCCGCCAGCATGATGGTCGGCGCATTGAGGTTGCCGGTGGTGATCGACGGCATGATCGAGGCGTCCGCCACCCGCAGACCCTCCACCCCGATCACCCGGGCCTGCGGGTCCACTACCGCCATCGGATCCTCCGCCCGGCCCATCCGGCAGCTGCAGGACGGATGGTAGGCCGTCTCCACCTTGTCGCGGATGAAGGCGTCGATGGCGGCGTCGTCGGTCACGTGGGCGCCCGGCTGCAGCTCCTCGCCCCGATAGGGGTCGAAGGGCGCCTGGGCGAAGATCTCCCGGGTCAGGCACACGCAGGCGCGCATCTCCTCCCAGTCGTCGGGATGGCTCATGTAGTTGAAGCGGATCTCCGGCCTGGCCGCCGGATCGGGGGAGCGCAGCCGCACCCAGCCCCGGCTCTTGGACCGCATCGGACCCACATGCGCCTGGAAGCCGTGCTGGTTCGCCATGGACTGGCCGTCGTAGGTCACGGCCAGCGGCAGGAAGTGGTACTGGATGTCCGGATAGCGGATCCCCGCCCGGCTGCGGATGAAGCCGCAGCTCTCGAAATGGTTGGTGGCGCCGAGGCCATCCTTGAACAGCACCCAGCGGGCCCCGATCAGCAGCTTGGCCAGGGGGTTCATGGCGGAATAGAGGGTCACCGGCAGCTTGCTGGCGACCTGGAAATAGAACTCCAAGTGGTCCTGCAGATTCTCCCCCACCCCCGGCCGGTCGGCGACCACCGGCAGGCCGTGACGGCGCAGCTCCTCCGCCGGACCGACGCCGGACAGTTTCAGGAGCTGCGGCGAATTGATCGCCCCGCCGGCCAGCACCACCTCCCGCGAGGCGCGGACGGAGGTGGTCCGCTCCCCCTGGCGGTAGGTGACGCCCACGGCGCGGCGGCCCTCGAAGTCGACCTTGGTGGCCAGGGCGCGGGTCCGCACCACAAGGTTCCGGCGATGGCGCACGGGCTTCAGATAGGCGGTGGCGGCGCTCCACCGGCGCCCCTCTCCCACCGTCATGTCCATCCGGCCGAAGCCTTCCTGCTGGCGGCCATTGACATCGTCCGTATGCGGATAACCTGCCGCCTCCGCCGCGGCCAGCCAGGCGGCGTGAAGGGGATTGCGCAGGGTTCCATAGCGGGTCTTCAGCGGCCCGCCGGCCCCGCGCCAGGGGTCGCCCCCCTCCGCCCGGTCCTCGGCCCGCTTGAAGTAGGGCAGCACGTCGGCATAGCCCCAGCCGTCGGCGCCCTCGTCCCGCCAGCGCTCGAAATCCAGGGGGTTGCCGCGGATATAGACCAGCCCGTTGATCGAGGACGATCCCCCCAGCACCCGCCCGCGGGGGGTGTGGATGCGTCGTCCGCCCAGCGCCGGCTCCGGCTCGGCCTCGTAGTCCCAGATGTAGCGCTTGTCGTTCATCGGGATCGAAAGGGCCGTGGGCATCTGGATGAAGATCGAGCCGTCGTCGCCGCCGGACTCCAGCAGCAGCACCCGGTTCGCCGGATCCTCGCTCAGCCGGTTGGCCAGCACGCAGCCGGCCGAACCCGCGCCGACGATGATGAAGTCGAAGACCTCCGACATCCGCCGCCTCAGTAGGGGGCGTCGATATCGCCCAGGGCGACATAGACGCTCTTCAGCTGTGTGTAGTGCTCGATCGCCGCGCGGCCGTTCTCCCGGCCGAGACCCGACGCCTTGTAGCCGCCGAACGGCAGCTCGATGGGCGTGACATTATACTGGTTGATCCAGCAGGTCCCCGCCTGCAGCTCCGCGATCACCCGGTGCGCCCGGGTCAGGTCCCGGGTGAAGACCCCGGCGGACAGGCCGAACTCGGTGTCGTTGGCCCGGACCAGCACCTCGTCCTCGGTGTCGAACTCCAGCACCGCCATCACCGGCCCGAAGATCTCCTCACGGACGATGGTCATGTCGTCCGTACACGCATCGAATATGGCGGGAGACATGAAATTCCCGGCCGCCAGGGCTCCTGCGGTCAGCCGCTCGCCCCCCATGACCAGCCGGGCCCCCTCGGCCTTGCCGCGGGCGACATAGCCCAGCACCTTGTCCATGTGGGCGCGGGAGATCAGGGCCCCCACATGGGTCGCCGGGTCCAGCGGGTCGCCGACCACCATCTTCGCCACCCGGGCGGTCAACCGCTCGAGGAAGGCCGCCTTGATCGACCGGTGCACGAACACCCGGGTCCCGTTGGAGCAGACCTCGCCGGCGGAATAGAAGTTGGCCATCAGGGCGCCGGACACGGCGTTGTCCAGGTCCGCATCCTCGAACACGATCAGCGGCGACTTGCCCCCCAGCTCCAGGGTGACGGCCTTGAGGGTCGGGGCCGAGTCGGCCATCACCGCCTTGCCGGTCTCCACGGCCCCGGTGAGGGAGATCTTCCGGATCCGGGGATGGCGCGACAACAGCCGGCCGGTCTCGACCCCGCCCTGCACCACATTGAACACCCCCGGCGGCAGGCCCGCCTCGGCGTAGATCTCCGCCAGCCGCACGGCCGTCAGCGGCGTCAGGTCGGCGGGCTTGAAGATCATGGCGTTGCCGCAGGCCAGCGCCGGCGCCGACTTCCAGCAGGCGATCTGCAGCGGATAGTTCCAGGCGCCGATCCCGGCCACCACCCCCAGGGGCTCCCGCCGGGTGTAGCCGAAGGCCTGGGGGCCGAGATCGATATGCTCCCCGCTGATCGTGGCGGCCACGCCGCCGAAATATTCGAGGCAGTCCGCCCCGGACAGGACATCCACCGCCAGGGTCTCCTGGATGGGCTTGCCGGTGTCGCGGGTCTCGAGCTCCGCGAGTTCGGCATTGGCGGCGCGCAGCAGGTCGGCGGCGCGCTTCAGCACCCGTCCGCGCTCGGTCCCGGTCATCCGCGCCCAGACCCGCTGGCCCGCGACGGCGGCGGACACGGCGGCCTCCACCGTCTCCGGGCCGGCGATCTCCACCACGGCCAGCAGCTCTCCCGTGGCCGGGTTGCGGGTTTCGAAGGTGGCGCCGGCGCCGTCCACGAACCGCCCGCCCACGTGGCTGCGGCAGGTCTCCCCCGCCGGCCGGCGTCCCGCCCCCGCGGACTCCCCGCCCATGGCCGCCAGCCGGCTGTCGACGAAGGCGGTCAGCATGCCCCGCGCGCTCTCGCTGTCCGCCTCCCGCCAGGTGGAGAGCGCCGCGCGCAGCCAGACCCCGTCGATCATGGCCGCGATCATCGCCGCAAGGCGACGCGCCTCCGCCGCCGGCAGCAGCATCTTCAGCGCGTGCCGCAGATTGGACAGCATCCGCTGCTGGTAGACCAGCTGCACCCGCCGCAGGCTTTCGTTGTGCAGCACCTGGCCCCAGAAGGCGAGCCAGGCCGAGCCAGTGCGCTGGTCGAACTCCTTGGCGTCGAGATTGGCGTCAATCACCGCCTGCACCCGCTCCCGCGGGCCGTCGGCGGCGTTCAGCCGGACCAGCACCGCCTCCCCCAGCCGGGTGGTCAGGGTGCGGAACGCCGCCTCCAGCAGGCCGTCCTTGTCGCCGAAATAATGCGCCACCAGACCGGGCGAGACATTGGCCCGGCCAGCGATCTGCGAGAGCGTCGAGCCCACATAGCCCACCTCCGCCAGGCTATCGAGGGTCATCTCGATCAGCTGGCCGCGGCGTCCCTCGTCCCCCTCGGGGCGGGACGGGGCGGCGCCGGGCGGCGGCGGGGGCTTGGGGGATGGCATGGCGCCTCGATTGAATGAGCGTTCAATCTCGTGAATAACACGCGCCCGCCCCCAGGCGTCAATCCTCGCCCCCCGATGCGCCGACCCCCGGCGCGGGGCGCGCCGCGCCGCCGATGTTGCGCCAGCGCGCCCGAGCCGGGCCCCAATCTGCGCTCTGGGATAGTATTTTCAATGTTTCATCCCCGGGGCCGTTCCCCCGACAGGCGACCCGTGGACCCCGCCAGTCGGCGCGCAGCAAGGCGGGAGCCCGGGCGATCGGTTTCCGGGCGCCCCCGACGCTCCCCCAACGGTTGAAACCGTCCCCGGGCGGCCGGTTGCGCTCGATCCGTTTTCCGTTAAGACTTGCGGCGTGCGGCGTCGCCCGCAGGGGAGCGTCGTTTGACCAGCGAAGTCTTGCTGATGAATCTGGAGGCCGTGGTCCTGGGCGCGGACAGCGCCGTGACGATCTCCGCGCCGGACCGGGGTCGCTTTTCCCAATCGGGAATCGAAAAGATCTTCCTGATCAACGAGAAGGGTCCGATGGCCGCCATGATCTACGGCGGCGGATCCTATTGCGGCCTGCCCTGGCGCACGATCCTGGGCCAGTTCAGCGACTACTGCGGGCCGGACCTGCTGTCCATTGACGACTATTTTGAGAAACTGAACCACTATCTCGCTGATATTGAACAGCACACGAATGTGGGGATTGATCCAAATTACGAAGTCGATAACTTCAATATCTATATAGACGACTTCATTCACGACTATCTACTGTGGCTGCTGGCCGCAGGCTGGACCCCGGGGCAGCCCATCCCGGAAACGACGGCCTTCAAGGCCCTGAAACACTTCGAGGACGAGGTCCTGTTCGAGCCGGCCGCGCCGCACGCCGGGGACGGGGCGACGCCGCGGGCGCGGACCGAGGCGGGTCCCCGTCTCACCGACCTCGTCGCCCTCCATCTGGCCTCCGCGACGGCGGCGGCGCTGGGACGCAAGCTGCAGGGCGTGGCCATGCCCGAGTCGGTAATCCCGCCCTTGCTGCGGCTGGCGGTGGAGTCGCTGCTGGTGGAGTGGCTGCCGGACTCGTCGCTCTACACCGGGCTGGTTCTGGCGGGCTTCGGCGCCGGTCAGGCCCTGCCGGCGCTGTACAGCTTCCGTTTCATCCCGGCCTTCGGCGGTCTGCTGAAGTCCCGCCGCTATGCGCCGCGGCGTCCCCGGCCGAACACGGACCCGGTGATCTTCCATTCCTACGCCCAGGACCAGCTGATCCGGGGCTTCGTCTATGGCGCCTTGCCGGAATACGAGCTCACCCTGCGCCTGGTGACCATGGACTACCTGACGCGGACCTTCGACGCGATCGTGCAGACCATCGGCGAGACCAACAAGAAGCTGGCGCAGCAGGTCAGCGACCAGCTGGCCGACGTGGCCCGCGAAGCCACGGCGCTCGGCCTGAATACGGCGCGGGAGCAGCGCTCCAGCGAGGTGTTCGAGACGCTCTGGCCGGCGCTGGACTCGGCCAATGCCGACGTTTTGTCGTCCCATGCGCTGAAGCTGATGGAGCTGACCGTGCTGGAGCACGAGCTGCTGGCCGAGCCCAGCGTCGCCCGGCCGATCTGGGTGCTGGCCATGGAGCGCGGACGTTTCTACTGGCTGAAGGATGGGGTGAGAGCATGAACCGGACCGAAACCGTCGCCGCGGACGCGATCCGCCGGGCCGACGCCGCCCTGGCGGCCCGGACCCTTGTGGAGGGCCTGTCCCGGGACATCACCGACCGGGCGCCGGTGGCGATCGCCCGGCGATCCCGCCCCCTGTGGGCGCGGCTGACGCGGCGGAGCGACCCGTTCAGCGTCACCCGGGCGCAGGTCGATCAGTGGCTGGCCGGGATCGAGACCCGACACCCGCCGGTGACCGCGACGGCGCAGGCGCCGGGCCCGTCCCGCGCGTCCGCGAAGGGCCAGGACAGCCAGGTCGCCTGATCCGTCGGCGTCAGGCGCAGGCGCTGACCGGCGCCGCCCCCTCGTCGAGCCGGACGGACGACCAGACGTCCACGGCCAGCAGCAGCTCGGCTGGCGCGATCGGCTTGGCGATATGGCCGTTCATGCCCGCCCTCGCCGTGGCGTCCCTGTGCTCCTGCAGCACATTGGCGCTGAGGGCGATGATCGGCGTGGCGGCGTTGGCGGCGCCCGCAACCCGAAGCCGCCGCGCGGCCTCGTACCCGTCCATGCCGGGCATCTGCAGATCCATGAACACCAGATCGAAGACCTGCTGACGGGCCAGCGCCACGGCGGTCTCGCCCCCATCGGCGAGGACCACGGACTGTCCGGCGGCCTCGAGCATGGTCCGGATCAGCTCCCGGTTCACCGCCACGTCGTCGACCACCAGGATGTTCCGGCCGCGGGTGCGGACCGCGGTGCGGCGCTCGACCCGGGGATCCTGGGCGGCCAGCTCGGCGACGGTCGCAGGGATCCAGAAACGGAAGCTGGACCCCCGGCCGAACTCCGACTCGACGGTGATGCCGCCGCCCATCAGGGCCACCAGCTTGGCGCAGATGGAGAGGCCAAGGCCCGTGCCGCCATGGCGGCGATTGGATGATCCGTCCAGCTGGGAAAAGCGCTGGAACAGGCGTCCCAGCTTGTCCGGCGGAATACCCACGCCGGTGTCGCGCACGGTGACCTGCAGCTGCTCGGCGTCCGGATCGAATTCGGCGATGAGCGTCACCCCGCCGGCGTCGGTGAACTTCAGGGCGTTGCTGACCAGGTTGACGACCACCTGCCGCAGCCGTCCGCTGTCGGCCACAAGGCGCTGGGACGCGGACGGGCGGATGTCGAGCTCGAGGGTCAGACCGCGGGTGGCGACGATCTCGGCGAACATGGCCGCGGTGTCGTGCAGCTCGTCGTGCAGGCTGAAGGGCGCCGGCCTCAGCTGGACCTGTCCCTGCTCCATCTTGGCGAAGTCGAGGATGTCATTGACCAGCGACAGCAGCACGTCGCCGCTGGAGGCGATGCGGGTGACATAGGTCCGGGCCTGGTCGGACACCAGGTTCATCCGCTGCAGCAGGCTGGCGAAACCGATGATCGCGGTCAGGGGCGTGCGGATCTCGTGGCTCATGTTGGTCAGGAATTCGGACTTGGCCTCGGCCGCCGCCTCGGCGCGCAGCTTGGCCTCGATCAGATCATCCTCCAGCAGGCGCCGCGCCGACACGTCGCGATAGCTGGTGATGCAGCTGCGCTCCCCCGTCTGGGGGTCCTGAACCAGGGTGGGATTGCCTTCGAGCCAGCGGAAGGCCCCGCCCTTCTCCCGCACCCGGTATTCGCGGCGCACATCCTTGTCGACCTTGTCGCCGGAGAACAGATCGCGCACGATCCCCACGGCGCGGTCGAAATCGTCGGGATGGACAAAGTCCGTGGTCCGCTGGCCGATCAGGTCAGCCTCCTCGTACCCCAGCGCCCGGACCGACGGGGACACGTACCGGATCAACCCGTCAGACCCCAGCCAGACCACGATATCGGTCCCGTGGTCGGCGATCATCCGGAAGCGGGCTTCGCTCTCCCGCAGGGCGCGTTCGCGGCGGCGGGCGTCGGTAACGTCCATGATCATGCCGAACACGGTGATGATGCGGCCGTCCGCGTCCTTCTGGAACGCGCCATTGGTGGCCACGAAGCGACGCTCTCCGTCCGGCATCAGGATGGCGGCTTCGATGCTGTACGGTCGCACCTCGGCCATGGCGTCCCGCACCGCGACGCGCACTCGGTCCCGGTCCTCCGGCGCATAGATGGCGACCAGTCCCTCCGGCGTCAGCTCGCTGACATCGTCCGGCAGGCCCAGAATGCGGGCCACGCCCCGGGAGAAGCTGAAGCTCCTCCGCGCCACGTCGTACCGCCAGTGGCTGACCCCCGCCAGCTCCTCGGCCAGCTCGTTCAGCCGCTCGCTGGCCTCCACGGTCATTTCCGACTGGTCGGCGCGGGTCGCCTCCCGCCAGAAGCGCTGGAGATTGCCGCTGAGGTCCACATAGAGCGACCGCAGCACCCACAGCGCCAGCACCGCGCTGGACAGGGTCGGCAGCACCATCCACGGCGTCCCCCGGGACATCTGCGTCACCGCGGCGGCCACCTGGATCAGGACGATCAGGGCCAGAGGCGGAATGAGATTGATCATCAACCGCTTCGGGCGGGCGTAGTCGCGGACCAGGATCCAGAACATCAGGACGCCCAGCAGCGTCACGCCGAAGGTCTGGGGCGGACCTCGATAGAAGTATAGGAGATCGCTGGCGGCCAGGGAAAATCCCAGATTGATCAGCCAGATCGCCACGGCCAGAACGCGGGCGTCGCCGCCCGTCCGCGCATCGGGGCGCGCCCCCCGCTCGACCAGACACAGGGCGGCCATGGCCGCGAACCAGCCGCCGGCCGTGGACGGCCCCGTGACCGGCAGGGCGGCGATGAACACGATGACGGCGTAGAGCAGACTGGACGATGACGGACCCGCGGCGGCGGCGAACCAGCGTCGGACTTGGAACGGAGGCCGCTGGGCGGGAGAGTCGATCATCTGCGGCGGGAACCCGATCCTTGTCTCTGGCGCCTTGGCGTCCTGCACCACCTTCTCTGAAGCGCATAAACAATCGGTTGACATTGAGCGCATCAGCCGACGGTGACCCCCGGTCGGGCCAAGATGTGACGCCCTGTTCAATTTCCATCGACCTTGGCGTCGATTTCGGGTGAACTGGTCTCTCAAAGCCAGATCCCGTCAATTCCAAGGGGCGAGTTCCAAGGGACGAGTTCCAACGGACGGGGGCGGACAGCGGAATGGAAGCCCGGTTGGACCTGAGACGACGCGACGACCTGTTTGGCCGCATGGACGGAATGCGGGTGGACATGCTGGTGATCGGCGGCGGCGTGACCGGCGCCGGGGTCGCCCGGGACGCCGCCCAGCGGGGCCTGTCGGTGTTGCTGGTCGAGGCCGGAGACTTCGCGTCCGGCGCGTCGAGCCGGTCGTCGAAGATGATCCATGGGGGCCTGCGCTACATGGCCCAGGGCGACCTTGGCCTGGTCAGCGAGGCGGCGACGGAGCGCAAGGCGGTGGAGCGCATCGCCCCGCACCTGACCCGGCGGACCCCGTTCGTCATACCGGCCAAGAACGCCGCGGTGATCGCCAAGCTGCGGACCGGCCTGTGGGCCTTCGAGAAGCTGGGCGCCGTGCCGAAGGACCGGCGGCACGAGGTCTGGTCCCGCGCAGATCTCGAGACGCAGGAGCCCTCCCTGCGCCGGGACGACCTGTTCGGCGCGGTGGTCTATCCGGAATACCTGACCGACGACGCCCGGCTGACCCTGGCCAATGTCCGCTCGGCCGCGGCGGACGGGGCCCAGGTGATGAACTACGCCCCGGTGACGGAGGTGATCGTCGAGGACGGCCGGGCCACCGGCGCCGTGATCGGCGACGGTCTGGCCGGACGCGCCCCCCGGGCCCGGGTTCGGGCCCGGGTGATCATCAACTGCGCCGGCCCGTGGGTCGACGCGCTGCGGGCGCTGGAGGACCGTCACGGACCCACGCGCCTCACCCTGACCAAGGGCGTGCATCTGGTGACGCCGCGGGCGCGGCTGCCGGTGGCGCGGACCATCATCTATCCCGCCGCCGACCGGCGCAGCCTGTTCGCCGTGCCCAAGGGCGAGGTGACCTACATCGGCACCACGGACACCTTCCATCCGCAGGCGGAACACTGGCCGGAGATCACCGGCGACGACGTGCGCTACCTGCTCGAGGCCACCAACGCCCGGTTCGACGTGGCGCCCCTGGACGGGCGGGACCTGGTGTCCGCCTGGTCCGGCCTGCGGCCGCTGGTGGCGCAGGACGGCAAGTCGGCGTCCGAGATCTCCCGCAAGGACGAGGTCTGGACCGGTCCCGGGGGCGTGCTGTCCATCGCCGGCGGCAAGCTGACCGCCTATCGCCGCATGGCCGAGCGGATCGTGGACCTGGCGGAGGAGACGCTCGGCCGCGGCCCCACCCCCTGCCGCACGGCGGAGACCCCGCTGCAGGGGGGCGACGTGGACGTGGCGGCGGCAAGGCGGGCCTGCGCCGTGGACGGCGACCGGCTGGTGGGACTCTACGGAGCCGACGCGCCGGAGATCGCCGAGGCCGGCGGCGGGCCGGCGGTGGAGGCGCGACATGCCGTCCTCAGCGAAGGCGCCGTGACGCTGGAGGACTACTGGGTCCGGCGCAGCGCCCGCGCCTGGTTCGACGCCGACGGCGGCGTCGCCGCCCTCGCCCCCGCCGCCGAGGCCATGGCCCCCCTGCTGGGCTGGTCGCAGGCCGACATCGCCCGGGAGATCGCCGGCTGCATGGCGCGCCGCGCCGCCCTCATGTCCGCCATGGAGTTCGCATGACCGTCGTCGAAGCCCTGACCCACGCCCTGGACGCCGACCGCGTGCGGGTGGACGCGGACGCCCGGTCGGCGCGGCGCCACGACTACTGGATGGTGTCGAGCCTGCGCGACCGGCAGGGGCGCGGCGCCCCGATGCCCGCCTGCGTGGTCCGCCCGGCCTCGGTGGCCGACGTGCAGACCACCGTGCGCCTGTGCGCAGCCCACGGTGCGGCGCTGGTTCCCTTCGGCCAGGGCAGCGGCGTGGTGGGCGGCGTGATCGCCGGACCGGAGACCGTGCTGCTGGACCTGGGCGCCCTGAACCGAGTGCGGGAGATCGATCCGGTCAACCTCACCGCCCGGTTCGACGCCGGCGTGAACGGCCTCGTCGCGGAAGAGGCGGTGGCCGCGCTAGGCCTGACCATCGGCCACTGGCCGCAGTCCATCGCGCTCTCCACCGTGGGCGGATGGATCGCCACCCGGGCGTCGGGGCAGTTCTCCACCGCATACGGCAATATCGAGGACATCGTCTATGCGGTGGAGGCGGTGCTGCCCTCCGGCGACCTCGTCACCCTGGGGCGCGGCCCGCGGGCGGCGGCGGGCCCGGACCTGCGGCACGTCATGCTGGGGTCGGAAGGGACGCTGGGGGTGATCACCGGCGTCACCCTGTCCCTGCGGCGCAAGGCGGCCGCGCAGGCGGTGACGGCCTTTGCGGCGAAGACCATGCAGGCCGGCTTCGACTTCCAGCGGGAGATCGTCCAGACCGGCTGGCGGCCGCCGGTGATGCGCCAGTACGACGAGCGCGAAAGCGGCCGGCTGCACGCCGACGCCCGCGACTGCGCCGTGATCATGGTGCATGAGGGCCCGGCCAGCCTGGTGGCCGCAGAGGTCGAGGCGGTGACGACCCTGGCCGCGGAGATGGGCCTCGCTCCCCTGCCGCCGGCCATTGTCGAGCACTGGCTGGGCCATCGCAACCACGTCCCCGGCTGGGACCAGATCCTGGACCGGGGCATTGTCGCAGACACGGTGGAGGTCTCCGCCCCCTGGGACCGGATCGGCGCGGTCTATGACGCCGCCACCCGGTCGGTGAGCGAGATCCCCGGCTGCCTCGCCGCCTCCGCCCATTCCAGCCACGTCTATCGCAGCGGCCTCAACCTCTATTTCACCTTCGCCATCCGCCCGGATGCGGCCCAGGACATGGAGGCGGCCTATTTCGAGTCCTGGCGGCGGGTCATGACAGAAACCGCCGCGGCCGGGGGCAGCCTGTCGCACCACCACGGCATCGGCCGCATCCGAAGGGACTGGATGGAGACCGAACTCGGCGCGACGGGCGTGACCCTGCTGCAGACGCTGAAGCGGGCGCTGGACCCGGCCGGGGTGATGAACCCCGGCGTGCTGGTCCCCGACTGATGGGCGAGCTGGTCCTCGCCATCGACGCCGGCACGACCAATCTGCGGGTCTGCGTCTTCCACCCCGACGGCCGGCTGCTAGGCCAGTCGACCCTGCCGGTAGAGACCCGGGTCCCGGCGCCGGGCCTTGTCGAACAGGACGCGGACGCCATCTGGCGCTCGGTCCAGACGGCCATCGGCCGGACCCTGGCCCGGATCGGCCGGACGGCGTCGGACCTGGCCTGCATCGGGGTGACCTCGCAGCGGACCAGCGCCCTGCTCTGGGACCGCGCCACCGGCGAGCCCCTGACCCCGCTGGTGGTGTGGAGCGACCTGCGGGGCGTGGCCCGGGCCCGGACCCTGAACCGGGAGGCCGGCACGGCGCTGGCGCCGCAGCAGGCCGCCGCCAAGCTGGAAAGCCTGGTGGAGAGCCGGCGGGATGTGGCGGCGGACCGGATGGCCTTCGGCAATATCGACACCTTCCTGATCTGGAAGCTGAGCGGCGGCGGGGCGCACCTGATGGACCGCAGCCAGGCCTGGCCCACGGGCTATCTGGACCTCAGCACCCTTGGCTGGAACCGCGATCTGATCGCCTTCCAGTCCCTGTCGCCGGAGATCTTTCCCACCCTGTGCGACAGCTGGGGCGCCCTGGCGACCAGCGACCCTAAGGTCCTTGGCGCCGCGGTCCCCATCGCGGCGGACATCGCCGACCAGCAGAGCGCCCTGATCGGCCAGGACTGCGAGCGGCCGGGGGAGTTCAAGGTCACCTACGGCACCTCGGCGACGCTGGACGTGTCCACCGGCGGGGCGTTTCTCTATCCGGACCCGAACTTTCCGCCCTTCATCCTGTCGGCGGTGGGGGGCGACTTCCGCTTCTGTCTCGAGGGCATGGTCTTCACCGCCGGCGCGGCCCTCGACTGGCTGCGGGCGACGTTCGGCCTTGGCGACCACCAGGCCTTCGCCGCGCTCGCCGACAGCGTGACGTCCAGCGATGGCGTCGCCTTCCTGCCCGCCCTGCAGGGGCTGGGCGCGCCCTGGGGCGACCCCAACCGCCGGGCGGCGCTGCACGGGCTGAGCGGGGCGAGCGGCCGCGGCCAGATCGCCCTGGCCGGCCTGGAGAGCATCGCCTTCCGCGTGTGCGAGATTCACCAGCGCCTGGGCCAGCTCACCGACCTTCCGCCGGCGGATCAGCTGCGCGCCGATGGCGGACTGACCGGGTCGGACCGGCTGATGCAGCTGCAGGCGGACCTGATCGGCCTGCCGGTGGCCCGCCACGCCCAGCGGGAGGCCACCGCCGCCGGCGCCGCCCTCTGCGCCGCCCGGGGCGTCGGCCTGCTGGCGCCGGATGAAGGCCGAAGCTTTGTCGGCCACGACCGGGTGTTCGAGCCGCGGATCAGCGCCGACGAGGCCGCCGCGCGCCTGGCCGCCTGGCAGGCCGCGGTGCATCCGCCCCGCGAGGCCTGACGTCGGATCTCAGAGCAGCGCCGCCACCGCCGCGTCCAGCTGCGCCGGCGTCACCGTGGGCGCATAGCGCTCGGTCACGGCCCCGGTGCGATCCACCAGGAACTTGGTGAAGTTCCACTTGATCCCCTCCGACCCCAGCAGGCCCTTCTTCTGCGCCTTCAGATAGGCGTAGAGGGGATGGGTCTTCGGCCCGTTCACCTCGATCTTGCCGAACATCGGGAAGGTCACGTCATAGGTCAGGCTGCAGAAGCTGGCGATCTCCTCCGCATTGCCCGGCTCCTGGGCGCCGAACTGGTTGCAGGGAAAGGCCAGGATCTCGAGACCCTTGTCCCTGTACTTGCGATAGAGCGCCTCCAGCCCCTCGTACTGGGGGGTGAAGCCGCACTTGGAGGCGGTGTTGACGATCAGCAGCACCTTGCCGCGATAGGCGGACAGCGGGGCCGGCTGGCCCTGCAGGGTCTCGGCTTCGTAGTCATAGAGGCTCATGGGTCGCTCCTTCAGCGGCGGGTCCAGACGACCGGGAACAGGGGATGATCGAGGGGGGCGCCGGCGGGCAGTTCGTCCGCCAGCCCCGGGAAGTCCGGCGATGTCTTCCATGCCCTGGGCGCATGGACAATGTCGTCCCCCACATATCTGAGGGACAGGGCCCGGCGGCGGCGGGTCGTCCCGCCGGACGCATGCAGGGTCAGCATGTGGAACATCACAGCATCCCCCGGCGCCAGCGCCCAGTTGAGGATGCGATGCCGCTCCGGCGCCGCGTCGATGTCCGGCAGCTCCGCCAGCGAGCCCGGCGGGAACCATTTCGCCTCCTCGCTGAGGAAGGTGCGGGGCATCAGCCACGGTCCCAGATGCGATCCGGCGACGAACGTCAACGACGCCTCCGCCGGGACCGGGTCCAGGGGCGCCCAGACGCTGCAGGTCTGGCGTCCGTCGATATTGTAATAGGGCTGGTCCTGGTGCCAGGGGGTCGGCTGGCGGGTGGCGGCCTCCTTCACCAGCAAGTGGTCGTGGTGGAAGCGCACGGTCGCGGCCCCCATCAGCGCCCCCGCCACCGCCGGCGCCGGCGAGTGCTTCGCCAGGGCCTCGTATTCCGGGATGCGCGCCCAGTTGCGGAAGTCCTCGAAGAACCGTCCGGGGTCGGACGGGTCGCTGGCCACAGCGGCGAACGGGCCCGGCGCCGCGAGGTTGGCGGCCACGCCCCGCTCGGCCAGGGCCACCTCGTCCGGCGTGAACAGGCCCCGCACCACCACCGCGCCGTCAGCCTGGAACGCAGCGGCGAGGGCGGCCAGATCGAAGCGGTCCGTCGCCGGCGAAGCTGCGGCGACGTCGCGATGATTGCGCAGGGCCGTGTCCTTGGTCATGCTGGCAGCATAGTCACGCCGGGGCCGACGCGCCAGCCGGCGAGCGGGGACGAGGGCGGAATGACCAAGGGATGGGTGGCCTTGCTGGCCGGACTGGCGATGATCCTCGGCGGATCGTGGCTGGCGGGCGAGATCCAGACCTCCGGCGGGATCGAGGTGCAGGACGTGCGCTTTCCCGGCGGCGACGGGGCGGTGATGAGCGGGCTGCTCTACATCCCGCGCACCGCCACGCCCCTGACCCGGGCGCCCGGAATCCTCGCCGTGCACGGCTACATCAACAGCCGCGAGACCCAGGACGGCTTCGCCATCGAGTTCGCCCGGCGGGGCTATGTGGTGCTGGCCATGGACCAGACCGGCCACGGCTATAGCGGCGGGGCGGCGTTTTCCTCAGGCTTCGGCGGTCCGGCGGGGCTGAGGTACCTGCGCAGCCTGCCCATGGTGGACACGGCCAATATCGGGCTCGAGGGCCATTCCATGGGCGGCTGGACCGTGCTGGCCGCCGCCGCGGCCCGACCCAGCGACTACAAGGCCATGGTGCTGGAGGGCTCCTCCACCGGCAAGCCCTTCGCGGCGGACGGCACGCGCACCTGGCCGCGCAACCTGGAAGTGGTGTTCAGCCGCTACGACGAGTTCTCGAAGATCATGTGGGGCGTGGACCGGGCGCAGGACGTGACCCACAGCGCCAAGCTGCAGGCCGTGTTCGGGACCAACCGGACGATCGTTCCCGGGCGCATCTACGGGACCCTCGCGGACGGGACCGGCCGGCGGCTGGAGACGCCGACCACCACCCATCCGGGGGACCACTTTTCCACCGAAGCCATCGGCGACGCCCTGGACTGGTTCGCCGCAACCCTCCGGCCCGTCACCCCCCGGGCCGACGGCGACCAGATCTGGTACTGGAAGGAAGTTGGCACGGGGGTCGCCCTGCTGGGCTTCGTGGCGCTGATCCTGGGCGTGTTCGACGTGCTGTTGGCCCTGCCGGTCTTCGCCGCCCTGCGCGCCGCACCGTCGTCGGAGGGCCGCGGGGCCTCGGCCGGATGGGTGACGGCCACGGCGATCGTCCCCATCCTGACCCTGTTCCCGGCCTTCATCGCCGTCACCCTGTTGCTGAAGCCAAGCCCCCTGCTGCCCCAGACCATCAACAACCAGGTGATCGCCTGGGCGCTGGTCAACACGGCCCTGACGGCCCTGTTCGGTCTGCGGCGACGGCGGCCGGCGGGGTCCGGCCCGCAGTTCGACCTGATCCGCGGCGCGGTCCTCGCCCTTCTGACCACCGGCGCGGGATGGCTGTCGCTCTACGCCGTCGACCAGCTGTTCAAGGTGGATTTCCGCTTCTGGGTGGTGGCGCTAAAGCTGCCCAGCGCCGCCCAGTGGCGGATCATGCCCGTCTATTTCCTGGCCCTGCTGCTGTTCTTCCGGGTCAGCCTGGGGGCCCTGTGCACCCGCCTGCCCGGCAGCCGCCATCCCTATGGGACCGCCATCGCCGCCCTGGCCGGCGGCTTCGCCCTGTTCCTCGGGCTGGACTACGGCGTCTTCTTCCTCACCGGCGCCCTGCCCACGGCCATTGATCCCCTGACCACGGTGGTGGCGATCCAGTTCCTGCCGCTGATGAGCTTCGTGGCGGTCCTGTCCGTCTTCACCTGGAAGCGCACGGGCAGCGCCGTCCCGGGCGCCCTGCTGGCGGCCCTGCTGGTCACCTGGTACGTGGTGGCCGGCACCGCCACCCACGTGGTCTGACGAAGGGCCGCGTCGCATGAGCCAGGTCGCCGCGGGCGCCTCGACCCGCCGGATTCTCGGCGCCAGCCTTGTCGGCACGGCGGTGGAGTTCTACGACTTCTACATCTACGCCACCGCCGCCTCGCTGGTGTTCGGCCCCCTGTTCTTTCCGTCGAAATCCGCCTCGCTGCAGCTGCTGTCCGCCTATGCCAGCTTTGCCGTGGCCTTTGTCGCCCGGCCGGTGGGGGGCGCGTTTTTCGGCCATTTCGGCGACCGGATCGGACGCAAATCCACCCTCGTCGCCTCGCTGGTGGTGATGGGCGCGTCCACCTTCGCCATCGCCTTCCTGCCCGGCTACGCCGTCCTGGGCTGGGGCGCGCCGACGCTTCTGTGCCTGTTGCGCTTCGGCCAGGGGTTCGGCCTCGGGGGCGAGTGGGGCGGCGCGGCCCTGCTGGCGGTGGAGAACGCGCCGCCGGGCTGGCGGGCGCGCTTCGGCATGTTTCCGCAACTGGGGGCGCCGGTGGGCTTCATCGCCGCCAACGGTCTGTTCCTGCTGCTGGGCCTGTGGCTGACCAAGGCGGATTTCCTGGCCTGGGGCTGGCGACTGCCCTTCCTGGCCAGCGCGGCCCTGGTGGGGCTGGGCCTGTGGGTCCGGGTGAGCCTGTCGGAGACGCCGGAATTCGCCGCCGTGATGGCCCGGGCCCACGCCACGCCCGCGCCCCTGGGCGAGGTGCTGCGCCGCCATGGGCGCGCGACCCTGGCGGGGACCCTGGGGGTGATCTGCTGCTTCGCCCTGTTCTATCTGGCCACGGCCTTTGCGCTGGGCTTCGGCGTCACCCGGCTGGGCTATGGGCGGGAGACCTTTCTCGGGGTGCAGCTGGGGGCGATCCTGTTCCTGGCCGCCGGGATCCTGGCCGCGGGCTGGCTGTCGGACCGCACCACCCCGCGCACGGTGCTGAGCCTGGGCTGCGCCGCAGCGGTGGGGGTGGGGGCGCTGCTGGCGCCGATGATGGGGTCAGGCTCGCTGCTGGGGGTGGGGGCCTTCCTGTCGCTGGCCCTGTTCGTGATGGGGTTCGTCTATGGGCCCCTGGGCGCGTGGCTGCCCGGGCTGTTTCCGCCGGAGGTGCGCTATACCGGCGCGTCGGTGGCGTTCAACCTCGGCGGCGTGCTGGGCGGCGGCCTGGCCCCGGTGCTGGCCCAGGCGCTGAGCGACCGCGGCGGCCTGGCCTGGGTCGGCGCCTATCTGGCGACCGCCGCCCTGGCCAGCCTTTTGGGGGTGGGGCTGGCGGGGCGGGACGTTTGAACGAGGTTCCCGGCTCAAGGCCGGGAATGACATAGAACTTATCATCTAAAACAAGTCGTCATTCCCGGGCGAAGACCCGGGAACCTCCATCAGGACAGATCGCCCCCCCCCAGCACCCTCCCCAGCGCCAGCAAGGGCGCCGTCTGGACTTCCGGGATCGTTCCATCCGCCCTCGGCCCCACATTGATCAGCAGGTTGCCGCCGCGGCCGGTCACGTCCCGATAGAGCGCGACCAGCCCCTCCCCGGTCAGATAGTCGCCGGTCTCCTCGTTGGCGTTGTAGCCGAAGGCCAGGCCCAGCCCGCGGGTCGATTCCCACTTCTGCTCGCCCATGTGGGCGCCGTCGGCGTATTCGACGCAGCGGAAGTCGCAATGGGGCGGCGCCGGCTGCGGCATCTCCCCGTCGGAGCCGGCGATCACCGACTTCACATGGGCGTTGAAGGCCGCGAGTCCGTCCGGGTCCTGCAGCCCCTGGAACAGGGCCCGGTCCCCCATCCAGCGGTCATTGACCACCCCGTCCGGCACGCGGTCATAGTAATAGGCGAACAGGTCCGGGACCGTGGCGGCGTCCGGCCAGGCGATGTCGTTCCACAGGACCGAGGGCTGGTAGCGGTCGATCAGCTCCCGCACCTGGGCGTTGGCGTAGTTCCGGTAGTCCTCGCCCAGGGGCACGCAGGCGAAGATCGAGCCGAAGTCGGTGATCGGCGACCGGTGGAAGGTCCAGTCGAGCCCGCCGGAATAATAGAGGCCGAAGCGCAGGCCGCGGCGACGCACCGCCTCCGCCAGCTCGCCGACAAAGTCGCGCTCCGACCGCCAGCCCGGCCGGTGCGGGTTCTCCACCGCCGTGGGCCACAGGCAGTAGCCGTCGTGATGCTTGGCGACGAACACCACATAGCCGGCCCCCGCGCGGACGAACAGGTCCGCCCAGGCGTCGGCGTCGAAGGCCGCGGCCGCCGCATCGAACTCGGGCCGGAAGCTCTCATAGGCCCGCTCGCCGTGGTGCGCGGCATGATGCGCCTGGGTCGGGCTGCCCTCGATCCGCAGGGCGTTCTCGTACCATTCCGCATACGGAGCATAGCGGAACAGGTTGTCATAGTCGTCCCGGGTCAGGTCGGTGATCGAGGCTCCCCGGGGCGCCCAGGCGGGGATGGCGAAGATCCCCCAGTGGATGAACACGCCCAGCTGCGGACGCGCGTACCAGTCCGGACAGGCCCGCCCGGCGAAGTCGGAATAGTCGGCCATGTCCGCGCCCTAGTCCTGGGCCGGAACCCAGTTGCCGTGAAAGCCGAACGGCACCCGTCGGGGCAGCTTCGCCGTGGCGATGGGGCCGGCGGCGATGTCCAGGGCGTCGAACACCAGAAGGTCGCTGCGGTTTTCCGCCGCCCGCCAGACCACCGCCGTGATCCAGCCGTCCCCCTCCTCCGCCGTGGGCGAACGGGGGGTAAAGACGGGTTCGGAGGTCTGGTCGCCGCCGGACAGGGCGTAGGCCGACTGGGCGCCGGTGACCGCGTCCAGATAGCCGATCGCGTTGAACTTCACCGTGCGGGTGTTGCGCAGGTCCGCGGCGAACCAGCCGTGGCGATAGGCGCGGCCGGTCCGCCGCTCGTCGAACCGGGGGAATTCGGAGTCCCGGTCGTCGATCGGCGTCTCCTTGATGGCGTCGGTGGCGCCGGACAGGTCCAGCGTCCAGCGGACCAGCTTCGCCGCCGCCCGCTCCGGCGTCCGGCCGTCCGCCCGGGGGAACAGGGGCGCGGTGTCATAACGGCAGACGTCTGCGAAGATCTTCCCGTCCGCCTCCCAGGCGTTCATCGGGTGGAAGACATAGCAGGCGTCCACATTGAACCAGCGGATCGAGGACACGTCCCCGTCCCGGCGCATGACCCCCACATAGCCGCCCTTGTCCGGCTCCCATGCCAGGGGCGGCTGGCCCTTCATGGCCCGTTCCAGGCTCATGGTCAGGGGCAGGACGGGGAACAGCACGTAGTTCTCCGTCACCAGGAAGTCATGGACCATGGCCGAATAGGGGGTCTCGAAGTCGTCCCGGCGGACCACCTTGCCGGTGGCGTCGGTGACGCCATAGGACATCTGGCTGTTGAACGGGACGTCCCCGGTGGAATAGCCGAACCAGACCATTTCCCCGGTCACGGCGTCGATCTTGGGATGGGCGGTGACCCGGCCCCGGTAGTCGTCCAGATAGCCGAGGCTGTCCAGCGAGGCAGGGTCCATGCCGAAGGGCGGATGCCCTTCCTCCAGCGCCATCAGGCGCCCGGCGTGGCTGACGATATTGGTGTTGGCCACCCCGCCGTCCTGGCCCAGGGCCACGGGATCGGTGGTCATGGGATTGC
>CAINOV010000333.1 GCA_903851655.1 uncultured Caulobacterales bacterium
ATCTCGACGAAATTGTGTCAAACACCATCATGTGTGTGGATAAGGGGTGCGACAGGGCCGCAGACCCATTGGATCAGCCGAAGTTGAGCTCCGGCGGCGCCGCTTCGGACAGGACCTGCTCAGGAATGTGGCAGGTGAACACGGCGCCGTGGCCCGGCTCGCTCTGCAGGGCGACCCAGCCCCCGTGCAGCTCGATCAGGGCGCGGACCAGGGCCAGGCCCAGGCCCGGGCCGCCCCGGTCCCGGCCGACGAAGCGGTCGAAGATATGGGCCTGGATGTGGAAGGGAATGCCCCGGCCGGTGTCCTTGACCATCAGTTGGACCTCCCCGTCCGCGCGCAGGGCGGACAGGCGGACCTCTCCCCCCGCCGGCGTGGTGCGGATGGCCGAGGCGGTGAGGTGGTCCAGCACCTGGGCCAGGCGCTTGGCGTCGGCGCGGATCACCCCGGCGCGGCTGGCGTCCTCCACCACCAGCTTGACGCCGGCGTCGTGGGCGGCGCGCTCGGCGCCCGCGGCCACGGACTGCAGCAGGTCCGCCACCCGGACGTCGCCCAGGGACAGGGCCATCTCGTTGGCGTCGATCTGGGCCATGTCCAGCACGTCGTCGATGGAGCGGGCCAGCTGCTCCGCCGCCGACCGGACCGAGGCCAGGTACTGGCGCATCCGCTCCGGCACCTGCTCCCCCATGGTCTCCAGCAGCTCGGCATAGCCGATGATGGTGGTCAGCGGCGTGCGCAGCTCGTAGGAGACATTGCCGACAAAGTCCCGCTTCAGGCGCTGGGCCTCCTCCAGGGCGGCGGAGCGCTCCTCCACCGCCTGCTCCAGCTCCCGGGTCGCGGTAATGTCGGAAAAGGCGATCAGGGTGGCGCCGTCGGGCAGGGGGCGGGTCTGCCAGGCCACCGCCCGGCGGTCGGAGGTGCGGATCTCCCCGGTGATCGGCGCCCGGGCCTGGGGGCCGGGATCGGCCACCCGGGCCTTCAGCTCCTTCCAGAACTGCCGGTCCGGCAGCAGGGGCAGGCAGGCCTCGGACAGGCGATCGAAGTCCCCGGCCTGGGTGACGATGGCCGGCGTCAGGCGCCAGAACTGCTCGAACGCCTCGTTGTGCAGACGCAGCCGGCCGTCGGAGCCGAACACCGCCACCGCGTCGTTCAGCTTGTCCAGGGTCGCCTGCTGCACCTGGACCTGGGCGTTGTACTGGGCCCGCAGGCGGATCTCCCCGGTCATGTCGGCGAACAGGACCAGAAGGCCGCCGAAGGGGTGCGGCTGGCGCACCACCCGCAGGGTCTTGCCGTCGGGGGTGGACCACAGCTCGTCCGGCGCGGCCTCCAGGGTCTCGTACCAGGCCAGCTCCCTGGCCTTCCAGACGCCGTAGTCCACGGTCTCCGGCAGGCGGCGGCGCTGGCGCAGGCGGTCCAGCACCTCCCCATGGGTGGGCTTGTCCGCCAGCCAGGCGGGCTCCAGCCCCCACAGCTCGGCGAAGGCGGTGTTGTGGAAGGTCAGGCGCTTGTCCGGGCCGAACAGGGCCACGGCGTCGTCCAGCCGGTTCAGGGTCTGGTCGTTGGCCAGGTTGTGCTGGCGCAGCTGCTCGCGCACCTCCTCGACCCCGGACACGTCGATGGCGACGGCCGCGGCGCCGCCCCCCTCCAGCGGGATGGCGCTGACCTGGAAGGCCCGGCGCTGCCCGGCGGCGGTGGCGCGGATCACCTCTTCCCGGCGTTGGCCCAGGCGGGCGGCCTCCGTGGCCAGGGCGGCGGCGCTGTGGTCGAAGGCGGCGCCCTTGCGCACGGCCTGGTCCACGGTCTCGGCGTCCACCGACACCAGCCAGGCCCGGTTGGCCCAGACCAGGGCGCCCCCGGCGCCGGTGATCCAGGCCGGATGCGGCAGGCCGTCGAGAAAGGCGGCGAAGCGGGCGGCGGAGGGCAGGCCGGACGCGGCGGACAGGGTCAGCCTAAGCCACGCCACGGCGCCGGAGGCCCGGCCCTCCACGGTCAGGGTGCGGCGCAGGCTGTCGGCCGCCCCCCCCGGACGGGCGGGGTCGAGGCTCGTGTCCAGGCTCTGGCCCGCCACCTCGAAGTCGCAGGCTTCGCCCCGCTCGAACAGGGCGGTGAGGCGGGCGTCGTGGGCGTCGTCCCGGCGCAGGGCCTCCACCAGGGCGGCGGCGTCGGCGTCGGGGGCCAGGCCCAGCAGCAGGGCGCAGGCGGCCAGGCCATGGGCGCCCGCCGCGGCCCGGGTCTCGCGGTCGCGGCCGATCCCCTTCACGGCGATCAGCACGCTGTCAAAGGCGTCCGCGGCGGCTTCCGAGGCGTCGGCGGAGGCGTGCAGCTGGGCCACGTCCTGGGACAGGCCGCGCCGGGCGTCGGCCTGCATCCGCCGCTGCGACAGGGCCCACAGCACCGCCGCCAGGGCGAGGCTGGTGCTTCCGCCCGCGGCGAACAGGGCTGGATCGAAGCCGGCCATGGGTCATCCGTCCGCTCGCCGCCCCGTGCGGCGAATCACCTGCATCCTACTGAAGTCGAGGGGGTTTGTCCGGGGGCGCGGTTGATCCTCCCCCGGCGCGTCATGCCCGGGCGAAGACCTGGGAACCTCGGTCGGGATCAAGCGCCCCCTCCGGACGGAGGTTCCCGCCTCAAGGGCGGGAATGACATTGAATTTATTGTCTAAAACAAGCTGTCATTCCCGGGCGAAGACCCGGGAACCTTGGTCAGGATCAAGCGCCCCCTCCGGACGGAGGTTCCCGCCTCAAGGGCGGGAATGACATTGAATTTATTGTCTAAAACAAGCTGTCATTCCCGGGCGAAGACGCGCGGA
>CAINOV010000334.1 GCA_903851655.1 uncultured Caulobacterales bacterium
CCGGCACGCCCGCCTCCTGCTCGCGCAAGATCGATATGATCTGCTCTTCCGTGAACCTTGATCGCTTCATTCGTCCGTTCCTTCCTTCGGAGCGGACTCTAGTCATTTCTGGAGGAGTTTCAGGGGGTCACGTCATTGCCTGCGAAGGCGCCGATTTGTTGACTCGAGATCAGCGTCTAGGAACCTGTTCGCCTGCTCCAAAAGACTAGCGACGCCCCGCCACTCGATACGACCGATATGCCCACACTTTCATGTCGGCGATCACCATCGGAGCAACCTTCTACCTCCATTGAATGAATCCTGAGGGGCGACGTCACTGCGTATTCTGAAATCGCGGCGGCCGCTTACCCCGAGCTTACCTGGGGGCAAAGAGGTGGGTCCCAACTTCTCACAAGTTATTGAAAGGATTGGCGCACCCGACACGATTCGAACGTGTGACCTTTGCCTTCGGAGGGCAACGCTCTATCCAGCTGAGCTACGGGTGCGTGGCCCCGGCGCGCGGGCGCGCCAGGGCGAGGTGGCGGAACCTAACGGAAAGCGTCCGGCCCCTCAATAGGCGTTTTGCGCGCCGGACCGGATGGCCGTCAGAAGGCCGTGGGGCTGACCGCGGTGGGGTCGTTGTAGGTCAGGGCGAGGAACACGTCCTCCAGGTCCGGCTCCTCGGTGGCCAGGTCCTGGATGCCGACGCCGGCGGCGCGGACGGCGGACAGCACCTCCTCGATGCCGGTGTCGTCGGCCTTGAAGGTGATCACCAGCCGCCCGTCCGGCCGCAGCCTGGCGTCGAAGCCGCCCAGGGACGGGGCCGAGGCCAGGGGCGTCTTCGGGGTAATGATCACCGCCCGGCTGTCAAAGCGGCGGAGCAGGTCGCCCGTCGGCTCGCAGGCCACCACCTCGCCCCGGTTGATGATGGCGATGGTGTCGCACAGGGCCTGGGCCTCCTCCAGATAGTGGGTGGTCAGGACGATGGTCACGCCCCGGTCGTTGAGGGCCTGGACATAGGTCCAGAGCTGGCGGCGCAGCTCCACGTCCACGCCCGCCGTGGGCTCGTCGAGGATCAGCACCGGCGGATTGTGCACCATGGCCTTGGCCACCATCAGCCGCCGCTTCATGCCGCCGGACAGCTGGCGCACATAGGCGTCGGCCTTGTCGCCCAGGCCCAGGGCCTCGAGGATCTCGTCGGTGCGGCGCTCGGCCTTCGGCACGCCATAGAGGCCGGCCTGGGTGTTCATGCTCTCCCGCGGGGTGAAGAACACGTCGGCGGCGATCTCCTGCGGCACCACGCCGATGGCGGCGCGGGCGGTGCGGGGATGCTGGTCGATGTCGACGCCCCAGATCTTCACCTCCCCCGCCGACTTGTTCACGAGGCCGGCCAGGATGTTGATGAAGGTGGACTTGCCCGCGCCATTGGGGCCGAGGAGGCCGAAGATCGAGCCCCGGGGAATGGCCAGGTCGACGCCCTTGAGCGCGGTCTTGGCCGGGCCGGTGCGCGAGGCCGGATAGGTCTTGACGAGGCCGCGGGCCTCGATGGCGTAGTCGGGCAGGGACATGGGCGCCTTTGGCTGCGTCGGGCGAGCGGCGTCTGTGGCGGTCGCCCCCGGTCCGCAGGGCCGGCGACGGGCGCGAGATTGAGCTCTGTGAATTGACGGGGCGACCCCCCTCGCGCATTAGGTAATGCCGATCCCGCCCCTTGCCAAGCTGAAGAGACCCGGCCCATGTCGACCGACCTTGTCGCTCCGTCCGAAAGCTCCGTCCCGGCCCCGCCGGAGGTGATCATCGTCGAGGGTCACCGCGTCGCGTGCGACGGCGGCGGCGGCGTGCTCGGCCATCCGCGGGTCTATATGGAGATGGGCGACAAGCCCTATGTGGAGTGCGGCTATTGCGACCGACGATTCGTGCGGGCAACGGGCGCCGGGCACTGACCACCCGGACGCCGGACCCGTCCTCGACGCCGCCAGCCGGTCCTCCGTTTCCCTGAGCCCGCCGCCGTCCGGGACCGCCCGCGGCCGCGCCCCGACCCCTGACCTTCCCTCTCCGAAGGAGACCCCCATGACCGCCGCCGCCCGTCCCCCGGTGAAGAAAGTCGTGCTCGCCTATTCCGGCGGCCTCGACACCTCGATCATCCTCAAATGGCTCCAGACCGAATATGGCGCGGAGGTGGTGACCTTCACCGCCGACCTCGGCCAGGGGGAGGAGCTGGAGCCCGCCCGCAAGAAGGCCCTGCTTCTGGGCATCAAGCCGGAGAACATCTTCATCGAGGACCTGCGGGAGGAGTTCGTCCGCGACTTCGTGTTCCCCATGTTCCGCGCCAACACGGTCTATGAGGGCCAGTATCTGCTGGGCACCTCCATCGCCCGTCCGCTGATCGCCAAGACCCAGATCGACATCGCCCGCAAGGTGGGCGCCGACGCCGTCTGCCACGGGGCCACGGGCAAGGGCAACGACCAGGTCCGGTTCGAGCTCGGCTATTACGCCCTCGAGCCGGACATCCATGTGATCGCGCCCTGGCGGGAGTGGGACTTCAAGAGCCGCGAGGCCCTGCTGGCCTTCGCCGAGGCGCACCAGATCCCCATCGCCAAGGACAAGCGCGGGGACGCGCCGTTCAGCGTGGACGCGAACCTGCTGCACTCGTCCTCCGAGGGCAAGGTGCTGGAGGACCCGGCGGTCGAAGCGCCGGAGTTCGTGCACATGCGCACGATTTCCCCTGAAGACGCGCCGGACAAGGCGACGGTGATCGCCATCGACTACGAGCGCGGCGACCCGGTGGCCATCGACGGGGAGCGGCTGTCGCCCGCCGCCCTGCTGACGAAGCTGAACCAGCTGGGCCACGACAACGGAATCGGCCGGCTGGACCTGGTGGAGAACCGGTTCGTCGGCATGAAGTCCCGGGGTGTCTACGAGACCCCCGGCGGCACGATCATGCTGGCGGCCCACCGGGGCATCGAGTCCATCACCCTCGACCGGGGCGCCATGCACCTGAAGGACGAGCTGATGCCCCGCTACGCCGGGCTGATCTACAACGGCTTCTGGTTCGCGCCGGAGCGGGAGATGCTGCAGGCGATGATCGACAAGAGCCAGGAGGCGGTGACCGGCCAGGTGCGGGTGAAGCTGTACAAGGGCAATGTCACCGTCATCGGCCGCACCTCGCCCTATTCCCTGTACGACCAGGACCTGGTGACCTTCGAAGAGGGCAAGGTCGCCTATGACCAGCGGGACGCCGCCGGCTTCATCAAGCTGAACGCCCTGCGCCTGCGGGTGCTGGCCAACCGGAACCGTCGCGACGGGGTGTAACTCAAGGTAAACCTGGAACATCCCGCCTGACATTTCAGCAGACATATGGATTATTTTGTTGTTCTGAGGTGATCGCGGCCTATATCGCCAAGTCATGACGCCGTGATCTGCGTCAAGATCTGGCGGGGTTTTCCAATGTATCGCGTTCTGTTCATGGCGGCGTCGATTGCCGCCTTGTCTGGCGCCGCCTCGGCGGCCGAGCCGGGGCCTGCGACCGTGGAGGCCGTGACGGTGCAGGCCCGCGATCCCGCCGGCCTGCTGGAGCGGCAGCCCGACGCCACCGTGTTCGGGATCGACAAGCCCCTGCTGGACACCGGGCGGCAGGCCAGCTTCGCCAGCGCAGAGACGCTGGCGCGCTATGGCGTGCAGAGCATCAACGACCTGGTGGCCGTGGCCCCGGGCGCCTTCACCGACAGCTATTACGGGGTGGCCGGGGCCCTCAATCTGCGCGGCACCCTGGCCGAGACCTATTTCCGCGGCTTCAAGCGGATCGAGAACCGGGGCACCTACCCGACCCCCCTGGGCGCCGCCGACCGGATCGAGGTGGTCCGCGGACCGGCGACACCCTCCATGGGCCCCGGCAAGGTGGGCGGGTTCCTGAACTTCACGCCCAAGACGGCGCGGGGGGAGCATGGCTTCCTCGATCAGCCCACCGGGGATGTGGAGGTGGAGGGCGGCAGCTATGACCATCAGCGCGTGACCGCCGACCTGGGCGCGCCGCTGAAGCTCGGGACGGCGGAGGGCGGCGTCTTCGCCTATGCGGAGGTGGACGACAGCCACAGCTATTATCACGGGATCTATCCCAGCCATCAGCTGGGCCAGCTGTCCACGGACCTGGACCTGGGCGACGGCTGGAGCACGGCCTTCGGCGGCATGGTCTATCACTCGGACGGCAATGTGCAGACGCCGGGCTGGAACCGGGTCACCCCGTCCCTGATCAACAACGGCCAGTACCAGGCGGGCCGCAACACCGTGCTGGTCGACAGCAATGGCGACGGCCGTCTCGGCCATTCGGAAGCGGACGCCAGCGCCTATCCCGGCGCCGGTCTGATCACCCCCTATTTCGGCTTTACCCCCGCGGTCGACCCCCGCTTCCAGCTGACCAGCGGCGTGAAGACCGTCACCCTCAGCCCCCGCACCGTGTTTGTGTCGCCGGCGGACTTTTCCCGCACCGACACCACCACCCTCTACTGGGACCTGAACAAGGACCTGGCCGACGGCCAGACCCTGAAGCTGCAGCTGTTCTATGACGACCTGAAGAACCAGCGGTTCGTCTCCTACGGGTTTCCCGCGGATTACGACGCCCGGGTGGTCGAGGGACGGCTGGGCTGGGACGTGAAGCGCGCCTATGGGGAGGTGAAGACCGAAACCCTGCTGGGTGCGGGCCTGCGGGTCTATGGCGGCCAGCAGAAGGAAAGCTTCAACGGCGGCTACCTGTCCCTGGACCGCCGGGACCTGAGCCAGGGGCCGAGCCCCACGGACATCTTCGCCGATCCGTTCCACGACGCCACGATCCCCTGGGAAACCAATGTCACCAGCCGCTGGCGGGACGGGGGCCTGTTCGGGGTCACCGACATCACCTGGCGCAGCCTCGATCTGACACTCGGCGGGCGTTATGACGACTTCCACGTGGTCAGCCGCGATGACGGAACCCTGGTGTTCGGCGCGGCTGCGGGGCGGAGCTATCAGCGGGACAAGGGGGACGGCAGCTATAACGCCACCCTCACCTGGCATGCGCCCCTGGGGCTGATGCCCTATGTCACCACGGCGCGCACGGCGTCGCTGGAGCTCAGCCAGGCGGGCGGCGTGGCGCCGTCCCTGCTGGCGGGGAACAACTGGCTGACCGCCTCGACCCTCACCGAGGCCGGGGTCAAGCTGCGGGCCTTCGAGGACCGGCTGACCGGCTCGCTGGGCGCCTATCGCCAGACCCGGACCCGGCTGGAGCAGGGCAATGCCGTGGTGGGGACGAAGGGCGAGGGCGTGGAGCTCGAGCTGCGCTGGCTGGCCACGCGCAATCTCAGCTTCACCTTCGCCGGCGACCTGCAGCGGACCACGGTGCTCGGGCCGGACAACGGCTTCATCATCATTCCGCCGGCGGCGGCGGGGATCAGCGGCGTCAACGGCTATGGGGGCGCCTACGCCGTCTATTCGGTGGCGCAGCTGCGTCCGGGCAATTACGACCAGAGCCTGATCCCGCACGCGGTGAACAGCCTCTATGCGGTCTACACCACCGACCGGATGAGCTGGGGCCGCGCGGGCGCCACCCTGGGCGCCACCTCGGTGTCGCGCATGGCGTCGATCCTGCCCGGCGGCTTTGTCCTGCCCGCCTATGTCACGGTGAACACCTCGGCCTTCGTCGAGACCGGGCCCTGGCGCGTCTCGGCCAATATCGACAATCTCGCCGACCAGCGCAGCTTCACCCCGGTGGCGGACGTCTACGCCAATGTGGCGGTGCTGCCCGGCGTGGGCCGGACCTGGCGGCTGTCCCTCAAGCGGAGCTACTGAGGCGCCGCCGTCGGGCTCAGGCGAACAGGTCGCCGGGCCGCACGGGCGCCGACAGGGCCGCGGACTTGCGGCTGAGCAGGAACAGGGCCGATTCCGACCGCCAGTTCTCGAGCGGCGACTGGCAGTTGATCGCCCGCGCCGGATGGGTGGGCGACACGGCGGACGAGGCCTCGATCCGCAGGTTCAGCTCGGCGCACAGTTCGGTAAAGTCCCGCAGGGTGCACAGATGGATGTTCGGCGTCTCGTACCACGGGATCGGCAGCGAGCGGGTGTCCGGCATCCGCCCGGTGGCCAGGAGGCTCATCCGCACGCGCCAGTGCCCGAAATTGGGAAAGGAGACGATGGCCCGCTCCGCCAGGCGCAGGAGGTTGGACAGCACCTCCTTCGGCGCTCGCACGGCCTGCAGGGTCTGGGACAGGATGGCGTAGTCGAAGCTGGCCGGCGGATATTCGGCCAGGTCCCGGTCGGCGTCCCCCTGGATCACCGCCAGGCCCCGGGCGAGGCAGGCGCTGACCCCCTCGGCGCCGATCTCGATCCCCCGGCCGTCGATCTGCTTTTCATCGCGGAGCAGCTGCAGCAGTTCGCCATTGCCGCAGCCCACGTCCAGCACCCGGGCGCCGGGCCGGACCAGGCGCACGATCTCGCGGAAGTCCTCCCGGTCGGCGGCGTATAGGGGCTCGGCCATCTGGCGCCCGTGTCTCCTGTGCAGTTGAGGGCTTGCGCGATTCGCCGGCGGCGTCAAAGCCCGCGGGCCGCGCCGGCGGCGTCGAGGAAACCGTTCAGGGCGTCGCGCATGACCGGCTCGTCCAGCAGGAAGGCGTCGTGGCCCTTGTCGCTGTCGATCTCCACGAAGCTGGCCCGGGCGCCGGCGGCGTTCAGGGCGCGGACGATCACCCGGCTCTCGCTGGTGGGATAGAGCCAGTCCGAGCTGAACGACAGGACGCAGAAGCGCACCGGCGCCGCCGCGGCCAGGGCGTCGGCCAGCCGGCCGCCGGCGGACTGGGCCAGGTCGAAATAGTCCAGGGCCCGGGTGATGTAGAGATAGGAATTGGCGTCGAACCGGTCGACGAAGGCCGCGCCCTGGTGGCGCAGGTAGCTCTCCACCTGGAAGTCCGCGTCAAAGCCCCAGGACAGTCCGTCCCGCTGCAGCTCCCGGCCGAACTTCCGCTGCAGAGCCGGTTCGGACAGGTAGGTGATGTGCGCCGCCATCCGGGCGACGGCCAGTCCCTTTTCCGGCCGGACGCCCTGCCCGACATAGTCCCCGCCGCGCCAGTCCGGGTCGGCCATGATCGCCTGCCGGCCGACCTCGTGAAACGCGATGTTCTGCGCCGAGTGCCGGGGCGCGGTGGCCAGCAGAACGCAGGTGAACATCCGCGCCGCATGGGAGCGGGCCCATTCCAGCGCCTGCATGCCGCCCATGGAGCCGCCGGCGACGCAGAACAGGGTCTCGACCCCCAGCTGGCTCACCAGCATCGCCTGGGCCCGGACCATGTCCGCGATGGTGATCACCGGAAACGACAGGCCATAGGGCTGGCCCGTGTCCGGATTGATGGAGGAGGGGCCCGTCGATCCCATGCACCCCCCCAGCACATTGGTGCTGATGATGAAGTACCGGTCGGTGTCGAAGGTCCGCCCCGGTCCGACCATCACCGGCCACCATCCGGGGCGTCCCGTCACCGGGTTGGTGGAGGCCACGTACTGGTCGCCGGTCAGGGCGTGGCAGATCAGCACCGCGTTGCTTCGGTCGGCGTTGAGGCGGCCATAGGTGCAGTAGGCGATGTCCACCTCGCGCAGCACCTGACCGCTGTCCAGGCGCAAGGGCTCGCGCAGTCGCAGCACGCCGTCGGTCTGATCCTGTCGGGGAGAGCTGAGCACAGTCATGCGCCGGTTAGGCGGCAAACCGCCGCCGTCTGTCAATATCGCGGGCGTCCGTCCCCCGCGGCGCAGCGGGCTCGGGCAGATTGCCGCAGGGGCGGCCAATCCGGGCGAAAGTCTTAATTCTTTCTTGCTTTTCGGGGGCGACGACCTGCTAAGGTCAAGCAGACGAACAGCCCGGGACCGCCGCCGGGCCGCCGTCAGCGCCGCTCAGTCAAGTCCGCCCGCAGGCCGCCAGGCCCAGGGGCGGCCAGTTCGCGTAGGGTCGATGCCGCCAAGCACTCGCCGTCCCATCCGCATCCGGCTTCTCCCGGCCTGTTTCACCCTGGCCGCCGTCGCCCTGGCGGCGGGCGTGGGCGCTTCCGTCGCCCTGCTGCTCCCCGCCGGGCCGCCGCCGCAGACCGCCGTGGCCGGTCCGCCGTCCGCCGGCGAGCTGCTGCGACTGCAGCACGCGGGCTTCCGCGCGGCGCGGCCCCCGGTGTCGGCCGTGGCGGGGGTGATCCGCCCGGGTGACACCTTCGCCGGCGCCCTGCAGCGCCTGGGCGCGCCGCGGGACGAGGCGGCGGCCGCCGTCGCCGCCCTGGCCGGGAGCATGGAGGTCCAGAAACTGCGGGCCGGCATGGGCTTCACCGCCGACCTGACGCCGCCCGCCGCCGGTCAGCCGTCGCATCTGGCCGGACTGTCCCTGCGGTCGTCGCCCACCCGGGCGCTGAGCCTGACCCGCGATCCCGGCGGCGCCTTCCACCTCCACGTGTTCGACGAGGCGGTCACCGACGAGACCGCCGTCGCCGCCGGCCCGATCCGCGGCTCGCTCTACGAGGCGGCGGTCCGGGCCGGGGCGGATGGTCGGATCGTCGCCGACGCCGCACGGCTGTTCTCGCACAAGATCGACTTCAGCCGCGATCTGCACCCGGAGGATCATTTCCAGCTGGTGTTCGATCGCAAGGTGACCGAGACCGGCCGCACCATCGAGACCGGCGGGCTGCTGTTCGCCGAGCTGGAGAGCAAGGGCAAGCCGACCCGGTTCTACCGCTTCCGGCACGAGGGCCGGGACCAGTATTTCGATGAAACAGGCAAGAACATCAAAGGTTTCCTGCTTCGGACCCCCGTCGATGCCGTGCGCATCACCTCGGGCTTCGGTCTCCGGTTCCATCCGGTGCTGGGCTATACGCGCATGCATCAGGGCATCGATTTCGGCGCCTCCACCGGAACGCCGGTCTTCGCCGCCGGCGATGGGGTGGTGGAGGAGATCAAGTGGGCCAACGGCTATGGTCACTGGCTTAAGCTGCGCCACGCCGGCGGCTGGGCCACCGGCTATGGTCACCTGTCCGCCTATGCCCGCGGTCTGCGGGTGGGCCAGCATGTGGCCCAGGGTCAGCTGGTCGCCTATGTGGGCGCCACCGGCATCGCCACCGGTCCCCACCTGCACTACGAGGTCATGAACCGCGACCAGAAGCTGGATCCCAAGGGCGCCCGCGTGCCGCAGGGCGCCGTCCTCGCCGGGCGGGAGCTGGCGGCCTTCAAGCTTGAGAAGGCCCGCCTCGACGCGGTGATCGCCAAGGCGGCGCGCCAGGCGGACGGATCGGTGCAGACGGCGCGGACGGCGGACGCCGGCGGGTTGCGGGCGCGCGGCCGCCTGTGAACATGGACGGGGAGCGCCGCCTGTCGGGCGAGACGGGTGGCCATGCGCGGCGCGGGGCGCTAGATTCGCCGGATGAACGCAGCCTCCCACACCGCGCGACGCGCCCTCTATCCGGAAACGGAGCCGTTTTCCTCCGGCTGTATCTCCGCCGACAGCGGCCATGAGATCTATTACGAGGAGTGCGGCGCCGCCGATGGAAAGCCCTGCGTCATCCTGCACGGCGGGCCGGGCGGCGCGATCAATCCCACCATGCGGCGGTTCTTCGACCCGTCCCGCTGGCGGATGATGCTGTTCGACCAGCGCGGATGCGGCCAGTCCCGCCCCAACGCCAGCCTCGAGAACAACACCACCTGGTCCCTGATCGAGGATATCGAGCGGCTGCGGGTCAAGGCGGGAGTGGAGCGCTGGACGGTGTTCGGCGGGTCCTGGGGCTCGACCCTGGCGCTGGCCTACGCCGCCACGCATCCGGAGCGGGTGGCGGGCCTGGTGCTGCGGGGCGTGTTCCTGCTCACCAAGCGGGAGCTGGGCTGGTTCTACCAGGACGGGGCCAGCATGCTGTTTCCCGATGCGTGGGAGCGGTTCCTCGCCCCGATCCCGGAGGCGGAGCGCGGGGACCTGATGGCGGCCTATCACCGGCGCCTCACCCATCCGGACCGCGCCGTTCAGGCGGAGGCGGCCACGGCCTGGAGCCAGTGGGAAGGGGACACCATCTCCATCCGCGGACCGGACGGGCGGCCGTCCAAGTTCGGGGAGGAGGACTTCGCCATCGCCTTCGCCCGGATCGAGAACCACTTCTTCAGCCACCACGGCTTCCTGCCCCATGATGGCTGGCTGCTGGAGCAGGTTCACCGTCTGCGGGGCATACCGGGCTGGATCGTGCAGGGCCGCTTCGACGTGGTCACGCCGATGGAGGCCGCCTGGAAGCTGAAGAAGGCCTGGCCCGAGGCCCGGCTCGAGGTGATCGGCGACGCCGGCCACGCCTCGACGGAGCCTGGGGTCATCGACGCCCTGGTCCGGGCGACGGATGCGGCCCTCGCCGGCTAGGGCGGCGGGGCGTCACAGCAGGCGGATCATCATCCGGGTGGCGGTGGGATCGCGCCGGGCGTGGCTTCTGCGCCAGCGTATCTCGCCCGTGTAGAGGAATCCGAGCTTTTCCAGCACGCGCCCCGACGCCGGATTGTCGGCGAAATGCCCGGAGGACACGGCCCGGTCGCCGCGGATGCGCCAGGCCCAGTCCAGCAGGGCGGTCCCCGCCTCCGTGGCGAGCCCCTGGCCCCAGAAGTTCCGGCCGATCCAGTAACCAACCTCGCTCCAGGGCTCGTCCCGGCGGTGCAGGCCGATCATGCCCGCGGGGCCCAGCTGCTTGTGCTCCACCAGCAGCGGCAGGTCCACGTCGGGATCGGCCAGATTGACCATGGCGAGGAAGGCCGCCCCGTGGGTCATGGAGTAGGGATGCGGGACGCCCGTGGTGTTGCGGGCGATCTCCACGTCATTTGCCAGATAGACAATATCCTCCACGTCCCGGTCCAGCGGCGTCCGCAACCGCAGGCGGGGGGTCTCGATCTCGATCTTCAGCCTGTCTCTCACCACCTCGAGCCCCCATGCGGTCCGCTGCGCCGGTCCTGGCGGCCGGCGATCTGGTCTGCGGGGGAATGCAGAACGGGGAGCCCGGTGGTCCGGACTCCCCGCAGGTGCGTCATGATCCGGATCCGGGCGTCTGGGCCCCGGCGATCCGGACGGTCAGGTCGGAGCGCCTATTCGGCGGCCTCGGCCACCACAGTCGGTTCGATGTTCACATAGGTGCGGTTGTTCCGCTTGGTGGTGAACTTGACCGCGCCGTGGGCCAGGGCGAAGAGCGTATGGTCGCGCCCCATGCCGCAGTTGACGCCCGGCCAGAAGGTGGTGCCGCGCTGACGCACGAGGATGTTGCCGGCCAGCACGCGCTCGCCGCCGAACTTCTTCACGCCAAGGCGCTTGGACTGGGAGTCGCGCCCGTTGCGCGAGGAGCCGCCTGATTTCTTGTGAGCCATGGTGCTCTCCTAATCTCGACTGGTACGATCAGGCTTCGGAGCCCGCGTCGCCTTCCGGCGCAGCGTCGCTCTTGGCCTTCTTGGCGCGGGTCTTCTTCGGGGCCTCGACGGCGGCTTCCACCACCGGCGCCGGCGCCGCTTCGACCACCGGAGCGGCCTCCGCGCGCGGGGCGAGGCCGCGGGCGCGGGCGTCCAACACCAGCTTCGGGGTCAGGTCGACAACGCCGTCCCACTTGGCCGTGTGCGCGCCGGCTTCCAGGCCGGTGACGCGCAGGACGGTCTCGAACTGGCGATGGCCGCGGGTCCGGCGATAGCCCTGACGGCGGATCTTCTTGAAGATCTTCACCTTCTCGCCCTTGCGGGTTTCGATGAGGGTCGCCGTGACCACGGCGCCGTCCACGGTGGGGGCGCCGACGAGCACGTCGCCGCCTTCGCCGCCGACCATGAGCACCTGATCGAACGCCACCTGGGCGCCGACATCACCGTCGAGCTTCTCAACGACGAGCAGGTCGCCCGGCTGCACCCGGTACTGTTTGCCGCCGGTCTTGATCACCGCGTACATGGGCTTGACGCCTTCCAGAATTGACGGGCGGCCTCCGTTTCCGGAGGCGGCCGCGAGCAAGAAATGATAACGCCCGCGAGAACCCCGCGGGCGAGAGCGGCGGACTATACTCAGTCAGGCCTGTGAGTCAACGCACCAGACCTGGCAAACCTGCCGCGACGGCCCCGGTCAGCGCAGGAAGTGGCGCACGAGATGGCTCGCCATGACCGCGCAGACAAAAACGCCGGTCCAGGACATGGCCAGCACCCCCAGCAGCAGGCTCACCCGCACCACGCCCGGATACTTTCGCACCCCAGCCTGTCCGCCGTCGAGGGTCATCCCGAGGCCAACTCTGCGGTCGAACGGCGGAGGATAGATTTGCGCCAAAGGTCAACCTCCCAAACGATCTTTTTGTCGCTCGTGGATTAAATGCCACAATCCGCAGCAATGCACCCCCAAATCAACCGATTGAGGGCGTTCCAGCGGCGCAAATGTGACTTTTATTAAGGTTGACCCGTGGGGCAGGCCGGTCCGGCCGCCGCAATCGCGGCGTCAGGCCTCCAGATCGAGGGAATATCCCGCGGACCGGACCGTACGGATCGGATCGCTTTCCTCGCTGAGATTGAGAGCCTTGCGCAAGCGGCCGATATGCACGTCCACCGTCCGCGCCTCCACATAGACATCCGAACCCCAGACCGCGTCCAGCAGTTGCTCGCGGCTGAACACCCGGCCGGGGTGCTGCATGAGATAGTCGAGCAGGCGGAACTCCGTGGGGCCCAGATGAACCTCGCGGCCCTCGCGCTTCACTCGGTGCGCGACCCGGTCGATGACGATGTCCCCGTGACGGATCCGGTCCTCCGACAGGCCGGGCCGGATGCGCCGCAGCACCGCCCGGATCCGGGCGGTCAGTTCGGTCATGGAGAAGGGCTTGGTGATGTAGTCGTCCGCCCCGGTGTCCAGGCCGCGGATCCGGTCGCTTTCCTCCCCCCGGGCGGTGAGCATGATGATCGGCACGTTGCGGGTCTCGGCCCGGCTGCGCAGGCGGCGGCAGACCTCGATGCCCGAGACCTTGGGCAGCATCCAGTCCAGAACGATCAGGTCCGGCAGGCGTTCGTCCACCAGCATCAGGCCCTCTTCGCCATCCGTGGCGACGGCGACCTTGTAGCCTTCCTTTTCCAGATTGTAGGACAGAAGGGTCGACAGGGCGTCCTCGTCCTCGACCACCAAAACGTACGGTATCATTGATCCTCTCCGGTCGGATGTTCGCCGTCCGCCCCTTGCCAGCGGGGCCGCTGGCCGTCGACCTCCTCGCCGGTGATCTCGTAGTGCAGGATCTCGGCGATATTGGTGGCGTGGTCGCCGACCCGCTCCAGGTTCTTGCCGATGAACAGCAGGTGCGCGCAGGAGCTGATCGTCCGGGGGTCGCTCATCATGTAGGTCAGCAATTCCCGGAACAGCGAATTGTAGTGTTCGTCCACATCCTCGTCGGCGCGCCAGACGGCCAGGCCGCGCTCGATCTCGGAGCTGGTATAGGCGTCCAGCGCCTCCTTCAGGTGGGCGACGACCAGCCGGCCCATCCGCTCCACCGCCCGGGTGAGGGGGGTGAGGGGCTCGGCCTCCGCCAGCACCAGGGCGCGCTTGGCGATGTTCTTGGCCTGATCGCCGGTCCGCTCCAGGTTCCAGGCCATCTTCAGGGCGGCGACGGTCCGCCGCAGGTCCTGGGCCACCGGTTGCCGCAGGGCGATCATGCGGATCGCCTTGCGTTCGATCTCCCGCTGCAGCTCGTCGATCTTTGCGTCACGGCCGATGATCGCCTGAGCCAGCTCCACGTCCCGGCGCACCACGCACTCGATGGAGTCCTCCACCTGGGACTCGACCAGGCCGCCCATGCGGGTGACCTCGGCCTTCAGCTGGGTCAGCTCGTCGCCGAAGAACTTGAGTGTGTGTTCGCTCATCACGTCACCTGCAAGGCTGGGCCGGGACGCCTGGAATCACGCGTCCGGCGAGTTCGCCCCATTGAGGCGGCATGCCACAGAAGGACTCCGTTCATATGACGAATTTGCGTCTGTTTTGTCACATGCTAAATCGCCGCGGCGCCGCAGGACGGGGCTTGCGCACCGTTCAGAGCCGCGCCTGCCGCGCCAGGGCGGGCTGCGGGTCGGGATCGATGGCCCCGGATGCGACGGACCCCTCGTCCGCCAGCGGGGCGGCGGCGTCCCGGGCGGCCTGGGGCAGATAGGCGACGAACATGGCGCCGCGCTGGGGGGCGCTTTCCACCCACAGGCCGCCGCGGTGGCGATTGACGATGTGCTTCACGATCGCCAGACCCAAACCCGTCCCGGAGCGGTCGCCGCTCTTCTGGCCCTCCACCCGGTAGAACCGTTCGGCGAGGCGGGGAAGGTGCTGGCGTTGCATGCCCGGGCCCTCGTCGGTCACCCGGATCAGCGCATAGAGGCTGTCGTCCGCCCGGTCGGGCGTCAGCAGGGACAGGCGCCCCGCATCCTGGCCGGAGAGCCGGGGACTTGCGGGATCCGTCGCCGTGGCGGCGGCCAGGGTCAGGCCGGCCTCGACCGACACGGTCACCCCGCCGCCGGCGGGGGAATATTTCAGGGCGTTGTCCACAAGATTCTGGATCACCTGCAGGATCTGGTCCCGGTCGCCCACCACCACTGCGTTCCCCCGCGGAGGCAGGTCGAGGCGCACCGTCACCCGACGCTCTCCGGCGATCAGGGCCAGGGCGTCGGCCACGTCGCTGGCCGCCGCGCCCAGGTCGCAGCGTCCGTCGGGGCGGATGTGTTCGTTCAGCTCGATCCGGGACAGGGACATCAGATCGTCCACCAGACGGGCCATGCGCTCCGCCTGGGCGCTCATGATCCCGAGGAACCGGTCGCGGGCCTGCTCGTCGTCCCGGGCATGGCCACGGAGCGTCTCGATGAACCCGGACAGGGAGGCCAGCGGGGTCCGGAGCTCGTGGCTGGCGTTGGCGAGGAAGTCGGCGCGCATCCGCTCGTTGCGCCGGACATCGGTCTCGTCGCGCATCACCAGGACGCAGAACCGCCGGGGCTCCCGCGGCGGCAGGGGCGCGGTCCATACCCGCCAGAAGCGGTCCTGCGCCCCGCCGGTCTCGAAGCTGACGCTGCCGGCCAGGCCGCCGAACAGGCTCTCGTCCACGGCTTCCAGCACTTCGGGTCGGCGGATGGCGGACAACAACAGCGCCCCGTCCCGCGGGATGCGCAGCAAGGCCCGGGCGGCGGCGTTGGCGAAGGTGAGCCGCTTGCCGACCAGGTCGTCCGGCTCTTCCGCCGAGATGATCAGCAGCGGGTCGGGCAGGTTCTCGAGCGCATCCTCGAAGGGCGAACGGGCGGCGTCGGCCAGGGCCGAGGGCGGCGCCATGCGGTCGTCCCGCAACACGGGGTCGCGCCGGCGGACGCGAAAGGTCGCCCACAGCCCGGCGGCGGCGACCCCGGCGGCCGTCAGCAACGCCGGCTCCAGTTGAGCCGCCCCGGTCGCCGCCAGCAGGCCGAGCCCCACGACGCCGGCGCCGGTGGCCGTCAGCACGCCGACGGCCGTGTCGCCCGGCGGGGGCGTTTCAGTCCTCGATCCCGGCGGCGGGGAGGAAAAGGGGCCGGTGGGCATGGCGGAGTCAGGTCCGAATCACGGTGCGAGACAGTCGGGTCGGCCTTAGTGCCGCCAACTGCGTGACGCTTTCTACCACAAACCGGAGTCCGCGCCTCTCGCGCCCATTTTGTGGCGCCATTTTAAGCTCAGCTATAGGCTGCTTCGGGACTTCTGATTGGCGCCCCGTCGGACGGCGGCCTATTCGATCAAGGGACGAAAGCGCGCCGCAGCCGTCCCGGCCGGACCCGCATCGATGCAGGAGACAGACATGCAACGCCTTCCCACCCGTCGGACGGCCCTGATCGGCGCCGTCGCCGTCGCCGCGGGGAGCCGTGCCTTCGCCCAGCCGGCGCCGGTGACCCTGCTGAACGTCAGCTATGACCCGACCCGCGAGCTCTACAAGGCCTACAACCCCGTGTTCGCCGAGAACTGGAAGCGGCGCACCGGCCAGGACGTGACCATCGAGCAGAGCCACGGGGGGTCGGGCAAGCAGGCCCTGTCGGTGCTCAACGGCCTGCAGGCGGACGTGGTCACCCTGGGGATCAGCGGCGATATCGACGAACTGGCGGTGAAGGGTCATCTGTTGGCGGAGAACTGGCAGTCGCGGCTGCCCGATCAGTCGACGCCCTATCATTCGACCATCGTCTTCCTGGTCCGCGCGGGCAATCCGAAGAAGATCCGGACCTGGGCGGACCTGGCCCAGCCGGGCCTGCAGATCATCACGCCGAACCCCAAGACCTCGTCGGGCGGTCGCTGGAACTACATCGCCGCCTGGATTTCCGCGCTGAAGGCCCCCGGCGGGTCCGAGACGTCGGCCCGCGCCTATCTCGAGAAGGTGTACAAGGCGGTTCCGGTGCTGGACTCCGGCGCCCGCGGGTCGACCACCACCTTCACCCAGCGCGGGGTCGGCGACGTGCTGATCGCCTGGGAGAACGAGGCCTTCCTCGCCCAGGACGAACTGGGTCCCGGAAAGGTGGAGATCGTGGTGCCGCCGATCTCCGTGCTGGCGGAGCCGCCGGTGGCCTGGGTCGACACGGTGACCGAGCGCAAGCACACCACGGCCGTGGCCAAGGCCTATCTGGAGGGCCTATACAGCGAGCGCGGCCAGGACATCATCGGCCAGAACTATTATCGCCCTCTGACGATCAAGGCCCAGGCGAAGTTCGGCGCGCGGTTCCCGAAGATTCCCCTGGTCAATGTCCGGGACTATGGCGGATGGGCCAGGCTGCAGCCCCAGCACTTCGCCGACGGGGCGCTGTTCGACCAACTCTACAAGCCGCCGAAATAGGACGGCGTCGGGCTTGCGCCGACCGGGAACGCAGCCGAAGCTCCGCCGCAGGTCCGCACCCCCATGGAATCAGAGATGACCCGAGCCCAGAGGCCCTCCGGCCGCCCCTCATGACCGACGATCTGCGGCCAGGCGTGTACGAGTTCTTCGCCGGCGGCGGCATGGCCCGCGCCGGTCTGGGGGAGGGTTGGCGGACCCTGTTCGCCAATGACTTCGACCCGATGAAGGGCCGCGCCTATGCGGAGAACTGGGGCGGGGACGCGCTGGTGGTGGGGGATGTCCATGCGCTGACGGCGAAGGACCTTCCCGGCCGGGCGGCGCTGGCCTGGGCGTCGTCCCCTTGTCAGGACCTGAGCCTCGCCGGGCGCCGGGGCGGCCTGGGCGGCGCGCGGTCTTCGGCCTTCTTCGGTTTCTGGGCGCTGATGCAGGCCCTGGACGCCGAGGGGCGCGCCCCGCCGGTGCTGGTGATCGAGAACGTCACCGGCCTGTTCAGCTCCAACGGCGGCGCGGACTTCACCGCCCTGTGCCAGGTGCTGGACGCGGCCGGCTACGCCTTCGGGGCGGTGGAGCTGGACGCCGCCGACTTCACCCCCCAGTCACGGCCGCGGATGTTCATGATCGCTGCGCGGCGGGTTCCCCCGGCGATGACGGATGACGGACCGAGCCTCCACTTGCACAGCCGCCGCCTGCGCGCCGCCCATGACCGCCTGCCGCCTTCGCTGCAGGCGGGCTGGCGCTGGTGGCGGCTGCCTCAGCCGCCCAGGCGGAACCTGGGCCTTGCGGACCTGCTGGAGCCGGACGCCGCCGTGGCCTGGCGCAGCGCCGCCGAGACAGAGCGCCTGGTCTCCCTGCTGGCGCCGCTGCAGCGGGTGCGGCTGGACCAGATCATCGCCCGCACGGCGCGGACGCCGGGGGACCGTGCCGTCGGCGCCCTGTTCCGCCGCACGCGGGCCACGGCGGACGGTCGGGCCCAGCGGGCGGAGGTCCGCTTCGACGGGCTGGCCGGCTGCCTGCGCACCTCCGGCGGCGGGTCGTCCCGCCAGTTCCTGCTGGTGGTGGAGGGCGGGGCCGTCCGCTCCCGCCACATGACCGACCGGGAGGCGGCGCGGCTGATGGGCCTGCCCGACAGCTACCGCCTGCCGCCCCGCACCACCGCGGCCCTGCACCTGGTGGGGGACGGAGTGGCGGTTCCCGTCGTGCGCTGGCTGTCCGAGCACCTGCTCCGCCCCCTCGCAGGCGAGACAAGCCCCGTCATCGGGCCTAGACTGGCTCTCGATCTCCCGAACTCTCAACTTCGCAAGGTGTCCCTATGACCGACCCGGTCTTTGATGCGTCCGCCTATGCCCGCGCCGGCCGCGGGAAGATCTATGGCTCGATCCTCGACACGATCGGCGACACGCCCCTGGTGCGCCTGCCACGGCTGACGGCGGAGCTGAAGCCGGGCGCCGAGGTCCTGGCCAAGCTCGAATTCTTCAACCCCATTTCCAGCGTCAAGGACCGCATCGGCGTGTCCATGATCGCGGCGCTGGAGGCCCGGGGGGTGCTGACGCCGGGCGCGACCATCGTCGAGCCGACCAGCGGCAACACGGGCATTGCGCTGGCCTTCGTCGCCGCCGCCAAGGGCTACAAGCTGATCCTGGTGATGCCCGAGAGCATGTCCATCGAGCGGCGCAAGATGCTGGCCCTGCTGGGCGCGAAGCTGGAGCTGACCAGCGCCGAGAAGGGCATGCGCGGCGCCGTGGCCCGGGCGCAGGAGCTGCTGACCGAGATCCCCAACTCCGTCATGCCGCAGCAGTTCGAGAATGGCGCCAATCCGGCGATCCACCGGGTCTCCACGGCGGAGGAGATCTGGAACGACACGGCGGGCGCGGTGGACATCGTCATTTCCGGCGTCGGCACCGGCGGCACGATCACGGGCATTGGTCAGGTGCTGAAGGCGCGCAAGCCGGGCCTGCAGATGATCGCGGTGGAGCCCGAGGACAGTCCCGTCCTGGCCGGTGGCGCGCCGGGCCCGCACAAGATCCAGGGGATCGGCGCGGGCTTCGTGCCGGCCGTGCTGGACCGCTCCGTGATCGACAGCGTCGAGGCCGTGTCCAACGCCGACAGCTTCGCCATGGCCCGCAAGGTCGCGGCGGTGGAGGGGATCCCCGTGGGCATTTCCTCCGGCGCCGCGCTCACCGCCGCCTTCCGCGTCGCCGCCCGGCCGGAGAACGCTGGCAAGACCATCGTCGTCATCATTCCGAGCTTCGCCGAGCGCTACCTGTCCACGGCCCTGTTCGAAGGGCTCTGACCACGGACGTCTATGACGCCGCCAAGCGATCCGCCGTCATGCGGCGGGTCGCCAGCTCCGGCACGACGCCGGAGCGGACGGTGCGCCGCCTGCTGACGGCGCTGGGCCTGCGCTACCGCCTGCAGCGCAAGGACCTGCCGGGCCGGCCGGACATCGTGTTCCCCGGGCGGCGGACGGCGCTGTTCGTGCACGGCTGCTTCTGGCACGGCCATGACTGTCCCCGGGGCGCGCGGGCGCCGAAGACGAATGCCGACTACTGGCGGGTCAAGATCGCCCGCAACCGGGCGCGGGACGGGGACACCGCGGAGGCGCTGACGGCGCTGGGCTGGCGGGTGCTCACCGTGTGGGAGTGTGAGCTGAAGGACCCGGACGCGGTGTCGGCGCGGCTGGGGCGGGAGTTCGGAACGAGGTTCCCGGGTCAAGCCCGGGAATGACAAGCATTCAAATCTCGTTATGAATCAATGTCATTCTCGGCCTTGAGCCGAGAACCTCTGTCCGGATAGCCCCCTAAGCCGCCCTGGCCGCCTTGCTGAAGCGGCCGTAGAAGGTCTCGCCCTTGGCCGCCATGTCGCGCAGCAGCTGGGGCGGGGCGAAGCGCGGGCCGTATTTCTGGGCCAGGCGGTCGCAGGTCTCCACGAACGCCGCGACGCCGACGGAATCGATCAGGCTGACCGGCCCGCCGGTCCAGGGCGCAAAGCCCCAGCCGAGGATCGAGCCCACATCCGCGTCCCGGGGATCGGTGACCACATTCTCCTCGAAGCAGCGCGCCGCCTCCACAGCCTGGCGATAGAGCAGGCGGGTGCGGATCTCCTCGATCAGCTCCGGCGTGGCGTTGGCCTGCTTCACGGGCACGATGTCCGACAGGCCCGGCCACAGGCGCTTGGGCCCCTCCGCCGGATAGTCATAGAAGCCCTTGCCGTTCTTGCGGCCGAAGCGGCCCAGCTCGACCACCATCTTCGAGACCATGGCGTCCACCGGACCGGCCACGTACTTGTCGCCAAGGTCTTTCCGGGTCTGCTCCCGCACCTTGTAGGCGAGGTCCAGGGCCACGTCGTCGTTCATCTCCAGCGGCCCGCGGGGCATGCCGGTGGCGCGGCCCACATTGTCGATGATGGCCGGCGCAATGCCCTCGGCCAGCATCTCCAGCCCCTCCTGGATGAAGGTGCCGAAGCAGCGGGAGGTGTAGAAGCCGCGGCTGTCGTTCACGACGATCGGCGTCTTGCGGATCTTCAGGACGTAGTCGACGGTCTTGGCGAGCGTCTCCTGGCTGGTCTTCTCACCCATGATGATCTCCACCAGGCCCATCTTGTCCACCGGCGAGAAGAAGTGGATGCCGATGAAGTTGGCCGGGCGGGCGGACACTTCCGCCAGACCGGTGATCGGCAGGGTGGAGGTGTTGGAGCCGAACACGGCGGTCTCGGCCAGCCGGGCCTCCGCCTTCTTGGTCACCTCGGCCTTGATCTCGCGGGTCTCGAACACCGCCTCGACCACCAGGTCGGCGCCCTTCACATGGGCGTAGTCGGTGGTGGGGGTGATCAGGGCGAGGATGGAGTCGGCCTTGGCCTGGTCCATCTTGCCGCGGCTGACCTGCTTGGCCAGCAGGCTGGCGGAATAGGCCTTGCCCTTCTCCGCGGCCTCCTGGCTCTGGTCGATGAGCACCGTCTCGATGCCGGCGAGGGCCTGCACATAGGCGATGCCGGCGCCCATCATGCCCGCGCCCAGCACGGCGACCTTGCCGATCTTGTAGGGGGCGAAGCCCGCCGGCCGCGCCGCGCCCTTGCCCAGCTCCTGCATGGACAGGAACAGGGAGCGGATCATGGCCTTGGCCTGGGGCGTGGCCAGGGTCTTGACGAAATAGCGGCTCTCGATCCGCAGG
>CAINOV010000335.1 GCA_903851655.1 uncultured Caulobacterales bacterium
CGGCGTGGCGGAGACGCTGATCGGTCAGCAGGTCGGCCAGATCGTCGGCAAGGGCGGCGGCGATCTGAGCGGTCTCTTCGGTGCGCTGGGTGGCGGCTCCACGCCGCGTCCGACCGCGCCGTCTCAGCGGCCGTCGCCGACCAGGCCGGCGCCGAAGTCGAACCCCGCCCTCGACCTTCTGGATCGGCTGGCGCCCCACTGAGGGCCGTGGCGCGCGGCGGCCGGGTTGCATGTGGGCGCGGCGCATCCGATAGAGGCCACGGCCGCCGGTTTGTGGGATCCCGGAGGTTGGCGCGGAGCATGCGGGCAGAATGGGCGGACCAGCGGTCACCGTCATCATTGTCGACTACAACTCCGGCGACTACCTGCAGCCCTGCGTCGAGGCGCTGGCGCGGCAGAGCTTCACGGACTTCGAGGTCGTGATCGCCGACAACGCCTCGACCGACGGCGCGGCGGACCGCCTGCGGCTGCCCGACGACCGCTTCCGGATCCGGCGGATGGGGAGCAATCTGGGCTTCGCAGCCGCCAACAATCGGGTGGCGGACCAGTCCGGCGCAGAGTTTCTCGCGCTGCTGAACGCCGACACCCGGCCGGAGCCCGAATGGCTGGGGGCCCTCGTGGCCGCGGCGCGGGCGCACCCGGAGGCGGCGAGTTTCGGATCGGTCCAGATCCGCCTGGACGACCCGGACACCTTCGACGGCGTCGGCGACGTCTGGCATGTGGCCGGCATCGCCTGGCGGGCGCTGGAAGGCCAGCCCCGGCGACCGATCGCCGACGCCGCGATCATGGGGCCCTGCGCGGCCGGCGCCCTGTACCGGCGGGCGGACTTTCAGGCGATCGGCGGCTTCGACGAGCGGTTCTTCTGCTATTGCGAGGACATCGATCTGGCGCTGAGGCTGCAACTGGCTGGGCGAGGATCGCGGCGGGTCGCCGGCGCCGTGCTCCGGCATGCCGGGTCCGGCACGACGGGCCGGGTGTCGGAGTTCACCCTCTACCACGGCCACCGCAACCGGGTCTGGACCTTCCTCAAGAACACGCCGGGGCTGTGGCTCTGGCTGTTCCTGCCCTATCACGTGGCGGCGGACATCTGGCTCATCTGGCGCTATCGCAAGCAGGAGGGCGTGTCGCGGATCCTCGAGCGCGCCTATCTCGACGCCTGGCGGGGGAGGGCCGCCTACCTTCGCGAGCGCCGCAACGCCGACCCGGCGCGCTTTCGCCGGATGCTTCGGCTGATGGCTGTGACACCGTGGTCTGCGAGCCGGCGGCTCGACATCACCGCACCTGCGGAGCGGCTATGACGGCGGATCCTGGGCCGCAAGGGCGTTGACGGCGGCCAGGGCCTGCTTCACGTCCTGTGACCGGCTGAGGGGCAGGACGATCACGCCCTGGGGCGTCGAAATCACAGCAATGTCCGACAGGCCCACAACCGCCACCGGAGGGCCGTCGGCCCAGATCAGCGCGTTGGACGCGTCGATGGCGATGGCGGGCCCATGCGTGACATTCCCGGCTGCATCGTGCGGTCCCAGCTTCTGCAGTTCGCTCCACGAGCCCACGTCCGCCCAGCCCATGACGCACGGGATCACCGCCGCAAGGGACGTCTTTTCCATGACGGCGATGTCCACCGGCTCGGACGGGCACTTGGCGAAGGCGTCGGCGTCCAGCTGGATCGCCGCACCGTCCACGCGGCCCCGGGTGAGGGCCAGCAGGCTGGTCTCGGCGATGGCGGGCGACAGCGCCGCCATTTCCGACATCATCACGCTGGGGGCGAACAGGAAGATGCCCGCGTTCCAGGAATAGCCGCCTTCGGCCAGGTAGGCCTCCGCCGTGCTGCGGTTCGGTTTTTCCGCAAAACGCGCGACCTTGCAGACGGGACCCGCGATGGGCTCACCCTGCTGGATGTAGCCGTAGCCGGTCTCTGGCCCGTCCGGGGTGACGCCAAAAGTGACGATGCGCCCGCGCGCCACCTCCGCGGCCAGGGCGATGGCGCTGCGGAAGGCCTGCGGGTCGGCGATGACGTGATCGGCGGGCAGGACCAGGGCCAGGGACCCCGGCGACAGCTCGGCCACCACGGCGGCGGCGATATAGGCGGCGGCGGCGGTGTTGCGTCCGAAGGGCTCAAGCACGATCCGCGACGCCGTCACGCCGATCGCCGCCAACTGACGCTCGATCTCCTTGCGGTGTGACGTGGCGCAGATCACCACGGGCGCCTCGAACTGGA
>CAINOV010000336.1 GCA_903851655.1 uncultured Caulobacterales bacterium
GCACGCATCTTAGGTATCCCCCGGTCCAAGAATTCTGTTCGACCGATCGTGCGTAACTTTCCGCTTGTCGAAGTCTCTGGGCGACGCCCTCGGGCCGGCTGGCGACCTGCGACATCTTCCCCGCCTCGTACCCCTTGACCCTCCCGCCCGCTGGAGGAGGGGGCAAGGCGCCCCGTCGCCCGCCGGCAAGAAACGTCATACCAACCGCGTCTCAGCCGCGGAAATGCGCAGGGCCCGGCTCAGACTGCGCACATCTTAATCACCGGCGGGCCTTGGCCCTAGGCGGCGACGCCTGCGCCAGATCCTGCGCCGGATCCAGCGCCGGAGTCGGGTCCAGCGTCCGCAGCCGCGTCGGCTGCGGCCTGCTCCCGCGCCCGGCGGCCGAAGGCCAGCCCCGCCCGGCGGCCGAAGACGAACCGGTTCACCCCCAGCGCAAAGGCCACCGTGGTCCAGAGCGTGATCGCCATCATGTGGATGTAGTGCAGGGGCGCCCAGACGAACGAGAACACGGCGTAGAGCGCCACGCCGAAGACCAGGCCGGCGATGGCCGCCCGGGCGTCCACATTGCGGAACAGGAGCCCGACAATGAACACCGACAACACCGGCATGCTGGTCAGGCCGTTCAGCTTCTGCACCAGGTTGATGATGCTGTCGGCCCCGTCATAGACGGGCACCAGCAGCACGGCTGCGACCACGAACAGCACGCTGGCGATCAGGCTCAGACGCTGCACGTCGGGCTTGGGGTTCAGGTACTTCTCGTGCAGGTCGCAGACATAGAGGGCGGCGGACGAGTTCAGCACGCTGGCGAAATGGGCCAGCACCGCCGAGGCGATGGCCGCGGCGAAGATGCCGGACATCCAGGGCGGCAGAACGGTCCAGACGATCTTGCCATAGGCCGCGTCGCCGAGGTGGCCGAACAGCTTCCACGACACCACGCCGGGGATCACCACCATGGGCGGGATGATCAGCAGGCGGATCACGGTGGCCGTGGCCACGCCCTTCTGCGCCTCCTTCAGGTTCGGCGCGGCCATGGCCCGCTGGGTGATGGTCTGGTTGGTGGACCAGTAGAACATCTGGATGAAGATCATGCCGGTGAACAGGGTCGGCCAGGGGATCGGGGACTTGGCGTCGCCGATCAGGGTCAGCCGCTCCGGCGGGACGCCCGACAGGTCGAACCCCACCGCCTTCAGGGACAGGACCACCACCAGCATGCACATGCCCAGCAGCAGGATCCCGCTGAAGGTGTCCGTCACCGCCACAGCGCGCAGGCCGCCGAAGATGGCGTAGAGCGAGCCTCCGATCCCGAAGGCGGCGGCCAGCACGATGGTCGGAACGCTGAGGCCGAACATGGATTTCATCATCAGCGCGCCCGTATAGAGCGTGATTGGCTGATAGATGACCACGTTCCCCAGCAGGAAGATGAAGGCGATCGTCGCCCGCACGTTCACGTTTCGGTACTTCTTCTCCAGCAGCTCCGTCACCGTGGTGCAGTTGTTGCGGTAGTAGATCGGCAGGAACACCCAGGTCAGGATGCTGAGGCCCACCACGGCGCACAGCTCCCAGAGCGCGAGCAACACCATCTGGTTGCCGTTCATCCCCACCAGCTGGTCGGTGCTGAGATTGGTGATGGTGATCGACCCCGCCACGAAGATCCAGGACAGGCCGCCGCCGGCGAGGAAGAACTCCCGGTTGCTGTCGGTGGCGGACCGCCCTTCGCCGCGGCATTTCAGATAGGTCAGCACGCCGATGAGGGCGGTGAGCCCCGCCGCGATCCAGGCCTGAACGAGCTGCAGATGCATGGAGTGTCTCGCCTGTGGGCTTAGGGTTGGGTCGCAGCGGCGGTGTCGGCCGGAGCATGGCGCAGCTCGAGCCCGAGCGCCCAGCGGCGCTGGAAGCCCGGCCAGTAGCCCTTGGAGGCGGGATCGTCGGCCCGGGCCGTGCGGCCGAACACCCGCTCATTGGGTCCCAGCGGCCAGGCGCCGGCGTCGGCCCGTTCCGTCGGCGTCGCCAGATAGGCGCCGTGGGCGGCGTCGCCCTTCAGCGTCTTGTCGAGAAAGGCGGTGACGAAGTGGCGGTTGATGGCCAGGATCCGGTCCCGGCGCCAGACCGGCTCCTCGAACCGCTCCACGGCCACGAAGTCCCGGTCCTCCACCGCCGCCAGACCGTCGCCGACGATGTTGTGCCGGGCGTTCTGGTAGACCAGCAGCCACCGCTCCGCCCCGGTCAGGTGGTCGTAAATCCACTTCACGCCCCCCTCATAGCCGCTGACGTCGTCGTGATCGCCCACCACCACCAGGGTCGGCGCGCTGATCCTGGCGAGGCCCGACGGCGCCCAGGCCCGCAGGGGCTCGGACCCGCCCCAGGGCGCGAACAGCACCACCGCCTTCAGCTGGGCCGGCGGGGCCTCGGAGGGCGCGCCCTCCGTGAACGGCGCCAGGACCCCGTCCGGCGCCATGCGCGGGAGGGGCGAGGCCGCCGCGAAGCCCGATCCCGCCGTGGTCACGGCCCCGAAGCCGCCCATGGAATAGCCGATCAGCGCGGTCCGCTGCGGATCATAGACCCCGGCCAGCGGCCCCTCGGCCGACCGACGGGCCAGTTCCGCCATGACGAAGCGCTGGTCCGCGCTGCGCAGGGCGATGACGGCGGCCAGCGACGCGGTCCGCTCTGCGGGCGTTTGCGGCTCCATATCTCCGTGGTCGATGGCCGCCACCACATAGCCCCGGGACGCCAGCCCCTCGGCCAGGTCGGCGAAGCCCGTCGCCCAGTTGCGATAACCGTGGGAGAAGATCACCAGGGGAAAGCCCTGGCCGCGCAACGGCTTGGCCTGCAGCAGCGCCGCCCCGGCCCGCCCGCCGGCGGCGAAGGCGCCGGGCTGGTGGTCGTGATAGTGGGCCAGAGCCAGCCCCGCCCCGGGCGCCGCCGGGAACCAGATGGTCAGCGGCAGGGTCCGGTCGTGATGCGGCGCATGACCGTTCACCAGAGGCAGGCTGGGGTCCGGCTGGTCTGCGTGGACGAGGTCGAGGCGCAGCACGCCCACCGCAAACGCCCCCGGCGCCGACAGGTCCGGCCCGTCGGGCAGGGTGGCGCTGACCGGAACCGGCGCGGGCGCGGCGGCGGACGCCAGCCCGGAGCCCAGGCAGAGGCCGGCCGCCGCCAGTGCGGCGAGGCTGCGGACAAGGGCCGTCATGCGCGGCATCTCCAGACCGATGCGTCCCGGGGGCCGACCAGCGGCCCGCCGAGGATGAAGTCCGCCCCCGGCGGGGCCGGGGCCGCCTGCGGCTCGGACGCATAGTTGAGGGCGAAGACCAGATCCCCCCGCCGGCACAGGCGGAGCCCCTCGGGAAGCCGGGTCGTGGCGAGGCCCGCGGCCATTGCCAGGTCCTCGAACAGGTCCGTCAGGAAGGCGCCGTCGGTCAGGGTGGCGAGGTAGAGGACCGGTCCCTTCCGCACCAGGGCGGGGGTGTCGTCCTCATAGCGGCCGAGGATGGAAAGCCCCTCCCCCGCCGCGATCTCCTCCCGCCAACGGCCGCTGGCATAGGTCCGGCCGTTCCAGCGGATCTGCCCCTCGCAGCCCGGACGCAGGGTCTCCACCGACAGCACCCGGATGGGCAGCGCCGACCGCAGCGCCCCCGGCGGAAGACCCTCCGGCAGGGTCACGTCCGGGGTCTTGGCGCCGGAGCGCGGGCCGAACAGCACCACCGCCCCCTTGGCCGACAGCCGCTCCGCCAGACCGGGCTTGGGCATGGCCACGGCGGGGGCCAGGATCAGCGCATAGTCCGCCGGGTCCCCGTCGGGCGCGATGAAGTCCACATCCAGTCCGAGACCCCGCAAGGCCTGGTAATACTCGAGCAGGATGGCGGTATAGTCGTAACTGCGGCCCTGGCGCTCGATCTCTCCCAGCCACTGGGCCTCCACGTCCACCACCAGGGCGACCCGCGCCCGTCCCCGGGGCGTCGCGTCGAGATCCAGCACGGCCAGATCGCGGGCCACGGCCTCCACCTCCGGCCAGGCGGCGGCCTCGGTGCAGTCGGGACGCAGCAGGCCCGCATGCATCTGCTCCTGGGCGAACGGGGCCTGGCGCCAACGGAAATAGCTGACCACCCCCGCCCCGTGGGCGAAGGCCTCCAGGCTCCACAGGCGCACCATGCCCGGCGCCGGGCGGGGATTGTGCATCGCCCAGTTCACCGGACCGGGCTGCTGCTCCATCACCCAGAAGGCCCCCGGGGCCAGGCCCCGGGTCTGGTCAAAGAAGAAGGCCCCGAAATCCGGATGGCCGGTGCGCATCCAGGGTCTGAAGGCGTCGGCCGGCGCGTCCTTCATCACCAGGTCCGTCCGGCCCAGCGGGTAGTTGTCGTAGGACGCAAAGTCCAGCCCGTCGGCCAGGGCGTGATTGTCCACGCCGGTCTCGTTCATCGGGATGAAGTTGTGGGTGATGAAACGGCCGGGGGACCTCGGCCGCAGGATGTCCAGCTGGGCCTTGTGGAACCGCACCACCTGGTCCGACGAGAACCGCCGCCAGGCCATGCGGTGGGCGGGGCTGGTCTCCGTCACCGCGCCCACGGGCAGCTCGATCTCGTCGAAGCTGCGGTATTCCATGGACCAGAACACATTACCCCACGCGGCGTTCAGCGCCCCCACGTCGCCGTAGCGGGCCTTCAGCCAGCGCCGGAAGGCGTCCCGCGCCACGGGGGATGCCGACAGGGTGGTGTCGTGGCAGCACAGCTCGTTGTCCGTCTGCCAGCCGGCCACGCCGGGATGCTGTCCATAGCGGTCCGCCAGCGCCGTGACGATGCCGCGGCAGGCCTCCAGATAGGCGTCGCTGGAGAAGTCGTAATGGCGGCGGGAGCCGAAGCCCCGGGTCCGTCCCGTCTCCGGATCCACGGCGAGCATGTCCGGATGGCGGTCCACCAGCCACTTGGGCGGCGTCGCCGTCGGCGTGCCGATCACCACCTTCAGTCCCGCGGCGGTCAGGATGTCGAGGGACGCGTCGAACCATTCGAAGTCATGGCGCCCGGGCTCCGGCTCGAACCGGGACCAGGCGAACTCTCCCACCCGCACATAGGTGAGGCCCAGCGCCTTCATCCGGCGGGCGTCCTCGGGCCACCAATCGCGGGGCCAATGTTCGGGATAATAGCAGACGCCCAGCACCGTTTCGTTCCTCCTGAGGGCCCCGCCCCGTCTTGACCCGTCACTGGCGTCCGGGGCCGCTCTCCCGCTATGAGGCGGGGGCGGCTTGCGCCAAGGCCCCCCCGGACCGTTCGCCGGTTTTTATAGTATGACTTATCGGATAATAGACCTCGGTCAACTCTCAGCGTCTCCCACGGATTAACGCGCCGCGCGCGCCTCGACCAGCAGGCTTCTCCATGTCCACCCCGTCTTCGACCTCCACGCCCGTCGCCGACCTTCCGCTCTTCCTGCGCCTGGACGGCGCCAGGACCACGGCGGTGCTGGACCTGCAGGGGCCCGGACCGGCCCTGATCTATTTCGGGGCCCGGCTGGGCGCCGCGACCGACCTTGCGACGCTGTCCCTGTTGCAGGCGCGGCAGGAGGCGCCCTGCTCTCCGGCGCGGACCCCGGCCCTGACCCTCAGCCCGCTGCCTGGCGCCGGCTTTCCCGGTCGGCCGGGGGTCAGCCTGCATCGGGACGGACGGGACTGGGCGCTCTGGCCCCGCGTCACGGGGGTCGAGCACGACCCGTCCGGCGACGCCCGCATCGAGTCGACGGACGAGGCTCACGGGATCGCCTTCACCCACGGGGTCAGCCTGGCCCCGGACGGGGACATGCTGGTGATGACCACCCGCATCCGCAACACCGGCGAGGGCGAGGTTGCGGTGGAGGCCTGCGACGCCCCGGCCCTGCCCCTGCCCGGCGGGGTGACCCACTGGACGTCCTTCGAGGGCCGCTGGTCGGGGGAGATGCAGACCCGCCGCATCCCCCGCTTCGCCGGCGCCCTCTCCCGGGAGAACCGCCGCGGCCGCACCAGCCACGACGCGTTTCCGGGGCTGCTGGCCGAGACCGACCCCTGCGGCGAGCTGAGCGGGGAGGTCTACGCCCTGCATCTGGGCTGGAGCGGCAACCACCGGCTCTGGGCCGACACCCTGTCCGACGGGCGGGCCTATGTGCAGATGGGCGAGCTGTTCGGTCCCGGGGAGATGCGCCTGGCGCAGGGCGAGAGCTATGTCAGCCCTGCCCTGTACTGCGCCTGGTCCGACCAGGGGCGCAGCGGCGCCGCCCGGGCCTTCCACGCCCATGTGCGCCGCCGGCCGCAGCACGACCGGCTGAGGGCCAAGCCCCGCCCGGTGCACTACAACACCTGGGAGGCGGTCTATTTCGACCACAAGCCCGACGTCCTGATGCAGATGGCCGATCAGGCCGCCGCCATCGGGGTGGAGCGGTTCGTCCTGGACGACGGCTGGTTCCCCGGCCGCCGCAACGACCGGGCGGGACTGGGCGACTGGACCGTCGATCCGACCATCTATCCGCAGGGCCTCGCCCCCCTTGCCCGCCACGTCCAGGACCTTGGCATGGAGTTCGGCCTGTGGTTCGAGCCGGAAATGGTCAATCCGGACAGCGACCTGTTCCGCGCCCATCCGGACTGGGTGCTGGCCGCGCCCCCCGCGCCGCAGCTGTCCTTCCGCCACCAGCTGGTGCTGGACTTCAGCCGCGCGGACGTCCGCGCGCACATCCACGGCCGCATCGACGCCCTGCTCCGAGCCCTGCCGATCGCCTACATCAAATGGGACATGAACCGGGATCTCAGCCACGCCGGCGGCGCCGACGGCCGGATGGCCGCCCACGCCCATGTGCGGGGCCTCTATGCGATGCTGGATCAGCTGCGCCGGGCGCATCCGGGGGTGGAGATCGAGACCTGCGCCTCCGGCGGCGGCCGCGCCGACCTGGGGGTGCTGGAGCGGACGGACCGGGTCTGGACCTCCGACACCAACGACGCCCTGGACCGGTTGGCGATCCAGCGGGGCCTGTCCACGTTTCTTCCGGCGGAGCTGATGGGGGCCCATGTGGGCCCCACCGACTGCCA
>CAINOV010000337.1 GCA_903851655.1 uncultured Caulobacterales bacterium
CGATATTATTGGATAATGATATTTAGCCATATGTATTAGAAATATATTAGAAATTTTATTCGACTCGCGGGTTTTTATTCGTTGAACCCCTTGTTTCGGAAGGGGTTTCGGCATCTGGCCGCCCCCGGCGCATTGGCGGGCATTTGGGCGGGGCCGCTCCCTTGACGCCCGGGGGGCTGCGTCAGGCCTTATCGCTTACCCCTGAGGCTTAAGGCGTCCGGCGCGGCCCGGACGGTCGGCCCGGGCAACGCCTGAAATGGGCGCACAAAATGACCGCCCATTTTGGGGTAAAAGGGCGGCCGAGGATCAGCGCCGCGGGGCTTGCCGGGGATCGACCACCGCCGGCGCGGATTTCCAGCCGCCGCCGAGGGCCCGGAACACGGCAATCTCGGCGTCTGACTGGCGCAGGTCCGAGGCGGCCAGGTCGCTTTCCGCCAGCTGCAGGCTGCGCTGGGCGTCCAGAAGCTCCAGGAAGCTGGCGGCGCCCTGATCATAGCGCGACTGCGCCAGCGCCGCGGCGGCGCGCAGCTGGTCCCGGGCCGCGTGGAGGGCGGTGTTCTGCTGGCGAACGCCGTCCAGGGTCGCCAATGTGGTCTCGGCGTCCCGGTAGGCCTGGAGCACCACGCCGTCAAATCGCGCCAGGGACGCCCGCGCGACGGCGTTGGACTCGCGGATCCGCTCCCGGGCCGCGAGGATGTTCGGGCCGCTCCAGGTCAGGCCGGGTCCGACAGCGAAGGACGTGCCCGAATAGCTGACGGCCTTGGCGGGGGTGGCGCCGCCGGCCGCGATCTGGCCGCCCAGGCTGATGACCGGAAACAGCGACGCCGTGGCGACCCCGATCCGGGCCGTGTCGCCGGCCAGCTGGCGTTCGGCTTCGCGAATGTCCGGCCGTCGGCGCAGCAGGGCGGCGCCGTCGCCCACCGGCGGCGGGGCGGCCAGGCGCGGCGGCTGGCTGCAGGACTGGGCGGCGGGGATCACCGTCTCCGCCGGCCGCCCGGTCAGGACGGCCAGGCTGAACAGGACCGACCGGCGCTGGGCCTCCAGAGCGGGTACGGCCGCCGCGGCCTGGCTGGCCAGCGCCGCGGCGCGGGTCACGTCGAAGTCGGAGGCGGCGCCCAGGTTGCGCTGGGTCGTGGTGACCTCGGCGGTCTGGCGGGCGATATCCCGGCTGCGCTGCGCCGAAGCGACGGCGGCGCCATAGGCGCAGGCCTCGGCATAGGCGGTGGCGGTTTCCGCAGCGACGGACACCCGGGCGTAGTCCAGGGCGGCCCGCGCCGCATCGGCGTCCGCCCGCGCCGCCTCCACGCCCCGCCGCAATCGCCCGAACAGGTCCAGCTCGTAGCTCGCCGTGAAACTGGCCGTGTCATAGGCGGCGGCCTTGGGCTTGGTTCCCGCGAGGGAGGCCAGCAGATTGGTGGTGGAGGAGCGGGTCTCGGCGGCGCTGACGGCGACCTGGGTCGAGGGGGTGTAGAGACTGTCACGGGCCTCGCCCAGCACGGCCTTGGCCCGCGCCAGATTGGCGCTGGCCACGCGCAGGTCGGTGTTCGCGCTCAGGGCGTCGAGCACGAGCTGGTTGAGGGCCGCGTCATTGTAAAGGCGCCACCAGTCGTCGACCGCCGGATCGGACGAGGCGACGGCGGGGGTGGCGCTGACGAAGCGGGCCGGGACGGACACGTGGTCCAGCGCCGGATGATAGTCCGGCCCGAGGGCGCACCCCGCCGGAAGCCCGGCCAGCGCCGCCAGGGCGACGAGGGTCGCGGCCCGCAGGCGAGGGGGCGTCCGGGCCTTCAAGGACGGTCTCCGTCAATTTGCGCCGCGGCGGACTTTCTAAGCTTGGGCTGGGGAATGTACTCCGACAGCTTGCGGCACAGCACATAGAACAGCGGCGTGAACACAAGGCCGAAGAAGGTCACGCCCAGCATGCCGAAGAATACGGCGACGCCCAGCGCCTGGCGCATCTCCGCGCCGGCGCCGGTGGCGAAGGCCAGGGGCGCCACGCCGAGCACGAAGGCGAAGGAGGTCATCAGGATCGGGCGCAGGCGGGTGCGGGCGGCCTCCACCGCAGCGCTCCACCGGTCGAGCCCCTGCTCCTCTTCCGCCTGGCGGGCGAATTCGACGATCAGGATGGCGTTCTTCGCCGCCAGACCGATCAGCACCACCAGCCCGATCTGAGTCAGGATGTTGTTGTCGAGGCCCATCAAATTCACCCCGGCGAAGGCCGCCAGCAGGCACATGGGCACGATCAGGATGACGGCCAGGGGCAGCGTCACGCTTTCATAGAGGGCGGTCAGCAGCAGGAACACGAACACCACGGCCAGGACGAAGACCAGCCCGCCGGTGTTGCCCGCCAGCTTCTGCTGGTAGGCGAGCTCGGTCCATTCATAGCTGAAGCCGGCGGGAAGCACCCGCTGGGCGGCCTCCTCCATGGCGGTCAGCGCCTCTCCGGTGGAATAGCCCGGCGCGGTGTCGCCCTGGATCTCGGCCCCGGGGAACAGGTTGTAGCGCAGCACCCGGTACGGCCCCGTGGTGTGGCGCACGGACATCACCGCGCCCAGCGGCGTCATGGCGCCGGTGGAGGAGCGGGTCTGCAGGGTGGAGATGTCGGCCTCGTCCTGCCGGGCCGGATACTCCGCCTGGGCCAGCACCTGAAAGGTCTTGCCGAACAGGTTGAAGGTGTTGACGAAGGTCGAGCCCAGATAGGTCTGCAAGGTCGACAGCACCGAGGCCGTGGGCACGCCGAGCATTTCCGCCTTGTCCCGGTCGATGTCGGCGGTGACCCGGGGGGTCTTGGTGTTGAAGGTGGTGAAGGCGCTGCTGATGGCCGGCTGCTTCTTGGCTTCGTCCGCCACGGCGATGGCCACCTGCTCCAGCGCCCGGGGACCGGCGCCGGACTGGTCCTGGATCACCATCTTGAAGCCGCCGGCGCTGCCAATGCCGCGCACGGGGGGCGGCGGCAGCACCCGCACGTCCGCGCCGACCACCGGGGCCACGGCCTTCTTGAGCCCGGCGATGATGCTGTCCGGCGTGCGATGTTCCGCCGCGCGCTTCTCGAAGCTGTCCAGGATCACGTACATCTGGCCGGCGTTGGAGACATTGGCCTGGGTCACCGGGTCGGTGCCCACATAGACCGAGGCGGCCGCAATGCCCGGGACCTTGAGGATGCGGGTCACCAGGTCCCGGACGATCACGTCGGATCGCGCCAGGGACGCGCCCTGCGGCAGCTGGACGGCCACCAGATAATTGCCCTGGTCCTGCACCGGGATGAAGCCGGTGGGGGTGGCGCTGATCCGCCAGCCGGTCAGGGCCAGGAGGCCGAGATAGAGGATCACCATGATCGCGCCCGCCCGCACCGTCCGCGCGGTCAGGGCGCCGTACATCCGGCTCAGCCCCTCGAAACCGGTGTTGAAGCGCGTGGCGTAGCCGCGTCCGAGGCGGCCCAGTGCGCTGCGCGGACGCTCATGGCTGTGCGGCCGCATGATCAGCGCGGCCATGGACGGCGACAGGGTGAGGGAAACCACCAGGGAAATCACCGTCGCCGTGGCGATCGTCAGGGCGAACTGCCGGTAGAACTGGCCGGAAATGCCGGACAGGAAGGCCGTCGGCACGAACACCGCCACCAGCACCAGGGCGATGGCCACCAGGGCGCCGCCCACCTCGTCCATGGTCCGGTGCGCCGCATCCCGCGGCGTCATGCCGTCCCGCAGGTGCCGCTCCACATTCTCCACCACGACGATGGCGTCATCGACCACGATGCCGATGGCCAGCACCAGTCCGAACAGGGACAGGTTGTTCAGGGAGAAGCCGAAGGCCGCCATCACCGCGAATGACCCCACCAGCGACACCGGAATCGCCAGGATCGGCACCAGGGCCGCGCGCCAGCTCTGCAGGAACAGAAGCACCACCAGCACCACCAGCCCGAGGGCGATCACCAGGGTCTTCTGCACCTCGTCGATGGAGGCGCGGACATATTCCGTGGGGTTGTAGATGATCTTGTAGTCGAGCCCGGGGGGGAAGTCCTTCTTCAGCTCCCGCATGGTGGCCAGGATCTTGTCGGCGGTGTTCAGGGCGTTGGCGTCCGGCTGGGCCTGCACCGCCTGGGCGGCGGCGGGATAGCCGGACATGTAGGCGTTCACCGTATAGTCCTGGGCGCCCAGCTCCACCCGCGCCACGTCCCGCACCCGGGTCACATGGCCCGCATCATCGCGCTTGATGATGATGTCGGCGTACTGCTCGGGCTTGTCGAGGCGTCCCTGGGCGTCCACCGTCATCTGGAAGGCGCCGGGGGATTTGTTGAAGGGCGCCGCCCCGATCACGCCGCCGCCGACCTGGAGGTTGTGGGTCTTCAGGGCGGCGACGATCTCGTCCGTGGTCAGGTTGCGCGCCGCGGCCTTGTCGGGATCGATCCAGATGCGCATGGCGTAGTCCCGGGACGCCCGGCTGCCGATGTCGCCCACGCCCGGGATGCGCAGCAGCCGGTCGCGGATGTGGATGCCCGCATAGTTGGCGATGTATTGCTGGTCGAGGGAGCCGTCCGGCGAATAGAGGTGCACGGCCAGCAGCGTGTCGGGGGTCGACTTGCGCACCACGACGCCGATCTGGCGCACCGTGTCGGGCAGGCCGGGCTCGGCGGCGGCGACGCGGTTCTCCACCAGCTGCTGGGCCTTGTCCACGTCGACGCCCAGCTTGAAGGTGACGGTGATGGTCAGCCGCCCGTCGCCGGTGGAGGCGGACGAGATGTAGTCCATGCCGTCCACGCCGTTGATCTGCTGTTCGATCGGCCCGGCGACGGAGTCCGCCAGAAGCTCCGCCGAGGCGCCGGGATAGCTGGCCGTGACGCTGACGGTGGGGGGGATGATCTGCGGGTACTGGGCGACCGGCAGTCCCGGATAGGCGATGGCGCCGACCAGGGTGATCAGCACCGCCACCACCACGGCGAAGGCCGGACGCTCGATGAAGAAGTGCGACAGTCTCATCGTCCGGCCGTCACTGAACGGCCGACGCGTTGGTGGCCGCGTTGGCCGGGGCCAGCTGGATCGGGGCGGGCCGCGGGCCGCCGACCGGCGCAGGGGGCGCGATGCTCCCGGCGATCGCCTTGACCTTGCGCCCGGGCTTGGCCCGCTGCATGCCGTCGATCACGACCCGGTCGGTGGCGACGAGTCCCCGCCGGATGACCCGCAGACCGTCGACCAGGGGACCCGTCTCGACGATCTTCTGCGCGATCACGTCGCCGGGCCCGGCCACATAGACGATCTGGCGCGACTGGTCGGTGACGATCGCCTGATCCGGAACGACCATGCCCGTATAGGCCCCCGAGCCCAGCAGCCGCAGGTGGCCGAACATGCCGGGGGTGAGGAAGTTGTCGGGATTGGCGACGACCGCGCGACCGCGGATCGTTCCCGACCCGGTGTCGATGGCGTTGTCGACAAAGTCCATCCGTCCCTTCCAGTGATAGTCCGGCTCGTCCTGCAGGCGGATCTCCACCGGGTTCGGCGCGCGGCGGGAGGAGGGGCGCGACCCGTTTTCGTTGGCGCGCTGGTATTTCAGATAGACGCTCTCCGCGCCGGTGAAGACGAACCGGATGGGATTGAGACTGACGACGGTCGTCAGCACGGTCTGGTCGGCGTTGACCAGATTGCCGAGGGAGATCCGGCGATCGGAGATCCGGCCGTCGATGGGGGAGGTGACGTGGGTGAAGGCGACGTTCAGCCGGGCCGTCTGCTCCGCCGCCTGACTGGCGGCCAGGTCGGCGCGGGCCTGGGCCTCCGCTTCCTGGCGGGTGGCCAGCTCCTGCTGGCTCACCGCCTTGGCGGCGTAGAGCGCCGTGGCGCGCTTCAGCTCCTGGCGGGCGTTGTCCAGGGTCGCCTTAGATCGCGCCACCTGCGCCGAGGCGGCGTTCAGCGTCGCCTCGTAGGGACGGGGGTCGATCTCGAACAGAAGCTGCCCCTTCTTGACGAAATCCCCGTCGCGGAAGGCGATGCCGGTCAGGTAGCCGCTGACCCGGGGGCGGATCTCGACGCTGTCCACGGCTTCGAAGTGGCCGACATAGTCGTCCCAGTCGACCACCTGCCGGATCAGCGGGGTCGCCACGACCACCGCCGCCGGCGCGGGCGGCGGCGGCGGGGGCTTGCCGCCGCAGGCCTGCAGCCCCAGGACCAGCGCGAGGGGCGCGACGACCGAACACCGCGCCGCAAGTCGCGCGCACACGGACGCCTGGCCGGCCCAGCGCGACGGGTCAGGTCTGCTTGTCATCGGTTCAATCCGCCCAAAGCGACTACTCACTGAAGACCCCGCCGCGGCGGGGTCCATCCCCGGATCCAATGTGGGACATGACGGCGTCGCCCACCAGTGTCGTTAAGACACAGTCCCGCCCTTGGCTGTCAATCTTCCGGCGGAAATTCGCCGCCGAATGCGCAAGGGGCATGAGGCCGATGCGCGGGATTCAACCTTTCCAGCCGCCGCCGAGGGCGCGGCAGAGGGCGACGGCGCTGCGCGACGCCTCGGTCCGGGCGTCGAGGGCGGCGTCCTCCGCCAGAAGACGGGACGCCTCGGCCGCGGCCAGGTCGATGCGGGACGCCGCGCCAGCGGCGGCGCTGTCCCGGGTGGCCGATTCAGCGGACCGGGCGGCCGTCAAGGCGCGGTCCAGCAGGGCCGACTGCTGCTCCCGCCGCACCAGGGACACCGCCGCGTCCTCGACCTCGGCGCCGGCCTGGAGGGCGGCCTGCCGCCAGCTCGCCAGGGCTTCCGCACGGCGGCCCCGGGCCGCCTTCACCTCGGCGTCGACCCGACCGAAATCGAACAGCCGCCAGCTCACGCCCGCCTGGGCGGCGCCCAGTTGCGCGGGCCCGTTCAGCAACTGACCGCTCTGTGTGGCCTCCTGGCCCACGAGGCCGGCGAGGGTCACCTTGGGCCAGTAGTCCGCCAACGCCACCCCGATCCGCGCATTTTCGGCCGCCAGGCGCTGCTCGGCGGCGATGAGGTCGGGCCGTCGACGCAACAGCTCCGCCGGACCGTCGCCCGGGTCGATCCGGGGCGGAACCGGGATGGCCCCGGACGGCGCCAGCCGGCGACGCATGCCCCCGGCCGGCTCGCCCAGCAGGACATCGAGACGGTTCAGCTGCGCTGCCAGGGCAGCCTCCAACAGGGGCGCGGCCGCCCGGGTCTGTTCGGCCTGGACCCTTGACTGCGCCCGCTCGACCTCCGACGCGACGCCCTGGCCGAACTTCTGCTCCGTCAGCTGGTCCACGAGATCCTGCGCCGCGATCCTCTGGCGCAGGCGCGCCAGCCGGGCCTGGAGTCCGCGGACCTGGATATAGGCGTCGGCGGTTTCCGCCGCGACGGTCAGCCGGGCGCCCGCCCGGGCGGCCTCGGCGGCGGCCTGGTCCGCGCGCGCGGCCTCGGCGTTGCGCCGCAACTGGCCGAACAGGTCGATTTCCCAGGTGGCGCCGGCGTTCAGGTCGTAGAGGTCCCCCGTCCTCTGATAGCCGGGGAACCGGCTGAAGATCTGGCCGGTGGGCGACTGCAGCGACTGGCGCTCCCGCGCCGCCTGGGCGTTGGCCTGACCGACCGGCGCGAGGGCGGCGCCGGCGGCGCGGGCCGCTGCGCGGGCCTGATCCACCCGGGCGCCCGCCGCCGCAATGTCCAGATTCTGCGCCAGGGCCTCGACGACCAGATCACTCAGCACCGGATCGTCGAAGGAGGACCACCAGTGGTCCAGCACCGCCGCCGGACGGGCGTCGGGCTGGGTCGCCGTCAGGGCGGCGCTCGGATACGGGCCCGCAAGAGGCGAGGCGGGCGGTCGATAGTCGGGACCGACGGCGCAGGACGACAGGCCGGCGGCGGCCAGGGCCATGGGCAAGGCCATGGGGAGGGACAGGCGAAGGGGGCGCGCCATGCGGGATCCGATCAGGTTTGAAGTGACAAACTGCGTTATTCGTCACCGGGCGTCAAGATCGTAGCCCCCGGCGCCGCGCCGTGCTATCTGCGGCGTCATGGATCTGTCACCCGAACAGCAGGACCTGCCTGGCCAGCGGGGGCCGCATCACCACGAGATGCGCGAACGGATCGTGCGCGCCGCCGAGGCCCGCTTCCGGCATTTCGGCTACGGCAAGACCACGGTGTCGGAGATCGCCGCCGATCTGGGGGTGTCCAGCGCCTATATCTACAAGTTCTTCGGCTCCAAGATCGCCATCTGCGAGGCGGTGTGCGCCAGCCTGCTGGGGCGGATCGACGAGGCGCTCTGGGCTGAGGCGCGGTCCCCCCGGACGGCGGCGGAGCGGTTGCGGCGGACCTACCGGCTGCTTCTGGAGCATAGCCTGGCCATGTTCTTCAATGACCGGCGCCTGCACGACATGGTGATCACCGGGCTCGACCAGCGGTGGGCCTCCATCTCCCGACACGTCGAGGTGATGGAGGAGGTCGCCCGGTTCCTGGTGCAGGAGGGGCGCGCGTCCGGCGAGTTCGAGCGCAAGAGCCCCCTCGACGAGGTGGCCAAGGCTGTCGCCAGCACCTTTTCGCCGTTTTGCCACCCGGTGCTGCTGGAGCACGGGATCGACGATGATCCCGGCGCCAAGGCCGAGGCCGTGGCCACCATCGTGCTGCGCGGCCTGTCCGCCTGAGGCGGCCAAAGGACGGTGACGAGTTGACAAAATCGTCACTCATCACCAGTCTGGTCTCAAGCAAGAGGCGAGGCCGGCCGCATGACACGTCACCCCCCGTTCGAGGCCGCCCGGTTCCCTGGGCCCGGATCCGTCCTTGCATCGCCCGTGGCGATCGGCGCGTCGCTGCTGTTGCTGGCGTCCTGCGGGAGCGGGGGAGGGTCTGACCCGCGCAACCTGCCGCCGCTGGTCCGCACCCTGGCGGCGGCGGCGGCGACGGGCGGCTCGGATCGGCTGAGCGGGGTCGTCCGCGCCCGGGTGGAGGCCGATCTCGGCTTCCGGGTCGGCGGCAAGGTGGCCCAGCGACTGGCGGACCTGGGGTCACACGTGCGCAAGGGCCAGGTTCTGGCGCGTCTGGACGGGGAGGACTACGCCCTGGCGCTGACGGCGGCCGAGGCCCAGTACCGGGCGGCCCAGGCCCAGGCGGACCGGGCGGCGGCCGATGAGCGCCGGCTGCGTGGGCTGGCGCAGAGCGGCGCGGTCTCGGCCCTGACCTACGACCAGATCAAGGCGGCGGCGGACAGCGCCGCCGACCAGGCCGCCGCCGCCGCTGCACAGCGGGACGCGGCCCGACGGCAGGCGTCCTACGCCGTGCTCACCGCCGACGCCGACGGGGTCATCACGGGACTGTCGGCCGATGTGGGGCAGGTGGTGTCCGCCGGCCAACCGGTGATGCGGCTTGCGCATGACGGCCCGCGGGAGGCTGTCGTCGACACGCCGGAAGGGCTGCGGGGGGCGCTGCCCCGGCAGTCGCGGGCGGCGTTGCTGGCCGCCCCGGCGGGGGAGACCTTCCCCGCGACCCTGCGCCAGGTGTCCGGCGCCGCGGACCCGCAGACCCGGACCTATGAGGCGCGCTATGTGCTGGAGGGCCCCGGCGCCGCAGCGCCGCTGGGATCCAGCGTCCGCGTCGATCTGCCGCGCGCATCCGCGACGGCGTCCGGCGTCCTCGTTCCCATTGCCGCGGTGGTCGACCGGGGGGGCGGCGCATCGGTGTTCGTGGTGGATCGCCGCTCCATGACCGTGCGCCGTCGCCCGGTGACGGTGGGGTCCCTGGGCGAGGAGAGCGCGCGGATCACCGCCGGTCTGCAGCCGGGAGAGACGGTCGTGGCGCTGGGCGCGGCCCAGTTGCAGGACGGCCAGTCCGTGCGGCTGGAGCCCCGGCCGTGATGGGCTTCAACCTCTCGGCCTGGGCCGTGCGGGAGCGGGCGCTGACCCTGTTCCTGATCCTGGCGGTGGCGCTTGCCGGCGCCTACGCCTTTCTCAGCCTCGGCCGGGCCGAGGATCCGGCCTTCACCATCAAGGGCCTGACCGTCACCGCGGTCTGGCCCGGCGCCACAGCGCGGGAGATGCAGGACCTGGTCGCCGACCCCATGGAGAAGAAGCTGCAGGAGCTGCGCTATTTCGACAAGGTCGAGACCTACACGCGACCCGGCTACGCCTTTGTCAGCCTGAGCCTGCGCGACACCATGCCGCCCTCGGCCAAGCCGGAGGAATTCTACCAGGCCCGCAAGAAGATGGGCGACGTGGCCCGCGACCTGCCCCGGGGCGTGCTCGGTCCCTTCGTCAATGACGAGTTCGGCGACGTGGATTTCGCTGTCTATGCGGTGAAGGCGCCGGGCATGGCGCCCCGGGACCTGACCCGGGAGGCCGAGGCCCTGCGGCAGAAATTCCTCGCCGTGCCCGGGGTGAAGAAGGTGGAGATCCTGGGCGAGCGGCCGGAGCGTATCTTCGTGGACATTTCCTATGCCCGGCTTGCGACCCTGGGGATCACCGAGCCGGACATTCTTGACGCCCTGTCCCGCCAGAACCTGGTGACCCCGTCCGGAGTGATGGAGACGACCGGCCCGCGGGTGGAGATCCGGCTGGACCGGGGCTTCGACACGCTGGACCAGATCCGCGACGTGACCCTGACGGCGCGCGGACGCAGTCTGAGGCTCGGAGACATCGCCGAGGTGCGTCGCGGTTACGAGGACCCGCCAGGCTTCCTGATCCGCCACGACGGGCAGCCCGCCATGCTGCTGGGCCTGGTCATGCAGGAGGGCTGGAACGGCCTGGCGCTGGGCAAGTCCCTGGACGCCACCGAGACCCAGCTGCGGGCGGCGATGCCGATGGGCCTGACCCTGTCCAAGGTGTCAGACCAGGCCCGCAACATCCGCGAGGCCGTGGACGAGTTCATGCTGAAGTTCTTCGTCGCCCTCGCGGTGGTGCTGGTGGTCAGCTTCGGCGCCCTGGGGCTGCGCGGCGGGCTGGTGGTGGCCGCCGCCGTGCCCCTGACCCTGGGCGCGGTGTTCGTGGTGATGCTGATCACCGGGCGCAATTTCGACCGGATCACCCTGGGCGCCCTGATCCTGTCCCTGGGGCTGCTGGTCGACGACGCCATCATCGCCATCGAGATGATGGTGGTGAAGATGGAGGAGGGGCTGGACCGGGTCGCCGCCGCCAGCTTCGCCTGGACGGTGACCGCCGCGCCCATGCTGTCGGGCACCCTGATCACCATCATCGGCTTCCTGCCCATCGGCTTCGCCCAGTCCAGCGCGGGAGAATATGCCGGAAACATCTTCTGGATCGTGGCGTTCGCCCTGATCATCTCATGGCTGGTGGCGGTGGTGTTCACCCCCTATCTGGGCGTGCGACTGCTGCGGGACGTGACGCCCAATCCCGGCGGACACGACGGCATCTACGCCACGCCGCGGTACGAGCGTCTGCGGGCGGCGATCCGCTGGTGCGTCGATCGCCGGGGCCTCGTCGCGGGGCTCACCCTCGGGGCGTTCGTGCTGGCGGTGCTGGGCATGGGCGTGGTCCCGAAGCAGTTCTTCCCCAATTCCGACCGTCCCGAATTGCTGGTGGAGGTCTATGAGCCGGAAGGGACCGCCGTCGCCGTGACACAGGCCAGCGTCAACCGGGTCGAGGCGGTGCTGAAGCACGACCCCGACGTCGACTACGTCACCAGCTATGTGGGGCAGGGCGCGGCGCGGTTCTTCCTGTCGCTCAATCCCGAGCTGCCGGACCCGGCCTTCGGCAAGCTGGTCGTGCAGACCCGGGACGCCGCCGCCCGGGACCGGCTGAAGGCCCGGATGCGTGAGCGGATCGCAAACGGCCTGGCGCCAGAGGCGCGTGTGCGGCTGACCCAGCTGCTGTTCGGCCCCCCGGTGCCCTGGCCGGTGGCGTTCCGGGTCGTCGGTCCCGATCCCGACCGGCTGCGCGTCATCGCTTCGGCCGTGGCCGCGCGGCTGAGGAGCGACCCCGACACCCGGGACGTGAACATGGACTGGGGTGAAAAGACTCCCGGCGTGCGGGTGCGCTTCGACGCGGCCCGGCTGCGGCAGATCGGCCTGACCTCCAAGGACGCCGCCGACCAACTGGCCGGCCTGCTCTCCGGCGCGCCTGCGACCTTTGTCCGCGAGGATGTGCGGGAGGTGGAGGTGGACCTCAGGGCCACGGCGGAGGAGCGGCGGGATCTCGCCCATGTGGGGGATATCGACCTGATCACCCGGGACGGGCGCGCCGTGCCCCTGTCCAGCGTCGGGACCCTGGTGGTCGAGGCGCAGGACCCGATCCTGAAGCGGCGCAATCGCGAACCAGCCATCACCGTGCGCTGCGACATCGCCGACGGGCTGCAGCCGCCGGACGTCACCGCAGCCCTGCTGCCCAAGCTCATGGACATCCGTCGCAGCCTGCCGCCGGGCTACCGCATCGACACGGCGGGATCGGTGGAGGAGAGCGGCAAGGCCAACGGCGCGCTGGTGGCGGTGTTCCCGGTGATGCTGCTGCTGATGCTGTTCGTGCTGATGGTGCAGGTGCGGTCGTTCTCGATGATGATCATGGTGTTCCTCACCGCGCCCCTGGGCCTGGTGGGGGCGGTGCCCGCCCTGTTGCTGTTCCACCAGCCCTTCGGCTTCAACGCCATCCTGGGGCTGATCGGGCTGGCGGGAATCCTGATCCGCAACACCCTGATCCTCACCGAGCAGATCAAGGCCGACAAGCTGGAGGGCCGCGACGACTATCACGCGGTGATCGAGGCCACGGTCCGGCGGGCCCGGCCGGTGATCCTGACGGCGCTGGCGGCTGTGCTGGCCTTCATTCCCTTGACCCTGTCCAGCTTCTGGGGGCCGCTGGCCTTCGTGCTGATCGGCGGGACGGCGGTGGGGACGGTGCTGACGCTGCTGTTCCTTCCCGCCCTCTACGCCCTGTGGTTCCGGGTGCGGCGGACCGGCGACGCGGTCTGAGCCCGACGGGCCTGCGCGACGGCGGTTTCCCAAAGTCGGTTCCTTGGACTATATCGTCGCCCACATCCTATCGCCTCGGGACGCTCCATCATGCCTGCGCTGCGCTCACGCCTGTCCACCCACGGCCGCAACATGGCCGGCGCCCGCGGCCTGTGGCGCGCCACGGGGATGAAGGACGGCGACTTCGGCAAGCCGATCATCGCCATCGCCAACAGCTTCACCCAGTTCGTCCCGGGCCATGTGCACCTGAAGGACCTGGGCCAGCTGGTGGCCCGGGAGATCGAGCGGTCCGGCGCGGTGGCCAAGGAGTTCAACACCATCGCCGTGGATGACGGCATCGCCATGGGCCATGACGGGATGCTCTACAGCCTGCCCTCCCGGGACCTGATCGCCGATTCCGTGGAGTTCATGGTCAACGCCCACTGCGCCGACGCCCTGGTCTGCATCTCCAACTGCGACAAGATCACGCCGGGCATGCTGATGGCGGCCCTGCGCATCAATATCCCCACCGTGTTCGTCTCCGGCGGCCCGATGGAAGCTGGAAAGGTGATCCTGAAGGGCAAGGAAGTGGCCCTCGATCTGGTGGACGCCATGGTCGCTGCGGCGGACGAGTCCGTCAGCGACGAGGACGTGAAAGCCATCGAGCGGTCCGCCTGTCCCACCTGCGGCTCCTGCTCGGGCATGTTCACCGCCAACTCCATGAACTGCCTGACCGAGGCGCTGGGTCTGTCGCTGCCCGGCAACGGCTCGGTGCTGGCGACCCACGCGGACCGGGAGCAGCTGTTCCTCGAGGCGGCGCGCACGGTGGTCACCGCCGCGCGGCGCTACTACGAGCAGGACGACGACAGCGTGCTGCCGCGGAGCATCGCCAGCTTCAAGGCCTTCGAGAACGCCATGACCCTGGACATCGCCATGGGGGGGTCGACCAACACGGTCCTGCACCTGCTGGCCGCCGCCCACGAGGCGGGGGTGGACTTCACCATGGCCGACATCGACCGCCTGTCCCGCATCGCGCCCTGCCTGTGCAAGGTGGCGCCGGCCAAGTCGGACGTGCACATGGAGGACGTCCACCGAGCGGGCGGGGTGATGGCCATCCTCGGCCAGCTGGACCGGGCGGGCCTGATCCACGGGGAGCTGCCCACCGTCCATTCCCGCACCCTGACCGAGGCCCTTGACCGCTGGGACATCAGCCGCTCCAACGATCCGGACGTGCGCCGCCTGTTCCTGGCCGCGCCGGGCGGGGTGCCGACCCAGACCGCCTTCAGCCAGAACCGCCGCTGGGAGGCGCTGGATCTGGACCGGACCTCGGGCGTCATCCGCTCGGCGGAGCACGCCTTCTCGAAGGACGGCGGCCTGGCCGTGCTGTTCGGCAACCTGGCCCCGGACGGCTGCATCGTGAAAACCGC
>CAINOV010000338.1 GCA_903851655.1 uncultured Caulobacterales bacterium
ACCGCTTCGTCCGGGTCCGCCTGCAGGGTCCAGCCCAGGGCGGCGATGTCGGCGGCGGTGAAGGCCGGGTCGGCGTCGTACAGCACGTCATAGATCACCCGCGCCAGTCGGTAGTCTGCGGGGGTGTCCACGGTCCAGCGGACCTCGGACTGGTCCGGCGTCTGGGTCAGCTGGCGGATCACGAACCGGTCGGGGTTGCGATAGAAGTGCGGCGTCACATGCTCCCGGTCATAGGGATCGGTGGTCGCGGCGGCGATCTGAGGCAGCAGCGCCGCCTTGAAGATCTCCACGTCCAGCCCCTTGGCGTAGGTCCGCTCCACCGTGTTGGAGGTATAGTCCGCGCCGCTCTCCAGGTGCAGGGCGATCACCTGGTCGATGATCGACCAGTCGGTCAGGGGGCAGTCGGCGGTCACCCGCACCACGTGCTCCGCCGGGCCGAAGGCGGCGAGGGCGCCGGCATAGCGGCCCAGAACGTCCTGCAGCGGACCCCGGTGCACGGGGACGTCCAGGGTCGCGCAATAGTCGGCGATCGCCTGGTCGCCGGGATCGGTGCTGGTGGCCACCACCAGCCGGCCGAGGCGGGCGGATCGCCGCAGCCGCTCGATCTGGCGGCCGATCATCGGCCGGCCATGCATCGGCTTCAGCACCTTGCCCGGCAGCCGGGTCGAGCTCATCCGCGCCTGCAGGATGGTGAGGATCGTCATGCCATGGGTCCCTGATGCTGCAGCCAGAGCCGGGCTTCGGCGCGGGCGGCGAAGAAGGCGTCGACAAGGGCGAGATTGGCGCGCAAGGCCCGGCCGAAGCGGGGGGCGTCCGATCGCGCCTCGCCGGTCACGGTCACCTGCGCATAGGGGCGGCCCTGCAGCCGCGACAGCATCATCGGCGCCAGGTTCACCCGCAGGGGCAGGCCGCTGTCCCGCCAGCGGGCGATGAGGTCGGCGGAATAGCCCTTCATGCCGCACAGGGGATCCTCGACGCCGATCAGCGCCCGGGCGACCAGGCCCAGCCCGTGTTCGGCGAGGCGGTTCTTGCGCGCGCGGCGGCCGCAGACCAGGTCCGCCCCGGCGGCCAGGGCCTCGGCGAAGGCGGGGATCAGGGCGGGATCATGCTCCCCGTCGGCGTCCAGGGTGATCACCGCGGTCCGCGCGGCCGCCGCCGCGGCGGTCAGGCCGGTGGTCAGGGCGCCGTCATAGCCCGGCGACAGGCTGGGGAACACCTCGGCTCCGGCGGCGCGGGCGACGGCGGCGGAGTCGTCCGTGGACCGGTCATCGACCACCAGCACGTCGGCGAAGGACGCCGCGCCGGCGACCACGGCGCCGAGGGTGGCGGCCTCGTTTTGGCAGGGGATCACGACGAGGGGGCGAGATCGGTCCATCGCAGGGCGTCCCCCTGAACCTTGTCGACGGCCAGGCGGCGACCGACCATGGCGTCCACGTGCCGGGGATCGACGGCGTCCGGCGGACACGGGCGCAGACATTCCAGGTCCTCGGCGGTCAGGACATGTCCCGCCAGGGCCGGCCGGCGCAGCCTCACGGCGCGGCGCTGGACGATCACCGTGTCGGTCTCGTTGGCCTCGACGATCTTGGCGCCGTCCCCCAGCGCCGCCTGCAGCCGGCGGGAAGCGTCGACCATGGCCCGCCAGGCCGCCGGGTCGAGGGCGAAGGCGTGGTCCGGGCCGATGCGGCCGTTGTCGTCGGTGAAGTGCTTCTCGATCACCCGGGCGCCGAAGGCGATGGCCCCCAGCACCGCCTCGTGACCCGGCGTGTGGTCCGACAGGCCCAGCGGCATCCCCGGCCACAGGCGGGCGAAGGTCTGCAGGACGCGCAGGTTCACATGGGCGAAGTTCTCCTCCGCCCCGGAATAGTTGGTGTTGCACTGGAGCAGGATCAGGTCCGGATTGCGGGCCAGCACCACCTCGACGGCGGCGCGGACCTCGTCCAGGTCCGACGCCCCGGTGGACAGCAGGATCGCCCGCCCCTGGTCGGCGCAGGCGGCCAGGAAGGCGTGCCAGGTGATGTCGCCAGAGCCCACCTTCACCGCCTGGACGAAGGGCGTCTGCTCGACCAGGGCCTCCAGGTCGTACGGGGTGGTCATGTAGTCGATGTCCGCCGCCCGGCAGGTCTCCACCAGGGCCGCGGTCCAGTCCCGCCGGGTATGGTACTGGTCATAGACCTGGTCCACGGACGTCTTCCACCCGGCCTGGTGGGCCATGGGGGAGTTCAGGCTGTCGAAGCCGAACTTGGACACGATCTTGTCCGCCAGGAAGTGCTGGAACTTGGCGCAGTCGGCGCCCGCCTCCCTCGCGCGCCAGATCAGGTCCCGGGCGCGGCCGAGGTCCCCGTCATGATTGGCGGCGATGTCGGCGATGAAATAGGTGGGGTGCGCCTCGGAGATGATCCGGTCGCCCAGGGTGACGGATGTGGCCCAGTTCATGTTGCGGCTCCGATCGGATCGCGGTGACGGGCGAGGCTGTCGACCACCTCGTCCAGTCCGGGGAAGGGGCGGCCCAGCAGGGCCTCGGCCCGGGAGACGTCCAGGCCCAGGCTGTCGGGTCGGCGCACGCCGGCGGCGGCGACGGAGGTCAGCCGCGCATTGGGCAGGTCGCGCCCGAGGCGCCGGGCCAGGGCGAGCACGAACTCGGCCTTGGAGAACACCTCCCGGGCGCCGACGTTCAGCAACCCCTCGGCGCTGGCCTCGAGCAGGTCGAGCACGGCCTCGGCCAGGCTCCAGACGTCCAGACACGAGACGAACTGGTCGGCAAAGAGGTCCGCCGGCGCCTGGGTCTCGACCACCTGCAGCGCCCACTCCGCCAGGGAGCGCCCGGTGGCGGACGGCCAGCCGAGGAAGTTGGTCCGCAGCACCAGGGCGCCGTGCGCGGTCAGGGCGAAGGCCTCCGCTGCGAACTTGCTGCGGGCGTAGTCGTTCAACAGGCGCACCGGGTCGGACTCCGTGTGCCGCCGCCGGCCGTCGCCGGTAAAGAAATGGTCGGTGGAGATGTGCGCCAGCCGGCAGCCCGTCCGGGCGGCGTAGTCCGCCAGCACGCTCACCGGCCGCGCGTTGACGGCGAAGGCCCGCGCCGGATCGCGCTCGCAGACGGCCACATCCACGAGGGCGGCGCAGTTGAGGATGGCGCGGGGGGCGAGGCGCTCGAGGCAGGCGGCCAGGGCCGGAAGGTCCGTCAGGTCCACGGACACCGCCGCGGTGCGGGAGGCCGACACGGCCTCGACGCCCCGCCGGCGGGCCGCGGCGATGATCCGCCCGCCCAGCAGACCTTCGCCGCCGAGCACGAGCAACGCGCAGCCGACCGGACGTGGCGTGGACTGAGAGGCCATGCCGGTGTTTGATCGTCATTCGGTAAATTTAGCGTTTAGCCGCCCCCGGCGCGGGTCGGGTATGGCTCGGGAGCGGCGGGGAGGTCGAAGCATGGTCGGACGGCGGTTCAGGGAGGTCACGGAGGCCTACGCCACGGGGCGGGAGACGCCCGTGGAGGCGACGGAGCGCGCCCTGGCCGCCGCCGCCGCGCCCGCCTGCGATCACGTCTTCATCTCCCTGACCGCGGACCGCGCCCGGCGGGAGGCCGCGGCCAGCCGCGCCCGCTGGGCCGCCGGGGCCCCCCTTGGGCCGCTGGATGGCGTACCGGTGGCGGTGAAGGACCTGGTGGACGTGGCTGGGACCGTCACCACCGCCGGCTCGGTCCTGCGCCGCCACGCCCGGCCGGCGGGGTCCGACGCCCCGGTGGCGGCGCGGCTCTCGGCGGCGGGGGCGGTGCTGATCGGCAAGACCAACCTGTCGGAGTTCGCCTTTTCCGGCCTGGGCCTGAACCCGCATTTCGGAACGCCGGAGAATGCCATCGAGCCCGGCGCCATCCCCGGCGGATCCTCGTCCGGTTCTGCGGTGGCGGTGGCGCTGGGGGTGGTCAGCGGGGCCGTGGGCACAGACACCTCCGGCTCGATCCGGATTCCCGCCGCGTTCAACCGGGTGGCGGGCTATCGCCCCAGCCGCGCCCGGATCAGCCAGACGGGCGTGTTCCCCCTGGCCCCCAACCTGGACAGCGTCGGGCCCCTGGCGACCTGCGTCGAGGACCTGGCCTGGCTGGACGCGGTGTTCCGCGACGGGCCGCCCGTGGCGCCGTCCGGGCCGCGGCGCCTTTGCGTCCCCTCCGGGGGGCTGGGCGCGGGGCTCGATCCCGAGGTTGACGCGGCCTTCGAGGCGGCCCTGGACACCCTCGCCCGCCAGGGCTGGCGGATCGAGCACCAGCGCTTCCCGGCGCTGGAGGCCGTGGCCGACCTGCTGGCGGAGATGGGCAGCCTGGCCACCTGGGAGGCGGCGGGGGTGCACCGCCATCTGCTGGAGCATCCGGACGAGGTCGACGCCCTGGACCCGCTGGTGGGGGGGCGGCTACGGACCGGGGCCGACATGCCCCTGGACCGGGTCGAGGCCCTGCGGACGGCCCGCCCCGGCCTGATCCGCGGCTTTGCCGAGGAACTGGGCGACGCCCTCATGCTCGCGCCCACCGTCTGCTGCCGGGCGCCCGCCCGCGCGGCCTGCGAGGCCAGCCTGACCGACGCCATGGGGATCAACGCCCGGGTCCTGCGCAACACCATGGTGCTCAGCTTCGTCGACGCCCCCGGCGTGTCCCTGCCCATGGGGCCGGCGGACGCCGCCCTGGGCGTGCTCCTGTCCGGCGGGTCGGGGGACGACGCCGCCATTCTGGGCGCGGCCTTCGCCCTGGAGACGGCGCTGACCTGACCGTTCGGGTCAGACCGGGTTTCAGACTCTGGCGGAAAAGCGGTTATAGGCGGTGACCGGGGTGGTGGGGATCTCCGCCTCGCGGCCATAGACCTCCGCCTGCAGGAAGCGTAGCTCGGCCTCCGCCGCCGGCTCGGCGACCTCGATGTGCCAGGCCTTGGGCCGGCCATTCTCCCCGTCGTTCCAGCGATAGCCCCGGGCCTTGAGCCTGGCGCGGGCCTCGAAGGGCGCCTGGGTGGCCCAGATCCGTCGTCCCGGGACGCGGGCGGCCGCCAGCAGGGCGGACAGGGCGGTGCGGCCGGACCCTGGCAGGGGCAGGCTGAGCAGCTCCACCGCCGCCTCGCAGTCGTTCACGGCCCGGTGCCCGTCGAAGAACCGCCCGGCCTGCATCACGAGGTGGCCGAGCTTGCCCCCCTCGAACCCCTCCTCCGACCAGGGAACCTGGGTCAGGGAGCAGCCCCAGGGCTTGGCGGCGAAGGCGTCGCAGAAGGCTTCCAGGAACAGTCGGTCAAAGGCGGCGTTGTGCGCCAGCACCAGGGCCGCAGACGCGATGAAGGCCGCCACGGCGTCCGGGTCGATGCTGTGACCCGCGACCAGGGCGTCGTCGATCCCGGTCAGGCGGGTGACCTCCGCCGGGATCGGCCGGCCGGGCTGCCGCAGCTGTGAGAACGGCGGGTCGACCCGGTAGATCACCCCGTCCAGGCCGTAGACGAAGGGCAGCATGGCCAGTTCGACGATCTCGTCCGCGGCGGGATCGAGGCCGGTGGTCTCCACGTCCACGAACAGGCCGAGGCGGGTCTGGACGCCCTCCGGAACCGGCCGTTCGGCCAGGGGCGACACCCGGCGCAGCACCCGGTAGTCCGGCGAGCCGTCCAGCACGCGGGCGCAGGTCTCAAGCTCGGATCGACCGGACTCCATCGCAGGACGATAGGCGGCACTGCGCTCGCCCGCTAGTAGATGCCGGCGGAGTCGTGCAGATCTGTGATTTCAGTGGGCAGTGCGGCGGGGATGTGGCGGGCGGAGGCATGCAGTGGCGGACCGGATCGTCTATTTTCACGGCCAGCCGGGCGGCCCAGCTGAACTGGCCCTGGCCGGCGGCGCGGACGTCGCCGCCCGGGCCAGCGTCGAGGCCGGAGATCGGGCGCGCCAGGATCCGGCCCTGGGCTTTGCCGGCCGGATCGCGGCCCAGGCGCAGAGCCTGTCCGGATCGCCGGCGCCGCTGCGGCTGATCGGGTTTTCCCTCGGCGCCTTCGTGGCGATGGAGGTGGCGATGCGTCTCGCTGAACAGGCGCCGTCCCTGCCCGTGTCCCTCGAGTTGATCAGTCCGGCGGCGCCCCTCACCCTCGGGGCGTTCCTGCCGCACATGGCCGGGCGGGATGTGTTCCGGCTGGCCCGCGACGCGCCCGCGGGCTTCGTCGCCGTCACCCGGTTCCAGGGCGTCGCGGCGGTGGTCGCCCCGGCGCTGCTCGTCGGGCGTCTGTTTGCCGGCGCGACGGGTGCGGAGGCGGCCCTGACCTCGGACCCGGCCTTTCGGTGCGGCGCGGCCCGGATGTTCCGCGGCGCCCTGGCCGGCGGGGCGCGGATCTACCGGCAGGACATCCTCGCCTATGTGTCCCAGGACGCCGCCCGGCTATCGCGGCTGGAACGCCCGGTCCGCATCTGGCAGGGACTGGACGACACCTGGACCCCTCCCCCCATGGCTGACGCCCTGGCCCGGGCGCTGCCGAACGTCACAGGCGTCGAGCGGCTGGCCGGCCGCTCGCACTATTCGACCCTGCAACTCGCCCTGCCGCTGGCGATTCAGTCGGCCTGTTCGGCGTAGATCTTCATCAGCCGGTACAGGTAGTCCCGGCTGTCGAGGAGCGAGGTCACGCGGATGCGCTCGTTCAGACCGTGGACCCCGTCGCCGTCGGGGTCGCCGAAGGCGCCGCTGATCCCGTAGGTGGGAACGCCCACGGGAGTCAGGAAGGCGCCGTCCGTGGCGCCCGCCGACATCAGCCGCAGCTGGGGAACCCCCGGCCACATCTGCGCCGCCAGCTTTTCCGCCGGGCCCAGCACCTTGGGGTCCAGGGGCGGGGCCGGGGACGGGGCGTTGCGGATCTCCCGCACCTTCACCGCCACCTTGGGGTCGCCGATCACCTGCTCCAGGATCTGGCGCACCTGTTCTGTGGTGCTGCCCGGGAAGATCCGGCAGTTGATGTTGGCCTTCGCCCTTTGCGGCAGGGCGTTCGTGGCGTGGCCGGCGTCCAGCTGGGTCGCCACGCAGTTGGTGTGCAGGATGGCGTTGGCGTCCGGATCGGTTTCCACCAGGGCGCGGGCGGCCTCGTCCTTCGGGTCCTTCAGCAGGGCCTCCAAGGGCGCGCGGCGGGCGGGGGGCAGGCTCTGTGACATGCGGTGGAAGAAGTCCCGGGTGGTGTCATTGAACTCCACCGGGAAGCGATAGGCCTGGATCTTCACCAGGGCGTTGGCCAGGTGATAGATGGCGTTGTCCGGCACGGGGCGGGAGCTGTGGCCGCCGGGGTTGGTGACCTCCAGCGTATAGTTCTGCGACAGCTTCTCCCCCACCTGGATGCCCAGGAACATCGGCTTGCCGCCGGCGTCCAGCAGGCCGCCGCCACCCTCGTTCACGGCGAAGGCCGCATCGATCAGGTCGCGCATGTTCGTGGCCAGGTACTGGGCGCCGTTGAACGCGCCATTGGTCTCCTCGCCGCAGGTCAGGGCCAGCTTCAGGGTGCGCCGGGGGTGGTAGCCCTCCTGCTTGTAGCGGACCAGGGTGTCCACCCAGACGGCGGCCATGGCCTTGTCGTCGGCGACGCCGCGGGCGTAGAAATTGCCGTTCTCCTCCACCAGGGTGAAGGGATCGCGGGTCCAGTCCTCGCGCTTGGCCTCCACCACGTCCAGATGGGCCAGCATCAGCACCGGGCGGGCCTTGGCCTCGCGCCCCGGATAGATGACCACGAGGCCGCCCTCCTTCGGATGGTCCGGCGCGGCGAAGGGGTGGATGTCGGCGTCGGGAATTCCCGCGGCCCTCAGATGCGCGGCCAGCCGCTCCGCCGCCAGGGTGCAGCTGCCCGCCGACAGGGTGGTGTTGGTCTCCACCAGCTCCTTGTAGAGGGCGCGGAAGGCCGGCTCTCCCGCCCGGGGCGCGGCGGCGTCGGTCGCGGCGGAGGCGGCGCTCACGCCGGCGAGCAGCAATGTGGCGGCGAGAAGGGTCCTGAGCATGCGCGGTTCCTTTGACTATCGTCGTCAGCCTAACCAACCGGCGCCCCGTGGCAAGCGTGGATCAACGGGGGTGACGCCCGGGCGGGATTGGTCAAGGATGCACGGCGCACCGCTCTCCCAACCGCGAAAGGCCTCATCGTGATCGGAAGTTCGACCGCCGAGGCGGAGCTGGCGGCCCTGTCCCCCTGGCCGACGCCCGCGCCGCCCATTTCGCCGGAGGAGCGCCGCGCACGGCTGGCCCGGGCCCGGAGGCTGACCCGCGACCTGGGTTGCGGGGCTCTGCTGGTGAATGCGGGGGCCAGCCTGAACTACTTCCTCGGCGTGCCCTGGGGGGCGTCGGAGCGGCTGGTGGCCATGCTGCTGCCCGTGGATGGCGACCCGCTGCTGATCTGCCCGCATTTCGAGCGGGGCTCCCTCGAGGCGGAGCTGAAGCTGCCGGCCGAGCTACGCCTGTGGCAGGAGCACGAGAGCCCCCACCGGCTGGTCGGCCAGGCGATGCGCGACCTGGGCGGCGGGCGGCTGGCCGTGGATCCGGCGATCAGCTTCGAGGCGGTCAGCCGGCTGGGCCGCGAGACCGGGCTGGAACTGGTGGAGGCCGGACCGGTGATCCACGGCTGCCGGATGGTCAAGTCGGCGGCCGAGATCGCCCTGATGCAGCAGGCCAAGTCCATGACCCTGCAGGTGCAGCAGGCCACGGCCCGGATGCTGCGGGAGGGGATCACCACGGGGGAGGTGAAGGGCTTCATCGCTGCGGCCCACCGCCGGGTCGGCGCCTCGGGCTCCAGCTTCGTCATCGTCCAGTTCGGCCGGGGCACGGCCTTCCCCCATGGCCTGCCGGGGGAGCAGGCGCTGCAGGAGGGGGACCTCGTGCTCATCGACACCGGCTGCTACGTGCAGGGCTACCAGTCGGACATCACCCGCACCTACGCCTTCGGTCGGCCCACGGCGGAGCAGCGGCGCATCTGGGATATCGAGAAGGAGGCCCAGGCCGCCGCCTTCGCCCGGGTGGAGATCGGCATTCCCTGCGAGGATGTGGACGCCGCGGCCCGGGCGGTGCTGGCCAAGCACGGGCTGGGTCCCGACTACGACCTGCCGGGCACGCCGCACCGGACCGGCCACGGCATCGGCCTCAGCATCCACGAGCCGGCCTATCTGGTCCGGGGCGACCGCACGCCCCTGGCCGCGGGCATGTGCTTTTCCAACGAGCCGATGATCGTGGTCCCCGACCGCTTCGGCGTGCGGCTGGAGGACCACATGCATGTGACCGAGGCGGGCGCCCGGTGGTTCACCGAACCGCAGCCGGCCATCGACCGCCTCTGAGCGTCGCCCCTCCAACAGACCAGGACACAGCATGGCCGGCAGCCAGGACTTCGAGGACGATCCCCGCAACCGCGCCGTGCGGGTCTGGCTGAACGGCGCCCTTGTGCCCCGGGACGAGGCCAAGGTGTCGATCTTCGACGCAGGCTTCGTGGTGGGGGACGGGGTGTGGGAGGGGCTGCGCCTGCACAAGGGCGCGCTGCTGTTCCTCGACACCCACCTCGACCGGCTCTATGCCGGGGCCGCGCAGATCCGGCTGGACATCGGCCTCGACCGGGCGGCCCTGACCGCGGCCCTGTGGGAGACGATGGCCGCCAACGGCTTCGACGACGGGGTGCATATCCGGGTGATGGTCACCCGAGGCCCCAAGTCCGGGGCCAACCAGGACCCGCGCAACGCGCTGGGCCGCCCCACCGTGGTGATCCTTGCGGAGCGAAAGTCTCCCAGCCCCACGCTGGCGACCCGGGGCCTGTCCCTGGCCACCGCCGACATCCGCTGCACGCCGGCGGAGATGTTCGACATGCGCCTCAACTCCCACAGCCGGCTGAACCTGATCACCTCCCTGCTGCAGGCCATCGACAGGGGGGCGGACGAGGCCCTGATGCTGGACCCGCACGGCTTCGTCTCCAGCTGCAATGCGACCAACCTGTTCATCGTGCGGGACGGCCAGGTGCTGACCTCCACGGGGGAGTACTGCTTCAACGGGGTGACCCGGGCCAATGTGATCGACCTGTGCCGGGCCCACGGCGTGCCCGTGGCCCTGTGCGATTTCGAGCTGGACATGGCCCATGCAGCGGACGAGGCCTTTGTCACCGGCACCTTCGGCGGGCTGACGCCGGTGCGGGAGATCGACGGCCATGTCCTGCCCTGCGCCCTACCAGGGCCGGTGACCAACCGCCTGCGCGCCCTGTACGAGGCGCTGAAGGACCGGGAGGCGGGGGTTTGAGCGCGGACGCGACCCTGCGGATCGCCATGTGGTCCGGCCCGCGGAACATCTCCACCGCCATGATGCGGGCCTTCGAGAACCGGCCGGACACCGATGTGGTCGACGAGCCTTTCTACGCCGCCTATCTGGCCGCCACCGGGCTCGACCACCCGATGCGGGACGCGGTGCTGGCCAGCCAGCCCACCGACTGGCGCGAGGTGGTCGAGACCCTGAGCGGACCGGCCCCGGGCGGCGCGCCGGTCTTCTACCAGAAGCACATGACCCACCACATGCTGCCGGGCATGGACACGGACTGGACGTCGGCCTGCCGCAACCTGTTCCTGATCCGCCACCCGGCGCGGGTGCTGGCCTCCTATGTGGAGAAGCGCGAGACAGCGGATCTGGCGGACATCGGCGTCGTGCGCCAGCTGGAGCTGTTCGAGCGGGAGGCCGACCGGCTGGGACACGCCCCCCCGGTGATCGACTCCGCCGACGTGCTCCGCGCGCCCGGCCCGGCGCTGCGGGCCCTGTGCGCGGCGATCGACCTGCCGTTCCGGGAGGAGATGCTGTCCTGGCCCGCCGGTCGCCGCGCCAGCGACGGCGTGTGGGCGCCCGCCTGGTACGATCAGGTGGAGCGCTCCACCGGATTCCAGGCGCGGCCCGAGGGGGCGGTCCCGGTCCTGCCGCCGGCCCTCGCCCGGGTGGCCGAGGCGGCGGACCCCTATTACGCCACCCTGGCCCGCTGGCGGCTGGAGGTCGAACCGACCTCGCGGACCTGACATCGGCGGGATTACCCGCCCCGGCCCTTCGCAACTGCGGAAAAAATCAACCAGACGTTCACTATCTCCTGCAACATTTCCGATAATCCGTCGTCCATCGCGTCCCCTGAGGTCTCCTGATGAAGCTCGACATTACCGGAAAAGTCAGCCTGACCGTGGGCGCGGCCTTCGTGGCGCTGGTCGCGGCGCTGATCGCCATCTCCGCCAGCAGCTCCATCGACTTCGCGCGCCATCGCGCGGTGGAGCAGCAGGAAGCCAACATGCGCGTGGCCTGGGAGGCGCTGAACCCCGCCAAGGCCGACTTCCGCCTCGAGGACGGCCACCTGAAGGTGGGCGACCGTCCGGTGGACCAGGACTTCGCCGTCGTGGACAAGATCAAGGCCCTGGTCGGCGGCGTGGCCACGGTGTTCGCCAGCGACACCAGGGTGCAGACCAATGTGCAGAAGCCCGGCGGCGGGCGCGCCGTGGGCACCAAGCTGGCCCCAGGGCCCGTCTATGACGCGGTGCTGAAGAACGGCAAGCCCTATCGCGGTGAGGCCCAGGTGCTGGGCCGCCCCTATTTCGTGGGCTACGACCCGATCAAGTCCGCCACCGGGGAGGTGATCGGCATCCTGTTCGTGGGCGTGCCCCAGGCGGACTATTTCCAGCCGGTCTACCAGCAGATCGAATGGCTCGTCGGCGCCGGCGTGCTGCTGGGCGCGCTGGGCGTCACCGCCTCGGTGATCGTGGTGCGGCGCCAGCTGCGACCCCTGCGGGACGTGCGGGAGGCCATGAGCCGGGTGACGGAGGGCGATCTGGAGGTCTCCCTCGACTTTGCCGGCCGGCCGGACGACATCGGCCGCATGGCCGACGCGGTGCACACCTTCCGCGACAATCTGCAGGAAAAGGCCCGCATCGAGCAGGCGGCCGAACAGGACCGGCGCAAGTCCCAGGTCGATCGCCGCCAGTCCGACATCGAGCGACGCCAGCGGGAAGAGGAGCAGGCCGTGGTCGTGTCCACCCTGGCGGAAAACCTCGGCCGGCTGGCGCAGGGCGATCTCAGCGCCCGGATCACCGTGCCGTTCGGCGGTCAGTACGCCCAGGTCCGCTCGGATTTCAACGAGGCCGTGACCCGGCTGGAAGCGGCCATGGCGGCGATTTCCGCGGCGTCCGGCGGTTTGTCCAATGGCAGCGACGAGCTGGCGGCGGCCACGGTCGACCTGTCCCGGCGCACCGAGCAACAGGCCGCCAGCCTGGAGGAGACCGCCGCCGCCCTCGACCAGATCAGCACCACCGTGCGCCAGAGCGCCGACGGCGCGCGGACCGCCTCCGCCGCCGCCCGGGAGGCCAAGCTGGACACCGAACGCTCCCTCGGCGTGATGGGCGAGGCCGTGTCGGCCATGGCCGAGATCGAGGCCAGCGCCGGCCAGATCACCCAGATCATCGGCGTCATCGACGAGATCGCCTTCCAGACCAACCTTCTGGCCCTCAATGCCGGCGTCGAGGCCGCCCGGGCGGGGGACGCCGGCCGCGGCTTCGCCGTGGTGGCGCAGGAGGTCCGGGCGCTGGCCCAGCGCTCCGCCGACGCGGCCAAGGAGATCAAGAGCCTGATCGCCGTCTCGTCCGCCAGCGTGGACCGGGGCGTGAAGCTGGTGGGCGTCACCAGCCAGGCGCTGGAGGGCATTGTCGGCAAGGTGACCGAGATCAACGGCCAGATCTCCGCCATCGCCCGGTCGGCTCAGGAGCAGGCCACGGGACTCGGCGAGATCAACAGCGCGGTGAACCAGATGGATCAGGTCACCCAGCAGAACGCCGCCATGGTCGAGGAGGCGTCGGCCATCGCATCCACCCTCAAGTCCGAGGCGGTGGAGCTGACCGACCGCATCAGCCAGTTCCAGATCTCCGACGCCGCCTGGCGCAGCGCCGCCGCCGCCTGAGGCGCGACAGACCCCGGGGCCGCCGCCGCCGGGGTCAAGGCCGCCCGCGGACGGTCATCTCCGGATCCTGACATTCGGCATTCCATGATCGAATCCCGTGCGGGGAGGTGAGGTC
>CAINOV010000339.1 GCA_903851655.1 uncultured Caulobacterales bacterium
GGCCCTGGTCCGGGACGGGGACATGATCGAGCTGGACGTGGCCGGACGGCGCCTGCACCTGGATGTGAGCGACGCGGAGCTGGCCCGGCGCAAGGCCGACTGGCGCGCCCCGGAACCGGCCATGAAGGGCGGCTACCAGTCCCTCTATGTGAGCCACGTGCTGCAGGCGGACGAGGGGGCGGACCTGGACTTCCTGGTGGGCCGCCGGGGCGCCGCCGTCCCCCGCGAGAGCCACTGACCCCATGATCCGCCTCTTCGTGGCCCAGCCCCTGGCCGAGGGCCTGACCGTGGCGACGACGCCGGAGCAGCACCGCTATCTCGCCGGCGTCATGCGCCAGGGTCCCGGCGACGCGGTCCTGCTGTTCAACGGCGCGGACGGGGAGTGGCGCGCCGAGCTCACCACCGTCGGCAAGCGCCACAGCGTCCTGACCGTGGCCGAGCAGACCCGGCCCCAGGCGGCGTCCCCCGATCTCGAGCTGGTCCTGGCCCTGATCAAGCGCACGCCTCTGGAATGGGCGGTGGAGAAGGCCACGGAGATGGGGGTGCGGCGCATCCGCCTGGTCACCACCCGCCGGACCAATGCGGATCACACCAATGTGTCCCGGCTTCGCGTCCTCGCCGTGGAGGCGGCGGAGCAATGCGGCCGGCTGGACGCGCCGGAGATCGTCCCGCCGGCGCCCCTGGACCGGGTGCTGGACGCCTGGCCCGCGGATCGCGCCCTGAGCTTCTGCGACGAAACCCTGGCCGCCGCGCCGGCGCCGGACGGGCAATCCCCGGCGCCGGAGGGGCCCGGCGCGGTGCTGATCGGCCCCGAGGGGGGCTTCGACCCTGCCGAGACGGCGCGGCTGCGGGCCCATCCCGGCGTCACCGCCCTGTCGCTGGGCCCGCGCATCCTGCGGGCGGAAACCGCCGTGGTGGCGGCCCTGGCCCTGTGGCAGGCGCGGCGGGGGGACTGGCCCCGCTCTTGAGCCCGATCCAATAGCAGCTTATGTGGCGGGGTCCGCGGGAACAGGCGGTGCGGCGGGGTTGAGGGAAGACGGTCTTGGCGGACTCAAGGAACAATGACGCCCCCCTGACCATGGACGACCTGGTCGCCGCCATGGCCCGGGGCTGCAAACCCCGCGAGGCCTTCCGCGTGGGGGCGGAGCACGAGAAGTTCGGCTATCGCAAGGGCTCCTACGCGCCCATCCCCTATGAGGGCGAGGCCGGCATCCACGCCCTGCTCACCGGCCTGATGCGCTTTGGCTGGACCGGCGTGTACGAGGACCGCCCCGACGGGGGCCAGACCCTGATCGGGCTGGAACGGCCGGGAGCAGAAGGCATCGGCGCCAATGTCAGCCTGGAGCCCGGCGGCCAGTTCGAGCTCTCCGGCGCGCCGCTGAAGTCCATGCACGACATCTGCAAGGAGACCGGCGACCACCTGCGGGAGGTGCGCGAGGTGGCGGACGAGCTGGGCCTGGGCTTCATCGGGTTGGGCCACACCCCGATGCTGCGCCGGGACCAGATCCCGGTCATGCCCAAGGGCCGCTACAAGATCATGCGCGAATACATGCCCAAGCGGGGCGGCATGGGGCTGGACATGATGTTCCGCACCTGCACCGTGCAGGCCAATCTGGACTTCAGCTCCGAAGCCGACATGGTGAAGAAGTTCCGGATGAGCCTGGCGCTGCAGCCCCTGGGCACGGCCCTGTTCGCCAACTCCCCCTTCGTGGAGGGCAAGCCCACGGGCTGGCTGTCCTCCCGCGCCCGGGTGTGGACGGACACCGATCCCGACCGCACGGGCCTGCTGGACTTCGTGTTCGAGGACGGCTTCGGCTTCGAGGCCTATGCCGAATACGCCCTGGACGTGCCCATGTACTTCGCCAAGCGCAACGGCCTGTACGTGGACCTGTCCGGCCAGTCGTTCCGCAGGTTCATGGCCGGCCGGCTGGACGCGATGCCCGGCGACCGGGCCAACGCCAAGGACTGGAGCGACCACCTCACCACCCTGTTCCCCGAGGTGCGGCTGAAGAACTATCTGGAGATGCGCGGGTCGGACTCCGGGCCCTGGGACCGGATCTGCGCCCTGCCCGCCCTGTGGACCGGCGTCTTCTACGACGATGCGGCCCTGGAGGCGGCCTGGGACCTGGCCAAGGCCTGGACCCCGGAGCAGCGCCGCCAGCTGCGCCTGGACGCCGCTCGCCTCGGCCTGAAGGCGGAGATCGCCGGCCGCTCCCTGCAGGACGTGGCCAGGGACTTCGTGGCCATCTCGAAGCAGGGCCTGAAGCGCCGGGGCGAACTGTCCGGCGGGCTGGTGGACGAGACCGGCTATCTGGCCCCGCTGGAAGAGATCGCGGACTCGGGCATGACCCCGGCCGACCGGCTGCTCGAGCTGTACCACGGGGCGTGGAACGGCGACGTGATGAAGGTCTACGAGACCTTCAGCTATTGAGGGTTTGAGCCTCGGACCACATCGTCATTCCCGGGCGCAGACCCGGGAACCTTGGTCAGGATTTGGCGCCACGCCTTGATGGAGGTTCCCGCCTCAAGGGCGGGAATGACGACCTTTGAAATATGAAATGATATATGAAAACAGCGTCATTCCCGGCCTCGAGCCGGGAACCTCCATCCGGACGCACCCCCCGCTCACCCGCCCCGCAGCATCCCCGCGACCAGCCGCCATCCGGCATAGACGAGCGCCAGGGTCAGACCCCAGGAGAGGCACACGGCCAGGATGAAGACCATGAGCCGCACCCGGGGCGACCACGGTCGTATCTCCGGCTCCGGCGGGTCCCGCGGCGGGGTCCACATGGCCGCAACTCCAGATATGGGTGGGAAGGACAGGCTGTCGTAACAGTATAGGGTGTCGAAGCCAAGTTTTCACGTAAATTGTAAGGTAAACTTACATTAATACTATAAGTGTTCGGGAATCTCAGAGAAAATTACATTGTGGCGAATAATTGTCATCATCTCGTTCATAGGTTCGGCACATTTCGTCTAATCTCGACGAAATTGTGTCAAACACCATCATGTGTGTGGATAAGGGGTGCGACAGGGCCGCAGACCCATTGGATCAGCCGAAGTTGAGCTCCGGCGGCGCCGCTTCGGACAGGACCTGCTCAGGAATGTGGCAGGTGAACA
>CAINOV010000340.1 GCA_903851655.1 uncultured Caulobacterales bacterium
GGGGGCCTGGCCCCAGCTGCAACGGAGGGAGAATGCCTGTGTCCCGCGCCCGCCCGACCTGTGACGGATGCCGAAACGGCGACGTCCTGGACTTCACCTTCTCGATGGCCTTCCAGCCGATCATCGATCTCGCCACGGGCGGCCCCTTCGCCTATGAGGCCCTGGTGCGCGGGCCGGAGGGCCAGTCCGCCGCCAGCGTGCTGGCGCAGGTCACGCCGGCCAACCGCTATGGCTTTGACCAGCAGTGCCGGGTGAAGGCGATCCAGACGGCCGCCGCGGCGGGCCTGCTGGAGACGCCGGCCCGGCTGTCGATCAACTTCCTGCCCAACGCCGTCTACCAACCCCGGTCCTGCATCCAGCTGACCCTGACGACGGCGGCGGCCATCGGCTTTCCCACCGACCGGCTGATCTTCGAATTCACCGAGAACGAGGAGATGGTCGACCCCTGCCATGTGGCCCGGATCGTCGAGAGTTACCGGGAGATGGGGTTCGGCACGGCCCTGGATGATTTCGGCGCGGGCTATGCCGGGCTGAACCTGCTGGCCCGCTTCCAGCCCGACATGATCAAGCTGGACATGGACCTGATCCGCGGGCTTGACGCCAGCCTGCCCCGGCGACTGATCATCGAAGCGGTCGTCCGCATGTGCGAAGGGCTGGGGGTGGCGGTGATCGCCGAGGGGATCGAGACCGAGCCCGAGCTTGAGGCGCTGCGGGCCCTGGGCGTCCGCTATGTCCAGGGGTTCCTGTTCGCCCGGCCGGCGTTGGAACGGCTTCCGGTGGTGCGACTGTCGGTCCCGGCGGCCGCTCGGTCCGCTTGAGGGCGCCGTTCACCGGCGCCTTTGGCGTCAGCGCCTCGAGCCAGGCGAACAATCAGATATTAATGACATGTTAATTGTCACAAATTTGTAGTCGATCTGTGACCTGAGCGTCCAGATTCGCGACTAAGCCGATCGCTCGAGACACCGGACCCGTCGGCTGCAGGTCGAACGGGCCCTCTTTCCGTCTCAGTACATTTTGGTGGGGGACCAAATGGCATATCGCGTTCTGGGACGGAGCCTCTGCGCCTCGTCATTACTGGCGATGACCGCGTTTCTGGCGATGGCGACAGGCGCCGGCGCGGCGGACGAGCCGGTCGCGCACAAGCCCAATGTCGAGGAAGGCGATGTGGAGGCGGTGCGCGTCATCGCGCCGAAGACCGAGGGCGCCGACGTGGCGCCGGTCAAGTCGACGCTGAAGGCGACCTCGCCCGTGGCCATCATCGACCGGGCCTTCATCGAACAGAACACGCCGGCCATCGGCGACTACACCACCACGGCGTCGCTGGCGCCCTCCATGGTGTCGGCGCCCAACGCCAACGGGCCGGGGTCCACCGACGGGGCCAAGCTGTCCCTGCGGGGCGTGGCCGACGGATCCTTCAACATCACCTATGACGGCGTGACCTGGGGCGACACCAACGGCCCGTCGCACCACGCCAACTCGTTCTTCCCCAATTCCACCATTGGCGGCGTGGTCATCGACCGCAGCCCCGGCAAGGCCACGGACATCGGCCAGGCCAGCTTCGGCGGGTCGGTGAACCTGTTCTCCCTGCCGGTGGAGGACCAGTTCGGCGTGCGCCAGAAGGTGACCCTGGGCAGCTGGGGCGACATCCAGTCGGTGACGACCATCGCCACCGGCCCGATGGCCCAGTTCCATGGCGCCAACGCCATCATCAACTTCCAGGAATATCACACGGACGGCTATCTCTCGAACAGCGAGTCCCAGGGCGGCAACCAGTATGTGAAGGTGGTCCTGCCGGTCACGTCCAAGATCAACGTCACGGCGCTCTACACCCGCAACGACGACAGCTACAATCTGTCCGACATTTCCACGGGCACCGTCGCCGAGATCGAGAAGTTCGGGTCCAAGAACTTCGGCCTGTGCGCCGACCCGCTGTACGCCTGCTATTACGGCTACAACTACACCAAGAAGGAAACCGACTTCGAATATGTGAAAGAGGCCGGGGAGATCCGGCCCGGTCTGACCTTCGACAACACCACCTACAGCTACTGGTATTCGAACCGGACCCTGTCGGCCAACACCCAGGACTGGTCCAAGCCGGGCAACACCGCCGGCGGCAACCAGATCGCCCTGGCGCCCCCGGCCGTCTATCCGGCGGCGGGCAAGGCGGCGGCGGCGACCAGCCCCGGGCTGGCCGGCTACTGGAAGCGCAACGAGTACCGGGTGACCGGCGACACCCTGTCGGTGA
>CAINOV010000341.1 GCA_903851655.1 uncultured Caulobacterales bacterium
CGCCCTTGAGGCGGGAACCTCCAACAAGGCGTGGCGCTAAATCCTGACCAAGGTTCCCGGGTCTTCGCCCGGGAATGACAACCCATTTTGTATTTTTAACCGTCGTCATTCCCGCCCTTGAGGCGGGAACCTCCGTCCGGACGCACCCGTCACCGCCGCCCGAACAGCCGCTCCACGTCGGCGAGCTTCAGCTCCACATAGGTGGGGCGGCCGTGGTTGCATTGGCCGGAATGGGGGGTGGCCTCCATCTGGCGGAGCAGAGCGTTCATCTCCGCCCCGGTCAGCCGCCGCCCGGCCCGGACGCTGCCGTGGCAGGCCAGGGTGCCGCAGACCTCCGCCAGCCGCTCGGACAGGGCCAGCGCCTGTCCCGCCTCGGCCAGGTCGTCGGCGATGTCCCGCACCAAGCCCGCCACGTCGGTGTCCCCCAGCAGGGCCGGGGTCTCCCGCACCAGCACCGCGCCGGGACCGAAGGCCTCCAGCACCAGGCCGAGCGCCGCCAGCTCGTCGGCGCGGGCGGCGACCCGCTCGGCCTCGGCGGGGTCCAGCTCCACCACCTCGGGCAGCAGCAGGGCCTGGCGCGCCACGCCGCCGGCGGCCATCTCCAGCTTCATGCGCTCATAGACCAGGCGTTCGTGCGCCGCGTGCTGGTCGACAATCACCAGACCGTCCCGGGTCTGGGCGATCACATAGGTCCCGTGCAGCTGGGCCCGGGCCGCGCCCAGGGGATAGTCCACGGGATCGAAGGGCGGCGGCGTCTCCGCCGGGCCGGGGAGGGGGGGCGCCATCTCCGGCTCCACCCTTGCGCTGCGCTCCTCAAGGCCCGGCAGCACGCCGGCGGGGGCGGTGGGATAGGCGAAGTCGGAAGCCTTCCACTGGCCCGAGCCGCTCCACCCCGCCGCCGAGGGCGGGGGCGTATAGGTCTGCGGCCGGAAGCTCCCGAGCGCCGCCCCGGCCACGGTGGTGCTCGCCCGGTGCCCGGCGCCGGCCAGGGCGTGGCGCAGGGCGCCGATGATCAACCCCCGCACCAGTCCGGGATCGCGGAAGCGCACCTCCGCCTTGGCCGGATGGACGTTCACGTCCACCTCCTCCGGCGGCAGCTCCACATAGAGGGCCGCCACCGGATGCCGGTCCCGGGCGAGGAAGTCGGCATAGGCGGCGCGCAGGGCGCCGGTGATCAGCCGGTCCCGCACCGGACGGCCATTGACGAACAGGTACTGGTGCTGGGCATTGCCCCGGCTGTAGGTGGGCAGGCCGGCATAGCCGGTCAGCCGCACCCCCTCCCGCACCTGGTCGATGAGGAGGGCGTTGTCCTCGAACTCCCGCCCCAGCACCGCGCCCAGACGGGCGAGGCGGCCGGCCTGACCCTCGCTCTCCGCCGCCAGGCGCAGGACGCGGCGGCCGTCCAGCTCGAGGGAGAAGGCCACCGCCTCATGGGCCATGGCCTGGCGCTTGACCTCCTCGGTGATGGCCAGCGCCTCCGCCCGCTCGGACTTCATGAACTTCAGCCGGGCGGGGGTGGCGTAGAACAGGTCCCGCACCTCCACCCGCGCCCCGTGGGGGCCGGGAAAGGCGGCGGGGCCCACCTCGCCCACGGCGCCCCCGTCCACCTGGATCTGGAAGGCCTCGCCCCCTGCGGTCCGGGCGCTGATCCCCAGCCGCGCCACCGAGCCGATGGAGGGCAGGGCCTCCCCGCGAAAGCCCAGGGTGAAGATGTTGAGCAGGTCATAGATCCCGTCCCCGTCCGGGGCGAGCTTGGAGGTGGCGTGCCGCTCCACCGCCAGCGCCAGTTCGTCGGGGCCGAGACCACAGCCGTCGTCCGCCACCAGGATGCGGGACAGTCCCCCCTGGTCGGCCTGGATCTCCACGCGGCGGGCGCCGGCGTCCAGGGCGTTCTCCACGATCTCCTTCAGGGCGCTGGCGGGGCGCTCCACCACCTCGCCGGCGGCGATGCGGTTGACGGTTTCGGGGGGCAGGCGGCGGATGGGCATGGGACGCAGTCCTAAGCCGATTCTGCCCTCGGCTGATTCTTTGGGGGAACAGGCGTTGCTCGCGGGCGACCTGCAAACGCGCAGTTAACCCAATTGCGGTTCTATGGTCGCCTCCAAGCTGCTGGAAATCCCATGTCCGAACCCGCCTATGATCTGACGCCGGAGAGTGAGGCGGAGGCCGCCCCCGCCGCGGCGCCGGTGCGCCGGGCCCGGGTGGCGCTGATCAAGCGCCTGGCCGACGTGGTCAGCCTGCCCTCCAGCCGGGTCAACGCCTTCGAGCGGGCCATCACCTCGGACCTGCTGGTGGAGATCCTGCGGGAAGCCTCCCTGCCGGAGCGGGAGCGGGTCTCCCGCCGGGTCATGACCCTGACCGACATTCCCTACGAACTGCTGCGCGTGCTGCTGCAGGACGAGATCTCCGTCGCCGGCCCCCTGCTGGAGGAGGCCGTCATTCCCGATCCGGAGCTGATCGCCTGCGCCGCGGCCATGGGGCTGGAGCACCGGCTGATCATCGCCCGGCGGCGGGAGCTGTCGGAGGTGGTGGTGGAGCAGCTGAGCCAGACCGGCGAGCCCGACGTGCTGCAGGCCCTGCTGCGCAACCGCGGCGCCCGCTTCACCCAGGGGGCGCTGGAGCGGGTGATGGCCGCGTCCCGCCGGGATTCGCTGCTGCTGGCCCAGCTGCTTCGGCGGCCGGAGCTCCGTCCCTCCCAGGCCTATGTGATGTTCTGGTGGTGCGCGGCGGAGGAGCGGCGGATCATCCTGCAACGCTTCGCCGTCAGCCGCGACGTGCTGCAGGACGCGGCCATGGACGTGTTCGCCATGGCCGCCGAGGAGGAGTGGAGCGACCCGCTGGTGCGCAAGGCCCTGCAGTTCATCGAGCGCCGGCAGCGCAACCGCGCCGCCCAGATGCGGAGCGCCTACGCTGATCTGGACGCCGCTGTCGCCGCGGCCGAGACCGGCATGACCCGGGCGATCGCCCAGGAAATCGGCTATCTGTGCGGGCTGAAGCCCACCACCACGGCGAAGATCTTCACCGATCCGGGCGGAGAGGGGCTGGCGGTGCTGTGCAAGTCCGTGGGCCTGTCCAAGGCCCGGCTGCTCAGCCTGTGGCGCAGCATGCGGCGGCCGGAGCACACCTCTTCGGGGGAGGTCGCCCCCGCCCTGGCCAACACCCTCGCCGCCTTCGACCTGATGGCCGTGGACCGGGCCCAGACGGTGCTGCGCTACTGGAACTGGGCCCTGACCTCGGCCCTGACGCCGGCGCTGCTGCAGGCGGTGCGGGAGGGGGACGAGGAAGGTCTGGCGCAGTATTCCCTGCCGGAACGCTCCGCCTATCTCGCGCTGAGCGCCCAGAGCGGGCGATGAGACGGACCGGGCGATGAGGCGGGCCGGGCGGTGAGGCGGGCCAGGCGCTGAGTCGCCGGCGGCGGCGGCGTGATTCGCCAGACGCGGCGAAAGCGGGGCGGGATCCCCCCCGCTCGGGGGTCGTAACCCCGACTGCAGTCAAGATCAGGTGTTGAAAAGCTTAATTTATATAACAGTCAGTTCCCCGGGCGGCGAAAATGCCTGTGGGGCGGCCGGTTGATCGCACTTTGTCAGTAGACATCGAATAAATATCCCCCTCATAAGTGTTCCATAGCCATTGGCAGCGTCGCTGACAGGTCTGCGACCGGCGGGACCGGTGGAAATTTGAAGAGAGCTGAAATGGAAGACAAAATTGATCTCTTGGGCATGACCACCGAAATCGTGTCGGCCTATGTGGGCAACAACAGCGTGTCCTCCACCGATCTGCCGGGTCTGATCCAGAGCATTCACCGCGCCCTGTCCGGCGTCAGCCAGCCGCCGGAAGCCGTGGATTCAGCGCCGAAGGAGCCCGCGGTGTCCATCAAGAAGTCCATCACCCCGGACTTCCTGATCTGTCTCGAGGACGGCCGCAGGTTCAAGTCGCTCAAGCGCCACCTGCGCACCAAGTACAATCTGAGCCCGGAGGATTACCGCGCCAAGTGGGGCCTGCCCAAGGACTATCCCATGGTGGCGCCGAACTATGCCCGGGCCCGCTCGGAGCTGGCCAAGCAGATGGGCCTCGGCCAGGGCGGACGCGGCGAAGCCTGACCCCGGTCCTTCCGGTTCCGGACCCCACAACAACGCCCGCCCGGACCCCCCGGGCGGGCGTTTTCCGTCCGGGGGCGGCCGCCGGGCTCCCGTTAACGCGGATTCCGATTTCGTTAACCAAAAACTGCTTGCCAGCGATTCGGTGTTTAAGAGATAGTTAGCAAAGTGATTCCAAGGGTTTGTAGGCGAAACTGGATATGGAGCATTCGATCGGACCCCCGGCGGTCACCAGCAGCGGACACGAAGAGGTGTTCGCCTACTGGTCGTCGCTGCGCCGGGCGGGGCAGCTGCCCTGTCGCGCCGACATCGATCCGTGGAAGCTCAAGCGTCACCTGCCCAATATCAGCCTGATCGACGTGGTCCGCGGACCGGACGGGGAGATCAGCTATCGCCAGCGTCTGGCCGGCACCGGCCTCTATCTGGTCTATGGCCGGGAAATCACCGGCCGCGCCCTGGAGGAGGTCTATCCCGGGGCGGACGCGGCCTACTGGCGCGAACAGCTGTCCAAGGTGGTGGACGCCGGCCGGCCCACCGTCGGCCGGCACACGGTCACCCACCGCCCGGGGGGCGCCTGCCCGATTGTCTGGATCCGGCTGCCCCTGGCCTCGGACGGCAAGTCGGTGGACATGATCCTCGGCTATGACACCCCGATCGGCGCGGCCATGGCCCGCTACGCCAGCGGAATCCGCGCGGCCTGACACCCGGGAACACCGCCTGTGCGGGGAGACTTATTCCCCTCATGGTCGCAGACTTGTCCGCGCTGCAACTTCAAGTGGCTATTATCGATCCCGGCGGACCAGCCGCCAGGAAAGGTAACACCATGACCATGACATCCTCCGGAGGCCCCGCGGCCACGCGTCGGGGCCAAGGCGCGGCGGCGCAACCGACTCCTCTCCGCCGAACGGCGTCGCCCCGCGGCCGCAACCGGCCGCAGAACGCCCTGCAGACCGACACGGCCGACGCGGCGATGGCCGGCTTCGTCACCTATGTGGTCAGCGTCGCCACCGGGGTGGAGGCGGACCGGATCTTCGCCGCCACCCGCCAGTCCGCCCCCGCCGCCCGGGCGCGGCACATGGCCATGTACCTGGCCCATGTGGGCTTCGCCTGGCCCCTCAGCCGGGTGGGGGCGGCGTTCGGCCGCGACCGGACCACCGCCAGCCATGCCGTGCACCTGATCGAGGACCTCCGCGACCAGCCCCTGTTCGACGCGGCCCTCGACGTGCTGGAGGCCTGCGTCCGCGCCGGCCCGCCGCCCCTGCTGGCGGCGGGACTTGCGGAAAGCCCCTGAGGGGCGGACCCGCGCGGCCGGTTCCGCCGGGATCTCCCCGTGCGGGACCGGCTGACGCAGGATCCGGTCGGACGGCGGTTCCGGCCCCGGACCCGGTCTGTTTATAACGGTTGGCGTGGGGGGCGCCATTCAGGTCTGGCGGCGGCGACCTCAATCGTCTAAGGGAGACGAACTGCGGGCGGGTCGCGTCAAGACCCGCGCGCCGCCGCTCGACGCACGGTCCCAGGACGGTGTCGGTGCGGACATGGCATTGCGCCGATCCAGACACGGCCCCGCGCCGAGCCAGACAAGGTCGCCCCCATTCCGAACCCCCGCATGACAGTTTCCGCGCTTTCCGAGGTCCCCGCCGTGAGCGTTCCGCGCCGCCCCGTGTCGTCGTTCGCCCCGCGCCGCGTCGGCCTGCGTCCGGTCGCCGCCTGTTCCGTCGCTCCGGACCCGGTCGGGGGCGCATGCGTCCGATGACCCTTGCAACCCAGCCGGAGCTCGCTGAGCCGGCGTCCTTCGACATCAGCATCGAGCATTTCGGCCCGCCCCTGGCGGCCGCCCCCCGGGTGGCGGTGGCCATTCCGGTGAAGGACGAGGTGGAGCGGATCGTCCAGTGCCTGGGCGCCCTCGCCGGGCAGGAGGACGTGGACCTGGCCGACATGGTCGTGGTGCTGTTGCTGAACAACTGCCGCGACGGCACGCTGGAGCAGGTGCGCGCCGTGGCCGACCAGCTGCCCATGGCCGTGCAGACCCACAGCGTGGAGCTGGCCAGGGGCTTCGCCAACGCCGGCTGGGCCCGCAAGCTGGCCATGGACGCCGCCGCGGACCTGGTCCGGCCCGACGACGGGATCATCCTGACGACCGACGCCGACACCCTGGTCAACGAGGACTGGGTGGCGCAGAGCGTGCGGGAGCTGGACGGCGGCCTCGACGCCGTGGCCGGCTTTGTCATGGCCGACCCGATGGAGCTGATGGAGCTGGACGCCGGCGTCCTCGACCGCGGCCGGGTGGAGTGGGAATACCAGCAGATGGCCGCCGAGCTGCAGGCCCGCGCCGACCCCGAGCCGCACGACCCCTGGCCGCGGCACAACCAGAACTGCGGCGCCAGCGCGGCCATCTGGGCCCGCACCTATCGCCGGATCGGGGGCCTGCCCCCCCTGCCGGTGGGGGAGGACCGGGCGTTGTTCGAGCGCGTGCGCCAGTTCGACGGCAAGATCCGCCACAGTCTCGACGTGCAGGTGGTGACCTCGGCCCGCACGGACGGCCGGGCCATGGGCGGCGTGGCCGAGCAGCTGCGCCTGCGGGGCGATCCCGACCATCCCTGCGACGATGCGCTGGAGGTGGCGGTGTCCACCCTGCGCCGGGCCCTGTGGCGCAACCAGCTGCGCCGCAGCTGGGAGGCCGGGACCCTCGAGGCCGAGGCGCCGGTCTGGGCCGCGCGCCTGAAACTGCCGCTGGACGCCGTCCGGGCGGCGATGCAGACGGCGCACTTCGGCGCCTTCTGGGCGGAGATGGAGCGCAGCAGCCGCAAGCTGGAATGGCGTCTGGTCACCGGCGAGGAGCTGAAGCGCGAATTCCGCCGCCTGCGCCGCCTGGTGCAGTCCGCCCGTCGCAACGGCGTCGCCGGCGCCGCCTGAACGCCGCCTGGGTCACGAGGGCCCGGCGGGCCTAGTCCGCGGCCGGCATCCAGATCTGCGCCACCAGTCCCGATCCCGGCGGGGAGCTGAGCTTCAGCTCGCCCCCCATGGCCTCGCACAGGCGAAGCGTCAGGGGCAGGCCCAGCCCCGCGCCGGAGGTCTGGCGCACCAGGGCGTTCTGGGTCTGGGCGAAGGGCCGCAGGATGCGCCCCAGCTGGTCCGGCGGCACGCCGGGCCCCTGGTCGCGGATCTCGAACAGGATCCGCCCGTCCTTCCGGGCGATCCGGAGCCGGACCTCGGACTGCGGTCCGCCGGCGATCCCCGGCGGCGAGAAGGCGATGGCGTTGGACAACAGGTTGACCAGGGCCGCGCTCAGCCCCCGGGGGTCGCAGACCAGCCGCACCGGACCGTCCGGGGCCTCCAGCGCCAGGCGGACGGCGGACTCCGCCGCGGCGGCGGCGACGGCGTCCAGGGCGTCCTGGACCGGCTCCAGCGCCGGGGTCTCCCGCAGGTGCAGGTCCGCGGCGCCGGCCTCCAGGCGGGACAGCTCCACCAGCCGGCTGACCACGTCCAGCATGCGCAGGCCCGACTCGCGGATCATCTGCGCATGCTCCACATAGCGGGGGTCCCCCGCCGGGCCGTAGAGCTGGTCGGCGATAATGTCGGCAAAGCCGATGATGGCGTTCAGCGGGGTGCGCAGTTCGTGCCCCATCAGCCGCAGGGACACGGCCTGATCGTCCGGCCACTCTCCCGGAGGGTCGCCGCCGTTCGCGGAAAATTGTCCCAGTAGCGCCATGAGAGCTGTTTCGCCGGTGTTGCGGACGGACGCGCCGCGCCGCATGATGATCCGTCGATTTCACGCCCCCGGCGATGCGTCAAGTGCGCTCGGGCCCGACAGCCCCGCCGGCGCGCGGATCGCCGGGCGAGACCCTTGAATCCCTTGTCGATTGAGCGGCCTCGCGCCGACTCGGCAAGACCGCTAAGCTCAATCCGTGCATGGGATCCCGGCTCATCCGGGCTCGTGGTCACACAGATGTAAGTTCCCGAGGAGCCGCCCCCCGTGACGAGCCCAGATGCGAGCGCCGCCCGACCGGACAGCCCCGCCGACGGCCGTGAGTCCGCCGTTCAGGCTGCGGGTCGCGCCGACGCCGGCGGCGCCCGGCTGTGGTCGCTGGGCTGGGCGGTTCTGGTGGCCGCCGGCGCGGGTCTGGCGCTGGCCCTGTTCGCCGACGCCAACCCGGTCTGGATCGTCGCCCTGGCCATTGGCGGCCTGCCCGGCCTGCTGGGCGCCCTGTGGCGGCCCGTGGGCGTGGCCCGGGTCGCCCTGATCGGCCTGTGGGCCACCGCCGCCGCCTCGGCCGCGGTGCTCACCGGCGGGCTGGGCGGTCCGCTCAGCCCCTGGTGCCTGGCGCCGCTGCTGGCGGCCCTGACCCTGGGCGGCGGGGTGCTGGACGGGGTGCTGTTCTCGGCCCTGGCGCTGGCCATAGCCGGCGTGATCGGCGCCGCGGCCCAGCCGCCGTCGCCGCACGGCAATGCGCTGCTGCTGTTCTCCGCCATCGGCGCGGGGGACGTGTTGCTGGCCGCCGTGGGGGCGGTGACCCTGGCCCGGCGCAACGCCGGCCGCCTGGCCCGCGACCGCGACGCCGAGGTGGGGGAGCTGCAGGTGCTGCTGGGCGACCTGCCCCACCTGGCGGTGGCCCTCGACCGCCATGACGGCGTGTTCGCCGTGTTCGGCCAGCCCCTGGCGGTGATGAGCCACGAAAGCCTCTATTCCGGCCTCGCCGCCTCGGCGACGGACGCCGACGCCGATCGCATCCGCGCCGCCCTGGGGGAGGCGCTGGACCACGGGGACAGCGAGGTCAGCTTCCATCCCCGCACCGATCCGTCTCACCGGATCAGCGCCGCGCTCCGCCGCACCGCCAGCGGCGGCGTTGTCGCCGTGCTGCGCGACGTGACCGCCGAGACCGCCCGCGCCCCCGCCGCCGCCCCGCCGGAGGCCCATGCCGCCGCCGTGGCCGCCTCGCCCCTGGCCTATGCCGGCGCCGCATTGCGAGCGCCGTCGCCGTTCGCCTCCGCGCCGTCCGCCGCGGCGCCGGCGCCCGAGGCCCCTGCGCCGGCGGTGGACCAGACCCGGCTCCTGTCCCTCACCGCCCGCCTGGCCGAGACCGAGGTCAAGGCCCGGGAGTCCGACCAGGCCCGCGCCCGGGCGGAGGCGGAGCTGCAGTCCGCCCGGGACGCCCTGATCGCCCTGGAGGCGGAGCTGTCCGCCGCCCATGCGGCGCACGCGGCCCAGGCCCGGGCGATCCCCACCCCGGTCTTCGCCCCGACGGCCGCCAGTCTTGTCCCGGAGTCCGGGGACTCCGGCGCCCGCATCGCCGCCCTGACGGCGCAGGTCGCGGCGCTGGAAGCCGCCCGCGCAGAGGCGGAGGCCCGGGGCGCCAAGGCCGAGCAGACCCTGCAGGCCCGCTCGCGCTTCCTGGCCAATATGAGCCACGAGCTGCGCACGCCGCTGAACGCCATCATGGGCTTTTCCGAGATCATGCGCGCCCGCATGTTCGGCGAGCTGACCCCCAAGTACGGGGAATACGCCGAGCTGATCCACGAGAGCGGCCGCCACCTGATGGACCTGATCAGCGACGTGCTGGACATGTCCAAGATCGAGGCGGAACGGTTCCAGCTGGACCGGGAGATCTTCGACGCCCGGGAGGCGGTGAGCGCGGCCCTGCGCCTGATGCGCGTCCAGGCCGAGGAGGTGGGCGTCAACCTGCGCGGCGTCATGCCCGGCCAGCCGATCCCGGTGAACGCCGACCGCCGGGCCCTGAAGCAGATCACCCTCAACCTCGTCTCCAACGCCCTGAAGTTCACCCCCCGCAGCGGGCACGTGACGGTCACCACCCATGCGGTGGGCGGGCTGCTGGAGATCACGGTGGCCGACACCGGCATCGGCATCGACCCCCAGGACCTGAAGCGCCTGGGCCGGCCGTTCGAGCAGGCGGGCGCCCTGGGGGACCAGGCCCGGGGCACGGGGCTTGGCCTGTCCCTGGTCAAGGCCTTCGCCCAGCTGCATGGGGGCGACATGAGCATCGAGAGCCAGCTGGGGGAGGGCACCGCCGTGCTGGTCCGCCTGCCGGTGCTGGCGCCCCCCGCCGCCGAGGGGCCCCGTCCGGGCGCGGCGCCGGAATTCGCCGCCACGGCCACGCACGAGGCCGCGGCGCCGCCGGAGCACGCTCCCGCCAACGCCGAGGTGGGCGGCCCGCGGGTGGTCCGCATGGTCGCCCGGACCGCGGCGCGCCCGCGGCCGGACCTCGGCTGAGCCCCGGGCCGTACGGGGCGCGGCGAAATCGCACCGGCGGCTTGCGTCTTTTCCCCGGAGCCGTCATAGCCCTGTCCACCGCCGCTTTCTTCCGGCCAATGACGCATGACTCCCCGCGCGCGGGACACACCCGCCCGGCGACCACACAGGATTGATCCATGACCTGGCTACAGGCGCTTCTTCTGGCGATCATGCAGGGCGCCACTGAGTTGTTTCCGGTCTCCAGTCTCGGTCACGCGGTGGTGGTTCCCGACCTGCTGAACTGGGCGGTGGACGAGCGCAGCGAGAGCTTCCTGCCGTTCCTGGTGGTCATGCATTTCGGCACGGCCATCGCCATGCTGCTGTTCTTCTGGCGGGACTGGTTCGACTTCGCCGCAGCGGTGCTGTTCAACCGCGGCCCCCGGCCCGCGGACGAGCGCCGGCTGTTCCTGCGGCTGGTGGTGGCGACCATTCCGGCCGGCCTGGTGGGCCTGCTGCTGGAAAAGCACATCCGCGAGCTGTTCGCCTCGCCCCTGACTGTGTCGATCTTCCTGCTGGTGAACGGGATCATGCTGTTCGCCGCCGAGCGGCTGAAGCCGCGCAACGCCGTCAAGGCCCTGCACCAGATGGGCTGGCTGGACGCCCTGATCATCGGCTGCGCCCAGTGCCTGGCCCTGATCCCCGGCCTGTCCCGGTCGGGCTCGACCATGATCGGCGGCTACATGACCGGCCTGAACCACGAGGACGCCGCGCGCTTCTCGTTCCTGACCGGCACGCCGATCATCGTGCTGGCCACGGCGTTCGAACTGCCCAAGCTCGTCAAGATGCAGAAGGCGGCGCATGCGGTGGGCGGCGCGGCCCAGGGCATCGACCTGCCCCTGTCCCTGGCGGCGGGGGGGGTGGCCGGCGTCACCGCCTTCATCAGCCTGTGGGCGCTGATGCGCTGGTTCAAGAGCCACGAGGTCAAGGGCTTCGATCCCTTCGCCTATTACTGCATGGCCTTCGGCGCCATCGCCACGGTGATCAACATCGTCGCCCCCTGAGGGGAGCGTCACTTCAGATTACGGGAATCCGCCGTGTCCGGCGGGGAGAATTTCCCGTGGCACGGGAGTTGCCGGGGTTCGGGTCCAGAGCCCCCGCGCCTGTCCCGGAGTGAGACACATGATCAACGTGAACCTCGAGCCCAGCCGCAACCGCCGCGACCGCCGCCCGGAGCGCTACCTTGACCGCAGTCCGGAGCGGGCCGAGACGCCCGACCGGCTGACCGGCGTCGCCCACACCCTCGCCGTGGCCATGATCGCCTGCAGCGTCGTGGCCATTTCCCACTTCATCGGCCTGGTCTGACCGGCCCGAACCCAGGAGACGGCCGCGATGGCCCCGAGAGATCGACTGCCCCTGTTCACCGACGACCCCGTCGTCGCCCCCGCCGGAACCCTGCCGACGGCCCTGCGCCGGCTGGGAACCTGGATGGCCGCCCTGACCATGGCCGCGGGCCTGGTCACGCTGGGCTTCCTGCTGGGCGGACGGTGACGTCTGCACGAGGTTCCCGGGTCTTCGCCCGGGAATGACGGCTAAAATATACATATAAAAACAGGTCATTCCCGGCCTTGAGCCGGGAACCTCCAGCCGGATGCGGC
>CAINOV010000342.1 GCA_903851655.1 uncultured Caulobacterales bacterium
CCAGAACCGCCGCTGGGAGGCGCTGGATCTGGACCGGACCTCGGGCGTCATCCGCTCGGCGGAGCACGCCTTCTCGAAGGACGGCGGCCTGGCCGTGCTGTTCGGCAACCTGGCCCCGGACGGCTGCATCGTGAAAACCGCAGGCGTCGACGACGGCAATCTCGTCTTCTCCGGCCCGGCGCGGGTGTTCGAGAGCCAGGATGCGGCGGTCAGCGGCATCCTGAACGGAACCGTGAAGGCCGGGGAGGTGGTGGTGATCCGCTATGAGGGCCCCCGCGGCGGCCCCGGCATGCAGGAGATGCTCTATCCGACCAGCTATCTGAAGTCGAAGGGGCTGGGCAAGGCCTGCGCCCTGGTCACCGACGGCCGCTTTTCCGGCGGCACGTCGGGCCTCTCCATCGGCCATGTCTCGCCGGAGGCGGCGGAGGGCGGGACGATCGCCCTGGTCCGCACCGGCGACCGGATCGAGATCGACATTCCCAAGCGGCGGATCGAGCTCGTGGTGGACGACGCCGTGCTGGAGGCCCGCCGCCGGGACGAGGCGGCGCGGGGGGCGGCGGCCTGGAGCCCGACCGAGGATCGCCCGCGCAAGGTGTCGACGGCGCTGCGGGCCTATGCGGCCATGACCACCAGCGCGGCCCGGGGCGCGGTGCGGGACGTGGATCAACTGACCCGAAAGGGGTGAGGTGAAATCGTCTGTTTGCAAGATCATTTCGCCATTCGGGCCTTGACGGTGAAATTTGCCTGTGAGAGGTAAGCGGACCGTATTTGGAGCAATAGCCGTGCGCGCACGCCTAATCGTAGTGAGAGCGACCGTATCCGGGTGATCCCGTTCCGATCACCCGCCGTACGGTCGCATGCGCAAGGCCCCCTCCGAGGGCCTTTTTTCTTGCCCGATGACGCCTCCGAACCCCGCTCCCGAAAGCTTCCCAAATGACCCTGCATCAGCCGCTGAACACCGAGGACGCCGCCGCCGAGGCGGAGATGATCTCCGGCGCCGAGATCGTGGTGCGGGCGCTGCTGGACCAGGGCGTGACCACCCTGTTCGGCTATCCGGGCGGGGCGGTGCTGCCGATCTATGACGCCATGCATCGGGACGCCGAGGTCCACGGGGAGCGGTTGCGCCACATCCTCGTCCGTCACGAACAGGGGGCGGCTCATGCGGCGGAGGGTTACGCCCGCGCCTCCGGCAAGCCGGGAGTCGTGCTGGTGACCTCCGGCCCCGGCGCCACCAACACCGTCACCGGCATTGTCGACGCCCTGATGGATTCCATCCCCATGGTCGTCCTCACCGGCCAGGCGCCCACGCACCTGATCGGCACCGACGCCTTCCAGGAATGCGACACGGTGGGCATCACCCGCTCCTGCACCAAGCACAATGTGCTGGTGAAGGACGTGAACCGCCTGGCCGAGGCCATCCATGAGGCCTTCCAGATCGCCACCTCCGGCCGGCCCGGCCCGGTGCTGGTGGACATTCCCAAGGACGTTCAGTTCGCCACCGGCCGTTATCGTGGGCCGAACCGGACGGGCTATTCCCACCATTACGCCCCCCAGACGGCGGGCGATCCCCGGCGGGTGGCCGAGGCCGCAGCCCTGATCGCCGGCGCCCGGCGGCCGATCCTCTACACCGGCGGCGGGGTCATCAACGCCGGTCCGTCCGCCGCCAAGGCCTTGCGGGAGCTGGCGCGGATGACCGGCGCGCCGGTGACCTCGACCCTGATGGGGCTGGGCGCGTTTCCGGCCTCGGACCCCCAGTGGCTGGGCATGCTGGGCATGCACGGATCGTACGAGGCCAACAACGCCATGCATGACTGTGACGTCATGGTGTGCGTCGGCGCGCGGTTCGACGACCGGGTGACCGGACGCCTCGACGCCTTTTCTCCCCGCTCGAAGAAGATCCACATCGACATCGACCCGTCCTCCATCGGCAAGATCGTCCGGGCCGACATCGGCATTGTCGGTGACGCCGGCGAGGTGCTGCGCGCGCTGATCGCCGCCTGGCGGGACGCCGGCTACGGCGAGGCGCGGGCCCGCCTCGATCCCTGGTGGAAGCAGATCGAAGGCTGGCGGGACCGCAAGTGCTTCGCCTATCCTGCCTCCGGGGAGCTGATCAAGCCGCAGTACGCGGTGGAGCGTCTGTGGGCGGCGGTGAAGGACCGCAATCCGATCATCACCACCGAGGTGGGCCAGCATCAGATGTGGGCCGCCCAGTTCATGGGCTTCGAGGCCCCCAACCGCTGGCTGACCTCCGGTGGCCTGGGCACCATGGGCTACGGCCTGCCCGCCGCCATCGGCGCGCAGCTGGCGTTCCCGGACGCTCTGGTCATCGACGTGGCCGGCGACGCCTCCATCCAGATGAACATCCAGGAGATGTCCACCGCGATCCAGTACGGCCTGCCGGTGAAGGTCTTCATTCTCAACAACGAATGGATGGGCATGGTCCGCCAGTGGCAGGAACTGCTGCACGGGGAGCGTTACGCCCATTCCTATTCCGCCGCCCTGCCGGACTTCGTGAAGCTGGCGGAGGCCTATGGGGGCGTGGGGATCCGCTGCGACAATCCTGCAGAGCTCGACGGCGCCATCGCCGAGATGATCGCGTCGGACAAGCCGGTTCTGTTTGACTGCCGGGTGGAGCGGGCCGAGAACTGCCTGCCCATGATCCCCTCCGGCAAGGCGCACAACGAAATGATCCTGCCCGACTTCACCGGGGACCTGGGCTCGGCGATCGATCAGGCGGGACGGAGGCTGGTTTGAGCAGCAAGACGGACATCCCAGCCGCCCTGCCGGGGTCGGCCTATTTCCTCGATCACACCGAGGAGGCCGAGCAGAAGGCCACCTACGCCATCATCGTCGACAACGAGGCGGGCGTGCTGCACCGGGTCGTCGGCCTGTTCGCCGCCCGGGGCTACAATATCGAGAGCCTGACGGTCGCCGAGACCGACCGGGCCAACCACACCTCGCGCATCACCGTGGTCACCCGCGGCTCCTCCCAGGCGCTGGCCCAGATCCGCGCCCAGCTGGAGAAGATGGTCTGCACCCGTCGGGTCGTCGATGTCGGCCAGGATGACGACAGCCTGGAGCGGGAACTGGCCCTGGTGAAGGTCGCCGGGTCCGGCGCCGCCCGGATGGAGGCGATGCAGCTGTCCGAGATCTTCCGCGCCCGGATCGTCGACACCACCCATGACAGCTTCGTCTTCGAAGTGTCCGGCGCGCCGTCCAAGATCGACAAGTTCGAGGCGCTGATGCGGCCCCTCGGCCTCACCGAGATCGCCCGGACCGGCGTCCTGTCCCTGAGCCGCGGCGCCGGTCGCGCCTGACCTCGCCCCTGATTTCCACCTCAAGCGCCGACGTGAACTTCGCGGCGCAACCTGTTCGGAGAGCTACAGAAATGCGTGTCTATTATGATCGCGACGCCGATATCAGCCGGATCCTCGAGAAGAAGGTCGCGATCGTCGGCTATGGCAGCCAGGGCCACGCCCACGCCCTGAACCTGCGGGACTCTGGCGTGAAGGAGATCGCGGTCGCGCTCCGCGCCGGCTCCGCCACCGCCAAGAAGGCGGAAGGCGAGGGGCTGAAGGTCATGACCGTGGCCGCCGCCGCCGCCTGGGCCGACGTGATCATGATCCTGGCTCCCGACGAGCATCAGCGGGAGATCTACAATACCGAGATCGCCCCCCACATCCGTGACGGCGCGGCCCTGATGTTCGCCCACGGGCTGAACGTGCATTTCGGCCTGATCGAGCCGAAGAAGACCGTGGACGTGCTGATGGTCGCGCCGAAGGGCCCGGGCCACACGGTGCGCTCGGAATATCTGAAGGGCGGCGGCGTGCCGAGCCTGATCGCCATCCATCACGACGCCACCGGCAATGCGCTGGAGATCGGCCTTGCCTATGCCTCGGCCAATGGCGGCGGCCGGGCCGGCGTCATCGAGACCAGCTTCCGCGAGGAATGCGAGACCGACCTGTTCGGCGAACAGGCGGTCCTCTGCGGCGGCGTGGTGGAGCTGATCCGCGCGGGCTTCGAGACCCTGGTCGAGGCGGGCTACGCCCCGGAAATGGCCTATTTCGAGTGCCTGCACGAGGTGAAGCTAATCGTCGACCTGATCTATGAGGGCGGCATCGCCAACATGAACTACTCGATCTCCAACACCGCCGAGTATGGCGAGTACGTCACCGGCCCGCGGATCATCACGCCGGAGACCAAGGCGGAGATGAAGCGCGTCCTGGCGGACATCCAGGAAGGGCGCTTCGTCCGCAACTTCATGCTCGAGAACCAGGCCGGCCAGCCGGAGTTGAAGGCCCGCCGCGGCCTCCTGGAGCGTCACCAGATCGAGATCGTGGGCAAGCAGCTGCGCGACATGATGCCCTGGATCGCCAAGGGCAAGCTGGTGGACAAGGCGCGGAACTAGTGTCGGACACGGGGGGCTCCGGCCCCCCGGTTCTCGTTTCAGTCAGCCGCACGCAGGTCCGTCAGTCTGAAGTCCTTTCCCTTGAACAACAGGGGCTGCTGACGGTCCGACGCCAGTGCGTAGCTGAAGCAATCGCCGAGATTCAATCTGGCTGGGTGGCCGCTGCCCTTTCCAAACATCCTGTAGGCTTCACGCGCCATCCTCGCCTGCTCCACTGTGAAGGGCGAAATTTCGATTTCGAGGGCTGCGACGAGCTGCTCCACGCTTGCGCTGGCTTCGGCGTCGCGCCGACCATCAATGACAATGGCCGCTTCCAGATAGGTGGCAGCCGACATCGCCGGCTGCTTGTCACCGGCGATCAGGTCGATGAAGCGATCCGCCTCCGGCTCGTGCTGAATGATCGCCACGAGGGCAGATGCGTCGACGATCACCGAGGCAAACCGAGTTCATCATACAGGAGATCGTCCTGGGCCGCCGGATCGGGAGCATCGGCGAAGATGTGTGCGCACGCCTTCACGATCGCTCTCGCCTTTCGCGCGCGTTCCCGCGCCGCCTTGTCCATCTGCGGCATGGGAGTGGCCTTGGCGACGGACTCCGCCAGCGGACCGGCTGCGCGCATCCCCACACCGCTCATACGGTCGGCGGGCGCGGTGGCGACGGGCGGCTCAGGCAATGGGGTGCGGCTCATGGCGATAGACTACCACGCAACCCAGCCCGGACCCACAAGCCCCCCCGCGTCACTCCGCCGCGGGGGCCGGGGCCTTCTTCTTCACATAGACCGTCTGGGCGTTGGTGTATTCCAGCAGACCCTCCAGCGCGCCCTCACTGCCCAGGCCCGACTGCTTCATGCCGCCGAAGGCCCCGAGGGGCGACAGGTAGCCCGCCTCGTTGATCCACACCGTGCCCGAGGCGATCCGGCTGGAGAGAGCCAGGGCCTTGTCCTCGTCGGCGCTCCAGATCGAGGCGCCCAGGCCGTAGTCGGTGGCGTTGGTCCTGGCGATCACGTCGTCGATGTCGTCGAACTTCAGCAGGGGCAGCACCGGGCCGAACTGCTCCTCCTGCACGATGCGGCTGTCCTCGGGCGGGTTGTCGATGATGCTGATCGGCACGAAGTAGCCGGGGCCCGGCGACGCCTCGCCGCCGAGCACGAAATTGTAGCCCCTGGCCTTGGCGTCGGCGATCAGCTCCAGCACCCGGGCGTATTGCTGCCGGTTGTTGATCGGACCGATCTGCGAGCCCTGTTCGGCCCCGTCGCCCACCTTCACCGTCTTCGCATAGGCCACCAGGGCGTCGCGCAGGGGCTCGTAGATGTCCTTGTGCACATACATGCGCTTGGTGGCG
>CAINOV010000343.1 GCA_903851655.1 uncultured Caulobacterales bacterium
AGGACCTTGGCATGGAGTTCGGCCTGTGGTTCGAGCCGGAAATGGTCAATCCGGACAGCGACCTGTTCCGCGCCCATCCGGGCTGGGTGCTGGCCGCGCCCCCCGCGCCGCAGCTGTCCTTCCGCCACCAGCTGGTGCTGGACTTCAGCCGCGCGGACGTCCGCGCGCACATCCACGGCCGCATCGACGCCCTGCTCCAGGCCCTGCCGATCGCCTACATCAAATGGGACATGAACCGGGATCTCAGCCACCCCGGCGGCGCCGACGGCCGGATGGCCGCCCACGCCCATGTGCGGGGCCTCTACGCGATGCTGGATCAGCTGCGCCGGGCGCATCCGGGGGTGGAGATCGAGACCTGCGCCTCCGGCGGCGGCCGCGCCGACCTGGGAGTGCTCGAGCGGACGGACCGGGTCTGGACCTCCGACACCAACGACGCCCTGGACCGGTTGGCGATCCAGCGGGGCCTGTCCACGTTTCTTCCGGCGGAGCTGATGGGGGCCCATGTGGGCCCCACCGACTGCCACATCACCGGCCGGCGGGTGTCCATGGCCACCCGGGTGTCCACGGCCCTGTTCGGTCATTTCGGCATCGAGGCGGACCTGCGCGTCCTCACCCCCCCGGAGCGGGAGACCCTGGCGGCGGGGGTGGCGCTGTACAAGACCCACCGCGCCCTGATCCACTCCGGCGACCTGTACCGCCTCGACCGTCCGGAGGGGGAAGCCGCCTTCGGCATCGTCTCGGCCGACAAGACCGAGGCCCTGTTCAGCTTCACCCAGGTCGCCGAGCCCCGCGGCTATTTCACGGAAACCCTTCGCCTGGCCGGACTGGCGCCGGACCGGACCTATCGGGTGGAGCTGGTATGGCCCCACGGCGAGGGAGACGCCTCTCCCGTCGCCGCGGCCCTGCGGAGGGGGCTCGACGTCTCCGGCGACCTGCTGCTGCACGCCGGGCTGCAACCGCCCCGGCTGCAGCCGCAGGAGGGATTCCTCCTGCATCTCCGGGCCCGGGACGCGCGCCCCGCCGGATAGGCCGCGACCCGCGGCGCACAAAGAAAGGGCCGCCGGCGGGAGTTCCACCGGCGGCCCAGTTTACGGGAGATGCGCCGCCAGGACGGCGCGGACGTTGCGTTCGACGGACTAGAAGGTCAGGCGCGCGCCGACGGCGTAGCGCGGCCCGGTTTCCACCAGACTGACGAACTGCGAGGCGTACTGGCCATAGGTCCGGGTCTGGGCGTCGTTCAGGTTGATCCCTTCCGCCACCAGGGTCAGGTTCGGGGTCACCCGATAGCTGGCCTGCACGTCGATCTGGCCGGCCGACTTGGTGTTGATCGGATCGCCGCCGGTGGGGTTGGACTGGGTGGACAGGAACCCGTCGCGGTGATTGTAGGCCACCCGCACTTCAATCGGACCCTTGGCGTAGAAGCCGACCAGGTTCTGGCTGTCGCCGAGGCCCGGCAGGGCCAGGCCCGGGCCGGAGCCCGCCCCGGAGCTGACGAAGGTGGCGTTGGCCGTCACGCCCAGACCGTCAAACGGCGCAGGCAGATAGTCGAAGGTGTGCTGGAACCCGATTTCGATCCCGTGCACCTCGGCGTTCGCCACGTTCCGCGGGCGGGTGACGGCGAACGTCGCCGAGCTGCTCGGGGGCGTCGTATTGATGGTGACCGGGAAGACCTCGTTGGCGACGCCGTCGACGATGAAGTCCTTCAGGTCCTTGTAGAAGGCTGCGACGGTGAAGTAGCCGGACTTCTGGTAGTACCACTCATAAGAGAGGTCGAAGTTGGTGGACTTCATCGGGGTGAGGGCCGGGTTGCCCCCCGCCGCCAGCAGGACGCCCGGACGCAGGTTGGTGTAGGTCAGCTGCGGCGCCAGATCCGTCAGGTTGGGACGGGTCAGGGTCTGGGACGCCGCGAACCGCACCAGCATGTCCGGAGCCACGTCCACCTTCACGTTCAGGCTCGGCAGGAAGTTGTCATAGGCCGTGCTCTGGGTGATCGGCGCGCTGGTGCCGAAGGTCGCGTTGTAGGTCGTCGAGTCCAGCGGGTTCGGGTCGAGCTGGGTCAGGGGCTGCTCCGTGCCGGTGGAGGTCAGCTCGGTGTGCACATAGCGGCCGCCCACCGTGGCGTTCCACTTCATGCCGCCGATGACGCCCTTGAAGTCGGCCTGCAGATAGCCGCCGAACACCTTTTCGTTGACCTCGTAGGAGCTGGGCTGCAGCACCGGCTTGTACCCGCCCAGCGCCAGGATGTTGGCGTAGGAGGTCCCGATCGGCTTGCCGGTGGCGGCGTCCACGGCGTTGGCCGCGGCCTGGCTTTCAAGGAAGGCGAAATAGGCCTTGGGGTCATAGGTCAGCCACTGGCGCGGGAAGTTGCCGCCCTCTCCGCTCAGGAAGCCGCCGCTCGGCGAGAAGGCCTTCAGCAGGCTGGCCGGCACCGGGATCGGATAGCCGCAGTAGGTGCACCAGACGTTCGAGCTGGTCTGGATCAGCTGGTTGGTCTTGGTGCGGTCAGAATAGATGGCGCCGGCGCGGACCTCGGTGAAGTTCTCGTAGTCGGTCTTGAACACTCCATCGAGACGGGTCTCGTAGACCGTGTCGCGGATGTTCGATCCCTGGTAGGTGGCGAAGTGGGCGCGTCCCAGGGCCGGGTTCACGAAGCTGTTCACCGCCGTCAGGTTCGGCAGACCGCCGCCCGTGCTGGTGAACGTCGCCGGGTTGGTGAAGCCGATAACGGCGAAGATCTTCTTGCCGCCGTTGTTGTCTTCCGCCTGGGACCAGGAGGTGTCGAACTTGATGTTCACGTGATCGTTCGGATGCCAGTCGGCGTTGAAGCCGGCCATCTTCAGTTCCGTCGGCCGGTTCACGTTGGTCGCCACGTAGTCGGTGTGGACGGTGTTCTGGGTGAAGCTGGTGACCGTACGATTGGCGTCCAGGGTGACATTGGTAAGATCGCCCGGCGTGAAGTAATGGCTGACCTCACTGGCCACGGACTTCACATCGAACTTGTTGTAGATGCCGTCGAAGGTCAGGGTCAGGTTGTCCGTGGCGCGATACTGGACCGTGCCGGTCACGGCCGTGCGCTTGCGGTCTTCCTGGTCCACCAGCTGGTAGTAGTCCGCCGGCGCGCTGACGTTCAGGATGGGGGCGCCGACATTGCCGCCGACGCTGGTGTGGTTGTAGCCCTCGACCACGGCGGAATCGATGCGCGCCTGGCGCTGCTGGTACGAGACCGAACCCAGGACCCCGAGCCGGCCGTCCATGAAGGTGTTGGAGTAGAGACCGAACAGGTCCGGCGACGACTTGCCGGACAGGTCTTCGTAGTTTTCCTTGGCCGACAGGACGATCTTCTGGCCCTTGATGTCCAGCGGACGCGCCGTCTTCAGATTGATGGTCGACCCGATACCGCCCTCCTGGAGCGCGGCGTTGCTGGACTTGTACACGTCCGCGCCGGAGATCAGATCCGCCGCCAGCAGGTCGAAGCTGAATTCGCGGCCCGGGTTTTCACTGGCCAGCGTCCGACCGTTCACCAGCACCGAGTTGTACTGCGGGCCGAAACCGCGGACCGTGACCAGCCGGCCCTCGCCCTGGTCGCGATCGATGGAGACGCCGGTGATCCGCTGGAGGGATTCCGCGACGTTGCTGTCCGGGAACTTGCCGAGATCCTCGGAGGCGATCGAGTCGACGATCACGTCCGATGCGCGCTTGACGGCGATGGCGTTGGCCAGGCTGGCCTTCAGGCCGGTGACCACCACCGCGTCGACGGTGGTCGGCTCGCTGGCGGGCGCATCTGCGGCCAGCGCCAGTCCAGGCGCCGCCATCACCAGGGCGGCCACCGACGCGCCGCCGGCAAGGGCCGCCAGATTCCGACGCGTAAACGCACGCGCAGCGTGAAGTCTGCTTTCCATGTCTTCCCCCCCAGGGTGATGTGACGGCGATTGAAGCTTCGCCCATTGGTTCTGGCCGCCGCGATGGAGCCTGCTGTCAGGAATTAGTCATATTAATGGGATTAGTCAACACGGGCGCCGGTCCAACATCGAAGTCGGCGCCGCCTGATAGATTTGCAATCGTTTTCAATTCGTCCGCCAAGGGTCTGGCGAACATGGGAAATCCCCCGGCCGGGGACCGCGCCCAGGGCCGAATCAGCTCCCGCAGGCGTCGGGTCGGGTCGCCCGGACGGCCGGCTCGGACGGACCCGATCCGCGCAGGGCGGCCCTGCGGTACTGGCTGGGCGTGGCGCCGAAGGTCTTGCGGAACCGGGTGGCGAAGTAGAAGGGATTGCTGAACCCGGCAGCCTCGGCGGCCTGGGCGACCCTTGCGCGTCCTGCGTGCAGCAGCTCCGCCGCGCGCAACAGCCGCAGGCCCTCCACATAGGCCTGGGACGTCTGGCCGGTCTGCTCGCGGAAGAGGCTGTTCAACCGCGAGCGGGACAGGCCGGCTATGGCGGCCAGGGACGTCAGGTCGAGGGGCGCCGCAGGATCCGCGGCGATGTGATCCAGCACCCGCTGCAGTCGGGGATCCGCGACCCCGCGATCCTCGGGATCCCGGGCGAGGGTCAGCAGCACCTGCTCCAGGGCGTTCATCGCCTTCTGCCGACCCAGCAGGGTCCCGTCCGCCGATGCGGCGATGCGGTCGAACAGGGGGGCGAGGCGGTCCAGCTGGGCCGCCTCCCGCCGCAGCATGACGCCGGGCGCCACGGCGGGCCAGGCCAGCCAGCGGAGCCAGTCCTCCCGCGGCCGGAAATGAATCCAGACATTCCGCCAGCAGCCGTCGTCGTCCCGGTGTCCGTAGTCCTGCGCCGCCCCCGGCCGGAACAGCAGCAGGTCCCCGCAGGTCAGGTCCCGGCTCCGGCCGTTCGACCGCACATAGCCCACCCCCGACAGGGTGGCGACCAGCAGCCAGTCGCCGGTCCCCTCCGGCCGGAGGGCGCGGGAGACGGCGCCCCGCGCCTGACGCTGCGCGCCGGCCAGGATGGGCGCGGCCATCACCGG